>AFHY01000015.1 GCA_000213395.2 gamma proteobacterium SCGC AAA007-O20
CATGCAAAGCATCACTTTTGTGTTTGGGATAAGATGACCGAGTCTATGTTTACAGGGGACACTTTTCTATGTCTCTAACTCGAAGACAAAAATGGCGCATTGAAAAAGTGCAATCTGAACGCATTGCTAGAGCCAACAAGGCAGCAATTGAAACTGAAAAAAATATCACAAATGAAGAATTATCTCAGCAAGGACGTGTTATCACTAGATACGGTCAACGCCAACTAGTTGAATCATCTACAGGAGAGCTTTTTCAGTGCACTGGTAGACAAAATATAGGTTTATCAGTAGCCGGAGATGAAGTTATTTTTCAACCTGCTGGTGATATCGAGGGCATCGTAACAGCAATCTTACCTCGAGGAAACGAGCTTTCACAAAAAAATAAATTGATTGCTACAAACATCGACCAGCTCTGGCTTGTTGTGGCGACAGAGCCACACTATCAATTTGAGCTCATTGATCGTTATTTAATTTTGGCTGAGAATTCAAAACTGCCGATTAATATCATTGTCAATAAAATTGAACTTGTTGATGATTTAGATCAACTCTATAAAGACTTTTCTTTGTACCAAAATATTAACTACCAGGTACATTTTATAAGCATCAAAAAACAGCTCAATCTTGAGTCATTGAAAGATCAATTGGCTGATAAAACAAATATCTTTTTGGGTCAATCTGGAGTTGGAAAGTCGTCACTCATTAATACTTTAATCCCTGACTTGGAACTTCGTGTTAACGAGATATCAACAAAAAGTAAGCTTGGAAAGCACACCACAACCAATACCACAATCTATCACATTCCGAGCGGTGGAGACTTGATTGACTCTCCTGGTATTAGAGAGTTTCAGTTAGATGATTTTGATGCTAAACAGATTGTGAATGGCTTTAGAGAATTTAAAGCATTGATCGGGCAATGCCGATTCAGGAACTGTCATCACATCAATGAACCAGACTGTGCAGTCAAAGTTGCACTTGATGCAGGTGAAATGCATCCCTCTCGATACGAAAATTATCTGAATCTATTACCCGAATAGAGTGTTATTTTTTAAAAATAACAACTCTTTCTGATATGACATGAAGCTCTGCTTGCCACTTTTCGGCTAAGAAGTTCAATGCCTTTTCACTAAAAAAACCGATATGAGAAGGGTCATTCTTGTAGTACCATTGATTAAAGTCTATTTGAGGTGTGAGAATTTGAGTCATAATTGCGAATACACCGTTACTCTTTAGTAGACCCATAAGTCGGCTTAATTCGACTAAAGGTTGTCTTAAATGCTCTACCACCTCGCTTGCAGTAATAAAGTCATATTCGTTTTCAAATACAACATCATTCTTGGCATAGAACTTGTCATACAGATCAACGCTATGACCACACTCTTTAAGCATCAAAGATAGTGTCGGCCCTGGACCAGAACCAAAATCGAGCCCACTTGCGCCTTTAGAAATTCTCTCTTGTAGAGGATTTAATAGTTGAGACAAAAAGTTACGATACCTGTCATCCTCTGGGTTATTGTTATGCGTGTCATATCGAGCCCTTTCATCCCTCTCTGAGAGGTGATAAATTTTAGGAACAAAAACGAAATCGCAATTACCACATTTCAAGTATTCACGATAACTATCTTTATGGAAGCTTTCTGTTAGATTGGAATTACATAACGGACAAACATCAATTGGCATCACTAATGCCCGTTATTGGTTTGAACTCTAATGATTATGTTGTCCGTCGGCATGAACGTGCCCATGTGACAACTCTTCAGCTTCAGCCTTCCTTACAGATTCGATGCTGACTGAAAAGTGAAGGGTCTGGCCTGCCAATGGATGATTCCCGTCTACAGTGATTTTGTCATCTTCAATTTTAGTTACGGAAACAAGAAACGCATTGCCGTCTTTGTCTTGTGACTGAAGCTGCATTCCTACTTTAACCTCATCAACACCCTGGAGTGCAGAGCTTGGAATCTCTTGAATGGCATCCTTCATACGCTCTCCATAGCCTTCTTCTGGCTTTATGGAGACGTCGAGTTTATCACCCACCTTAGAGCCCTCAAGGGCACTCTCTAAGCCAGGTATGATGTTGCCATGACCCTGTAAAAATGGTAAAGGATCAGCACCATCAGAAGAGTCGATGACTTCTCCTGCATCATTCTTAAGCGTGTAATGCATCAATACAACTTTATCTTTTCCTACTTTCATGTTAGCTCCAGATATATAAAAAGACCCCAATACAATAACAGTAGTTAATAGGGGTCTTGTAAATTTATGAATTTTATCATATTTGAGAAATTTTCATTCTAGGTTTTCAATTCCTCGCTCTTATTTATAATCATTTGAGTTAGACAATTAATATGGTCTTCTCTGTCATTAAGTGCAGGAATATAGTTATATGAATCACCACCAGTATTCATAAAATATGACCTATTTTCTTCCCCAATCTCTTCAATGGTTTCTAGACAATCTGCGGAAAAACCGGGGCAAATAACTTGCACATTTTTAACACCCTTACTAGGAAGAGATTTTAAGGTTTCATCAGTGTAATCTTTCATCCATTCCCCTACCCCGACTCTTGATTGAAACGTCATCTTATAATCATCGGCATGAAGATTTAATTTTGATGCCAGCAGATAACTGGTTTCGCAACACTGACAAGGATATTTATCCCCTTTATCAAATTGGCTTTTTGGAATTCCGTGATAAGACATCAACAAAAGGTCTGGAACGCCGTGAATTTCTTGAAACTCTTTCACACTATTAGCCAATGATTGAATATATGAATCTTCCTCGTTATAACAATTAATAAAACCCAACTCTGGTACTTTCCGCCATTTTTTTATCTCATCACTAACTGCATCTAATGCAGAGCCTGTTGACGAAGATGCATACTGAGGATATAACGGAAGAACTAATATTTTTTCACAATTTTCAGATTCCAGAATCTTTAATGCAGATGAGATAGAGGGGTTCCCATAACGCATACCAAGGGCAACACTAAATTCATCTGGTGACTGCTCATTGAGTGCTTTCTCAACCGCACTTTTTTGTTTTTTAGAGATTGCCAATAAGGGAGAACCTTCACCATGCGTATCCCATACAGATTGATATTTTTTTGCAGATTTTTTTGGACGTATATTTAATATAATCCCATTAAGGATGAACATCCAAAGCCATCTCGGCGGAGGCGTTCCAACAACTCTTGGGTCTGACAACAATTCCTTCAGAAAAGGTCTAACTGCGGCTTTGGTTGGAGCATCAGGGGTACCAAGATTGGTCAGCAAGACTCCAATCTTTGGAGAGTCAGGCATCTCGTGTTTGTTCACAGATTTATACAAAGACAACTTTAAATTCTTATATGTAATTTGAAACGATACATTATAGATTGGTTTCACACAAAATAAATTGACCGTGTATAATAAACCACACTTAATAACCAAAGATGGTTGTTAAGATAAGACATTGACGTTTATTTGGGAAATTTTCCTAGATAAGCGTTTTTTTTCGTCAGTTTAAAGTTGAGCTGAACTGGTATAGAGGCCTACTACCCCTTGCGTTATAAAGAGGGGGTAGTGGGCCTTTTTTTTTGTTTTCGTTTTAAGGAGTATTAATATGAAAATGGTAACAACAGTTATCCAACCTAAAAGGCTGGATAGCGTAAGAGAGGCTCTTTCTGAGGTTGGCGTAACAGGTGTTACAGCGACTGAAGTGAAAGGGTTTGGTCGTCAAAAAGGCCATACTGAGCTTTATCGCGGAGCTGAGTTTGTGGTTGAGTTCTTACCGAAAGTTAAATTAGAAATTGCCATTACTGATGAGCAAGTTGAAGAGGTGATTAACACCATCATAGCAACTTGCAAAATCAATGGTGGAAAGATTGGTGACGGTAAGATTTTTGTAACAAGTTTAGAACAGGTGATCCGTATTCGTACGAGTGAAACCGGTCCTGAAGCAGTATAGGAGAGGGATATGGAAAATCAAATATTAGAATTACAATATGCCCTTGACACCTTCTACTTTTTAGTAATGGGTGCTCTAGTAATGTGGATGGCGGCAGGTTTCTCTATGCTAGAAGCTGGCCTTGTTAGGAGTAAAAATACAGCTGAAATTTTAACTAAAAATATTGGCTTATTTGCAATCGCTTGTACGATGTATATGGTCTATGGATACGACTTAATGTATGGTGGTGGATTATTGCTAGACGGCATTAGTGGCGAGGGCGAAACTTATTCAAACGCAGCTGACTTTTACTTCCAGGTAGTTTTTGTGGCAACCGCAATGTCGATTGTCTCTGGAGCTGTAGCTGAACGAATGAAGTTGTTTTCGTTTTTTGTTTTTGCTGCAATTTTCACTACTATTATTTACCCAATGGAAGGTTTATGGACTTGGGGTGGCGCAAGCGTTTTTGGTATATATAGCTTGGGCGATGACTTTGGGTTTTTAGATTTTGCGGGTTCAGGTATCGTTCATATGGCAGGAGCTGCAGCAGCACTTGCAGGTGTTCTTATACTCGGTCCACGCAAAGGAAAGTATGACAAAGATGGTAACTCCAAGCCGATGCTTGGCGCAAACCTGCCTTTGGCAACTTTAGGTACGTTTATTCTTTGGATGGGGTGGTTCGGCTTTAATGGCGGCTCAGTACTAGCAATGGCTAGCAAAGAAAGTGCCGATGCAGTAGCAATGGTATTTTTAAATACTAATGCGGCGGCAGCTGGAGGCGTAATCGCATCACTTTTACTTGCTAAAGCTTGGTTCGGTAAAGCCGACTTAACTATGGCGCTGAATGGTGCCTTGGCAGGTCTTGTAGCAATTACCGCAGGTCCAGACACTCCTAGCGCTCTTGTGGCAACACTAATTGGTGCTGTGGGTGGATTGATTGTGGTGCTTTCTATTGTTTGGCTTGATCGCGAACTTAAAATCGACGACCCAGTGGGCGCAATTTCGGTTCATGGTGTAGTTGGATTGTGGGGACTATTGGCAGTACCTTTAACTAATAACAGTGCTTCCTTTCTAGGTCAGTTAGTTGGCGCAGGCACTATCTTTGTTTGGGTATTTGGGACTTCATTATTACTATGGCTAGGTCTCAAAACAGCTATGGGTATTCGAGTCTCAGATGAAGAGGAGGAAGACGGTGTCGATCTTTCCGAGTGTGGTTTAGAAGCCTATCCGGAGTTTGTCACGAAGTAATGAGTACTAGAAGTCATGAACACTAAATAAAGCAGTTTGAGGGAATAGTGACCCCTCATGTAGATCCTTCTATTAATTTGTCCATCACAATTGAATTTGGTAGGAGGTTCGAGCTTAGCTGGCGACTACTTCTCCTGTCGCCAGCAAAAGCTTTAATTACACTTTATAGTGATTAAATAATAAACAACCTAATGTCGCTATAAATGATTTAAATAATGGGTGGCTCCCAATAAACCCATGTTTTCTTTTTTTGATAGATAGATAGGTATATCAGTCATATAAAATTTCATGCGCCCTTTATTCTCGAAGTTTTGTACAAACTCACTACCAATGAAAAAATCTAGAAAATTGCGTATCAGGTCGCTAGTGATGTATATCCCACCTAAAGAGCCTGTCGTTAAAGCAATACTTCCAGTTACTGAGCCAAATATTTGGCAAAATAAATGAAGTGTTTCTTTAGATAAATGGTCCGGGCTTGGATTTATAGCGGCAGTAGTTATTTCTGAAGGAGAATGAAACAAAATTTCCTTTCCATTGATTTGACACAGAGCTTCATACAAATTAACGATACCTGGTCCAGATAACACTCTTTCAACTGCAACATGACCAAACTTTTTCTGCAACAAGGTCAGAATTTCAATTTCCAAAGAAGTATTCGGCGCAAGATCTGAATGGCCGCCCTGTGTTGGAACTGGAACCCATCCACTAGAGGATCTTACCAAACCACAAACACCCAACCCAGTGCCAGGACCTATAGCCAACCTTAACCTGTCAGGCTGCTCAATACCGGCCTTGATGGTTACTATATCGTTATCAGTTAATTCCGTAGTAGCAAGGGCTTGAGCATTAAAGTCATTAATCCAGCTTACTTGAATATTGTTTAGCACTGATGAAACTTCAGATTTATTGATGACCCAATCATTATTTGATGGTTTAAAGGTATCTAAATGAACTGTTCCTGCTGATGCAATGCAAGCTGAGCTAATTTGAATGTCTTCAATAGAAGATAGATAGAATCGGATAGCCTGCTGAATAGTTTCAAATTTCTCACACTGGAGAGTCTTTATGTTTATTAATTCTGAGCTGCCTTTAGAAACAATAGCAAATCTTGCGTTTGTTCCTCCAATATCCCCTAACAGATTATAAAACTCTTTCTTGCTCACAATATCAGTGATTCCTACCACCATCAAATACACAAACCATATACAAGTCTACCGTACCTGTGTTGTGTACTCGATGAAAAACGCCATCCTCAATTAATATAAGATCACCCTCTTTGACATCAAATACTTTGTCATCCAGCTCCATCCTGCCACTACCCTTCATAAATATATAGACTTCTTCCTGGCCTTCATGCTTATGGCCACTGGTAGATTTGTCAGGGTGAAGAGTTGTAGTGCTTATTACGAGATGATTAAGAGAAGTGTTATCCTTAACAATATACCTGTCATCTTCCTTAACTATTTTTCCTTCAATGTTATATGTATCCATGGCGCTAATCAATTTCTCCCTTTGTTTAAGATTTTATTACATAGATTATCATTTTTGAATTAAATAACATCTTCTGTTAGTTTAAATAAATCATAAGATTAGATTATTTCATAATGTATATAAATAAGAAGAATAGAATATATGAAATCAACGCGACTACATATAGAACTTTTATTTTCTTGATTTTTACTGTATTCAACATAATTTTAAGTTTTTTGTTCAACAAATATTAAATGTTTAATTTCTTACTTAACTAATTTATTAATTGCTGACGAGCGTTTAAAAATTCTTTAAACCATAATGCGCTGCGCTTAGGTGTTCTTTTCTGAGTTTTATAATCAACATAGACGATACCAAAACGCATCTTGTATCCCTCAGACCATTCAAAATTATCCATCAAGCTCCAAGCAAAATATCCCCTAATATCAACCCCTTTTCGGATTGCCTGATCAACAGAGGATAAGTGGTTCTGGTAATAGCGACAGCGCTGTTCATCTTCTACAGTACCATCGACAACATGGTCATCAACAGCAGCTCCGTTTTCAGTGATATAAATAGGAGGCAATTGGTAGTTTTGGTGTAAATCTGTCAACAACTTAAGTAACGCATCGGGATAAACTTCCCAACCAATATGAGTGCGTTCAACATCACTCAAATGAACTTGTTTATAGTTTGGATATTGGCCGTCCTGATCAATCACACCTCGTGAATATTGATTAACCCCCAAAAAGTCAATGTTGGCGCTAATAATATCCATATCGCCGTCTTCAATAGTTGGCATCACATCAATATGGTGCTGATAGACTGTCTCGGGATATTCACCATCCATAATCGGCTTAATAAACCAATGATTGTATTCATCAGCAAAATTAGTGACATCTATGGCAGACTCATTAACTGGATAAGCGGGGGTAAAGTTAAGCACAATACCGTGTTTAGAATTAACCGCATTATTTCTTAATATAGGGACAGCTAGGCCATGGGCTAGTAGTAAATTATGGGAAGCCTGAAAGGCGGACTTATCGTCTGCAATTCCTGGAGCATGTTTACCATCACGGTAACCATGAAAGGCGCTACACCATGGTTCATTCAAGGTGGCATAAAAATTAATTCTATCGCCAAAATATGAACTTACAACTTCAACATATTCAGCATATTTGTATGCAGTTTCTCGATTCAGCCAGCCACCCTCATCATCGAGATACTGTGGCAAGTCCCAATGATAAAGTGTAGCCATGATGGTTAAATTTTTCTCTTCCAATGCGCTAATGACTCGGTCATAAAAATCCAAACCTTTTTGGTTAATTGTGCCGTCAGGTCTAATAATTCGAGGCCACGCTATTGAAAGTCGATAGGCATCCATACCCAAATTTTCAATCAAATTTACATCATCCTGATATAGATGGTAATGATCACAAGCGACATCCCCGTTATGTTGTTTATAAACTGCACCAGGCTTAGCACAGAAAGTATCCCAAATTGATGGACAACGATCATCAACATCTGTTGCACCTTCAATTTGATAAGATGCGGTTGCTACCCCAAAAAGAAATTTTGGGTCACATAGTTTTGAGTCTTTTGGAAATCTATACATTATTACTCCGAAAATATATATTGTTGTTTATTATTTAATCACTAGCAATTTCAATTAAAGCCTTTGCTGATGGCAGGAGAAATCGCCATCAGCTAAGCCGTTAATCTCCTACCAAGTTCAATTGTGATGGACAAGCTAATAGGAGAGTTCTTCATGGAGGTCACAGCTCCCCCAAATTGAATCTTTTAATTATCAATCTTGACTCACATTTACAAGCGCTCTTCATTGTCTATATCAAAAATTGACGCATGAGCTGGGTCAAAACCAACTGTAACTCTGTCACCAACATTTACTGAACTGTTGCCATCAACCATAAAACGAAACTCCTGTCCGCCTATCTGTGACCATACCAATGTGTCCGCACCCATAGGTTCAAAAACTTCTACTTCAAGACTGAAGTTCACTGGCATATTTTTTGCTTCATCTCCAGTCACAATAGTCTCAGGACGTATGCCTAACCAAACCTGCGTTTCAGCTTTAATACTTTCTTGAAATTTGTAATTACTCAGATCGGGTGATTCGTCCAAGCCTCCCTCCAACTTAAATATGGGTTTGCCATCCTGTAATATTGTGCCCTTTAAAAAGTTCATACTCGGGGAGCCAATAAATCCAGCAACGTACTTGTTAACAGGATTGTTATAAATTTTTTTAGGGGTATCAAATTGCTGAATGAGACCGTCTCTCATAACGGCAATGCGGTCTGCCAAAGTCATGGCTTCAATCTGGTCATGAGTAACATAAATCATGGTATTGTTCAGTTTCTGGTGTAGTCGCTTAATCTCGACTCTGAGCTCAGTACGCAACTTCGCATCCAAATTAGATAAAGGCTCATCAAACAGAAAGACTTCAACATCCCGAACCAAAGCACGGCCTATGGCAACTCTCTGGCGTTGACCTCCAGACAGCGCAGCAGGTTTGCGGTCCAAAAGCGATTCAATCTGTAGAATCTCAGAAGCGTGCTTAACACGATTTTCAATTTCCTCTTTGGGTAGCCCTGCATTTTTCAGACCAAACGAAAGGTTGCCCTTGACCGTCATTTGTGGATAAAGCGCATAGGATTGGAACACCATACCAATACCCCTCTGCGCAGGTTCATACCAGGTGACGTTTTGCCCATTGATAAAAATCTGCCCATCAGTAACATCCAATAACCCAGCGATGCAGTTCAATAATGTTGATTTACCACAACCTGAAGCTCCCAAGAGCACCAAAAATTCTCCTTTTTTAATCGATAAATCTAGGTCCTTCAAGACCACAACTTCGCCAAAATTAAGTGATAGTTTTTTAATTTCTATACTATTCATTTTTTAATTATCCTTTAACTGCGCCGGCAGCAATACCGCGCACAAAGAGTTTTCCTGAGATAAAGTAGATGGCCAAAGGCACCAGTCCCGTTAACAAGGTAGCAGCCATATTCACGTTATATTCTTTTACCCCTTGAACAGAGTTCACAATGTTATTAAGCTGAACTGTCATTGGGTAAGTATCTGGTTTTGTATAAATGACTCCAAACAAGAAATCATTCCATATACCCGTCACCTGCAAAACAATAGCGACGGCGAATATCGGTAGTGACATCGGCATCATGACGCGGAAGTATATTCCCCAAAATCTTGCCCCATCAACTCTAGCAGCTTTAAAAAGCTCTTCGGGGATGGTTGTGAAATAATTACGAAATAACAGTGTCAAAATTGGCATTCCAAAAATAGTATGAATAAGAATTAAGCCAGGTAATTTTGTATAAAGCCCCAAATCACGTAACAATATTACAAGTGGATAAATCATAATCTGATAAGGAATAAATGCGCCAAATATTAATATAGTAAAAAACAGATTGGCTCCCTTAAAGCGCCAGTTTGCCAAAGCGTAGCCATTAATTGATGCGATTGCTATTGATACAAAAACTGAGGGTATGGTGATTTTAACTGAATTCCAGAAGCCTCTAGATAATCCATCGCAATTAAGTCCCGTACAAGCCTGTGCCCATGCCTTAACCCAAGGCTCAAAAGTAACTTCAACTGGAGGTGAAAAGATATTACCTAAACGTATTTCTGGCATACCCTTTACCGATGTAACCAACATCACATAAAGTGGAATCAGGTAATATACCGCGACAACAAGCAATGTCCCGTAAAGAATGATATTTCTGCGACTCAGCATTTTGCGTGGTTTTGGCCCTCTAGGTCCATCTATTGAATGTACAACGGTAGAATTAGCCATGCTTGCGCCTTCCGAACTCTAAATAGGCAAAAGGAATCAAAACAATTAGGACAGAAACAAGCATCATGGTGGAAGCAGCAAAGCCTTGACCAAGATTTTGTGCGTTAAACATGTAGTCGTATACATATTTTGCAGGGACCTCCGAAGAGAGTCCTGGGCCGCCTGATGTTTGAGCAACAACCAAGTCGTATACTTTTATAATTCCAGCAGCAATGATGACAAGTGTTGTAACAAAAACTGGACGCATCATTGGAATGACGATTTGAATATATGTTTTCCACATTGGAATACCGTCAATTCTTGCAGCCTTCCAAATCTCCTGATCAATTCCTCGAAGACCTGCCAACATAAGGCACATGATAAAGCCTGTGCCCTGCCAAAGACCCGCAACAAGAATTCCATAAATTACGATATCTGCATTGTAAAGCGGGTTAAATACAAATGAATCAAAACCTAACGATCGAACAATCTTTTCAACGCCATAATCTGGGTTTAAAATCCATTGCCATACTAGTCCTGTAACAATAAAACTTAGAGCAAATGGGTATAAAAAAATTGTCCTAAAAGTATTTTCAAACCTTGTTTTTTGATCTAATAAGGCCGCCAACATAAAACCAATAAAAAGTGAAAAAATCAACGAACAGATCCCATAAATTGCAAGATTCTCTATCGAGAGATACCAGCGATCAGAGCTCCAGAGACGCTCATATTGACCAAGCCCAACAAACTCACTTTTTGGAAGCATACGGCTATTCGTAAACGAATGATAAACCGTCCACAAGGTTGCTATAACGAAAACACCAATAGCAGTAAACACCATAGGCAATGCTGCAATTTTGCTAGACAAATTATTAACAAGGGAGCGCTCAATAAATCCTGGGCGATCTAATTTAGAATCTCTCGATCCAACGATAAACAATATTAAAGCAAATAAAATACAAACAACTGTCGCGAACAAAGCGAAAGACTCGAATGTATTCAAGACTTTGCGATAGCCTTTAAGTACTGGAAATATTGACTGAATATCTTTTTGAGCAAATAACCAAAGCGTTGCTGAGAATGTTGCTGTAATAAGCCAGCCTAGTGCTTGCTTTCGAAGTCGATTCGTAATAAATATAAATTTTCCAGCCTTAAATCCAATCCAAATTACTGAAAGGGAGGAAAAAAGTAGAATTAGGTACTGAATATTTTGAAATAGCTGAGATTTTATCCCAACAGTGGCTAATATCAATGAAACAAAGGCCAACGTTACTGAACCAATAAAAAATCTTTCAGGCTGAACTTTTGTAAGCATAAATATTATTATAATTTACAAGAAATGGTTAAAAAAATATTTAATAGAAACTAGGATTATCAGATGAAGAACTGCCGAGCCCTAGATAAGCTCGACAGTCTTTTTTATTAATACTTAGTCAGCAGTTCCAATGATCTTAGCATATTTAGCTTGAGCATCCTCAGCATTCATATACAAGTCACTCCAAAATGTTGACATTAGTTCTTGAATCTGATTCTGTGTATCAGGTGAAAGAAGAATATCACCTGAAGGAATTACATTACCTCCAGCAAGAATCTTCAGACCTTTCTGCATACAATCATTCGCAGTTGACATATCAATGTCACCGCGAATTGGCAATGAACCTTTCTTAAGGTTAAATGCCACTTGTACTGCAGGAGAAACAAGAAGTGCAGCTAACTCTTTTTGAGCCGCTTCAACATCAGCATCGTCCTGAACTGGGAAGTAGAATGCATCACCACCAGTATCTAAGATTTCACGCTCACCTAAACCAGGTAAACATGAATAGTCCGTACCAGCAACTGAACCAGCAACGCTAAACTCGCCTTGTGCCCAGTCACCATGGATTTGACCACCCGCTTTACCCGTAATAACGAGGTTTGTAGCTAGGTTCCAGTCACCAACGTTTGATCCGATTGCCATTTTACGAGCATCATCAAAAGCGCTCCAAACACGAGCATATTCTGAACCACCTGCAACCGAAGCATCTTTATCACGGTTAACCGCATACCAGGCTTCATCACTAACTAAGGCTGTAGCAATTACACCAAAAGTTAGCCCTGTTTGCCATCCTTGTTGCCCTTGCGCCAAAGGAACAATCCCGTTAGCACGAAGCGCTGGACCAGCAGCAACAAACTCATCCCAGTTAGATGGAACCGCAACACCAGCCGTTGCATAGGCATCGTGGCTCAACCATAACCATTGCGCTGAATGAATATTAACTGGCGCACAAAAGACACGTCCATCGACTGTACATGCATCCAACAGTTTTGATGGATAAATTACATCTTTCCAGCCTTCAGCTTCAGCAACATCTGTCAAATCTAAAAGAAGTCCAGCTTCGATTAACTCTTCAGCCTGACGTCCGTGATTAAGTTGAGTGGCACCCATAGGCTCACCACCAAGGATTCTACTGATAATAATTGGTCTTGCAACACCACCAGATCCTGCTATCGCACCATCGACCCATGTGTGACCAGTTGCATTGAAAGCTTTAGCTAGTTCTCCAACAGCATTAGCCTCACCACCTGAAGTCCACCAGTGTGTAACTTCAAGTTCTGTTGCCGATGCCACATTGACAGCACCAGTTAATAGTGCTGTTGCAACAAGAGCAGTTTTCTTAAAAGTTTTGAGTAACATAAGTTTCTCTCCTATATATATTTAACAAAAATTAACAAAAAACAACTTTCATTCCAAATAAATTATTACTATTGGAACCGGTTCCATTTTATGTCTTATAAAATTCAATGTCAAATTTATTTTTTAAATAGATTATGTCAACAATAAGTTATTGATTTTAAACAAAAAAATTTAAGCATATACTCTAAATTTGTTTAAAAGCCTATATAATAAAGACATTATGTTATAAAATAAATTACAATATATAGAAAAAACTTAAGTAATTATGTCAACGATAAGAGATGTAGCAAAGTTAGCAGGTGTTGGAATTGGAACTGTTTCCAGAGTTCTTTCCGGAAATGGCGCTGTATCATCTAAAACCCTGTTAAAGGTAAACCAAGCAATGGGGGCCTTAAATTTCACACCAAGCAGGGCAGCTCGCTCACTGGTTTCAAAAAAAATGAATACTATTGGCATCTGGGGTACTGAAACATCTGGTGAAATAAATAGACGCACTCTAAGAGAAATGGAGGCTGAGCTTAAAGAATTTGAAATACATCTGATTTTTGCTGATGGTGAACTTAATTCTAGTAAATATCCAAACGCCTCCAGGCAATCATTTGACAAGCTTATTAATAAAGGTTGTGACGGAATAATTATTTGGGGCTCAGATCTTCCTGCTCTTGAAATACTTCAGATCGAAAATGAATTCCCGAATATTACTCTATTGAATAATAAAATTGAGCTAATTGATGATAAGTGTTTTTATTTTGACCACTATCAAGCTGGCTATGTTTGTGGACAACATTTGATAGATAAGGGTCATAGTAATATCGCTTGTATTACTGGATGGTTAGAAACTGATGACGGAAATCAAAGACACCAAGGATTCCTTTGTGCGCTTAATGACAATAACACTAATATCCCTGAAGAGTTAATTTTTGAAGGAGATTACACTTATAGAAAAGGTTATGAGGGTGCATTATCTTTATTAAAACAAGACAAACCTTTTACTGCCCTTTTTTGTGGAAATGACCAGTCAGCGATGTCCGCTATTGCTGCAATAACAAACAAAGGATTAGAAGTACCTAATGATATTTCAGTAATGGGTTATGATGATATGAATATAGCACGCTATACAAGCCCACCACTAACTACAGTTCGTATTCCATTTAACAGAATGGCAATATCCGCCACGAGACGTTTACTAAATCTTTGCTACAACCTTGAACTGAATATTGAATATGATTTTCCTATTCAACTCATTGAAAGACTTAGTGTAAAGAAATTATATGTACCATGATTTTCGATGGCTGGTTTTATGAAAATACCAGGCACCGAGTTGATTTTATTTTTTAACTATAGAAAGGATTAACTGTTAGTATTCTTAATATGTTTTTATAAAATTAGATTCGAATTCAATTTAAATTTCAAAAGAAATTTAAATTTGGGTATTTTGCTCAATGGTGGGCAGAATTTTTTAAAAAAGGAGTATGTAATTATGAAAAAAATATTCATAAAAATTCTATCCTTAATGTTTATGTTTGGCGCTCTTTCAACTTCAGTAATTGCCGTTGATAAACTGCATTTTGTTGTTCCTGGCGGCGCTGGAGGAGGATGGGATGGATGCGCTAGAGGTACCGGAGAAGCTTTAGTTAAATCTGGTCTACTCGAGTCAGCATCATTTGAAAACATGTCTGGCGGTGGTGGCGGTAAGGCACTAGCTTGGATGATTAAAACGCAGCCTAAAAACACTATTATGGTGCAATCAACACCGATTGTGCTGCGTTCGATTAGTCGTCATTCAGGATATGTGTCTGATAGTGCAGCAAGTGGCGTTTTGTCTTTTAAAGATGTAACCCCAATTGCCGGAATTATCGGAGACTTTGGTGCAGTTGCTGTTGCAGCTGATTCGCCTTTCCAAACATTTGCAGATGCTGTGAGCGCTTATAATGCGGATCCAAAATCTGTGAAGATGGCAGGAGGTTCAACACGTGGAAGTATGGACCATTTGATTGGTGCTTTAGCTTTCCAATCTGCAGGCGCTAACCCAAATAACGTTGTCTACATTCCTTATGACGGTGGTGGTCAAGCTTTAGCTGGATTGCTTTCTGGTGAAGCACAAATTCTATCTACCGGCTTCAGTGAAGCTCTAGGTGCTGGTGACCAGGTACGCATATTGGGAATCACAGCTAATGATCGTTCAGCTGATGCTCCAAGCATCCCAACGCTAAAAGAGCAAGGATATGATGCGTATTTTGTTAATTGGAGAGGTTTCTTTGGTCCTCCAAATATGGATGCGTATGATAGATATCAAATTGCAAAAATGCTTGGCGACATGCAAAGTACTCCAGAATGGGAAGTTGTACGTAAGCGTAACGCTTATGTCAACATCTACAATCCTGGATTTGATTTCATGGCTTTCTTAGAGAAGCAGACAGTAGAAATGACAGCTCTAATGAAGAAATTAGGCGTTATTTAAGATTGTAGTAAAAAGTAAGATTGTTATAAAAAGGGAGAGAGGTAAGTGACTATTAACTATACACGTATAAGTGCGCTTATCTTTCTCCTTTTCTTTCTGGTTTACTCTTATCTTGCCGGTGAAATTCAAGTTTTTGCCTTTGACGAACATGCCGACTTTAATGCAAGAACGTTTCCTAAATTTATTTCCTATCTTGGGATCGCCGTTTCTTTTTTGACCTTGGTTTTGTCCAGAGGCGAAGATGATGAGCCATTTGATCAATTTGAATGGCTGAAAGTCTTCGTTTTATTCGTCTTGGTTTTTACCTACGGCATTATTATCAAATCGGTTGGATTCTTTTTGTCTACTAACCTATTTCTATTAATTTCTTATTATTATTTGGGTGTCCGTAGCTACAAGGTGTTATTGCTTTGTTCTTTCCCTGTTGTAGCCGGCTTGCAATTTATGTTGCATGGATTATTAGACGTTTATATACGTGACCCTTTCCTTCAATTTCTAGGAGTGATTTCATGATCGAAGGAATAATGATTGGCGTCAATACCGCCTTCAGCGGCTATAACATTATTATGGTTATGATGGGTTGCTTTGCCGGTACTATTATTGGAATGTTGCCGGGTCTCGGTCCTATGTCAGCAATAGCGCTGATGATACCGATCACTTATGGATTTGATCCAGCTTCGGCTATGATATTAATGGCAGGTGTCTACTATGGCGCAATTTTTGGTGGATCAACCTCCTCTATCCTTATTAATGCTCCTGGTGTTGCAGGAACGGTATCGAGTTCATTTGATGGTTACCCGATGGCCAAAAATGGTCAGGCGGGAAAGGCATTGGCTATCGCAGCCTACGCCTCATTTTCGGGTGGAACGATTGCCGCACTATTCTTATTAGTTGCAGCACCTCAACTGGCAAAGGTGAGTTTAAGTTTCCAGTCGGCTGACTACTTTGCTCTTATGTGTGTCGGTCTTTTGTCAATTGCTGCATTTGCTAGCAAAGGGCAATTCCTAAAGGCCATGATTATGACCGCGTTTGGACTCGCTTTGGCAACTGTTGGACAGGATTCATTGTCTGACATTACTCGATTTCATTTTGGCAATATTAACTTGATGGATGGGATTAGTTTCGTTTTACTGGTGATGGCTACCTTTGCCATGAGTGAAGCATTTATGATTATATTTAAAAAGATGGATATTAGTTTTAAAGCCTCTGACGTTAGTAAAGAAAAATTAGGGTCTATTAAATTATCCAAAGACGAGGTTAAGGAAATGGTTCCGGTCGTTGGTCGGACATCTGTGCTTGGCTTTTTGGTTGGTGTACTGCCAGGAGCGGGAGCTACTATTGCTAGCTTCTTAGCCTGGGGCTTTGAGAGAAGCATAGCTTCAGCAAAAGAAAAATTAAAGTTTGGTAAAGGCTCGATTAAGGGTCTTACTGCACCGGAAACAGCAAATAATGCAGCCTGTACAGGGTCTTTCGTGCCTCTTTTAACTCTAGGTATTCCGGGTTCAGGAACGACTGCTGTGATGTTAGGTGCGTTATTGTCTTTTGGAGTTCAGCCGGGACCCAGGCTTTATGTTGAACAACCTGAAATTTTTTGGTCTATTATTATTTCAATGTATATTGGAAATGTTGTTTTATTGGTTTTAAATTTACCTCTGATTCCCTATATAGCGCGTATATTGGCAATCCCTAAAAACATTTTAGTGCCCCTAGTTTTGTTTTTCTCTGTTACTGGGGTTTATTTGATTTCATTTAACTCTTTTGATATCTATTTTATGGCCATTGTAGCCCTGATTTCACTTGTTCTAAGGATATTAAATTACCCTATGCCTCCACTAATTTTGGGTTTCATTTTAGGTGGAATGATAGAGAAAAATTTACGCCGAGCTTTGTTGATTAATGATGGGTCTTTTTCTTTTATGTGGGAGAGGCCTATTAGCCTAACCTTATTTATAATTATGATAATCATTGTATTATTACAAATATATCAAGGATTACAAAAAAAACAAAACTGAATTAAATTCTGGGATACTTATCCCGAAAAAAGTAAAACCAATTGCGAAATTAGTATTCACTAAGTGGAATTTTAATGAAGAATAGCCGAGACCAAAGTCCAGAAACCATTGTTGACCATTGGGCTGATCATTTCAATAATGGAAATTTGGAACGACTTCTGGATATGTACCAAGAAGAAGCCACCTTATTGCCAACTTTTTCGCCAAATCTACTGTCCACTCCAAAACAGATAGAGGAATATTTTGTTAGAACTATAGAGCATCAAGCTTCGGTTATAATTGATGCTGGTACAACTATCAAAAAGAAATTTTCAGAAAATATGTATGTAATGACTGGCTTCTATATTTTTTATTTTGGCAATAACCACAAAAGAGAATTCAAATCTCGATTTACTTTTCTAATAGATTTGTCAACTGAAAAGCCAATTCAACATCATCATTCTTCTCAAATATCTGAAAGTTTATTTTAAGTTTATTAATGCTACTATGAGTAAAAGTTTTTCAAGGTTTGGGCTCTCTATTCCTTCCATAGGACTTGGGACATGGGAACTAAGAGGGCGTAAGTGCAGAAAGGTAGTTCGAAAGGCTCTAGAAATAGGGTATCGTCACATTGACACCGCAGCAATGTATGAAAACGAATCCGAAGTAGGAAGTGGAATAATTGACTCCGGTGTTGATAGAAATGAGGTTTTTTTAACAACTAAAATTAACACTATCAAGGTTAATAATGAAGGAATCGTTGATGCATTTCATAAAAGCCTTTCAGATCTTAAAACTGACTATGTTGATTTACTATTAATTCATTGGCCAACCTTTAGTACCAATCTTGGCGATATGCTTGAAATAATGTATGGTATTAAAGAAAGCCAAAAAACAAGGGTTATCGGTGTTTCAAATTTTAACACTACCCTCTTAAACGAGTGCACTCGCCTTGGTTTTGATGATATTTATTGTAATCAGGTTGAGTATCATCCATTTCTTTCACAAGAAATACTCCTTAAAAAAATGAATGAAATGAATGTTACACCTGTAGCTTACTGCCCTATTTGTCGTGGAGATGTAGCTAAAGATAGTGTGATTGTAGAGTTGTCCGAAAAGTATAACAAAACCCCAGCTCAAGTAACCTTGAGATGGGTTATTCAACAGCAATCAGTTGCAATTCCAAAAAGTGCAAAAAAACGAAGACTGAAAGAGAATATTGATATCTATGATTTTGAGATTGATGATAAAGATATGGATCGAATACATAGCCTTGCACGAGGTCAAAGATTGGTCCCAAATCTGGATACAAATCCTTTATTAGGGGCTTGGGATTAAGAATAATTTTCTATACTAATCAGTATTTAATTTTGATTTATAAAAACCTGTCAAGAAAAATAACGAACCATTTTGTCTAACTCTTTTCGAGGTGTTCTATAGCTATTGACTATTTCAGACTTGTCTTCATAGCCAAGCGCCATTCCACAAAGCAATAGCTTGTCTTCAGCATAAGAAAGCTCTTCTCTGACAATATCTGGATACTCCCCAAGGGCTGCTTGTGGACAGGTTGCTAGACCATGTTCAACAGCAGACAACATAATCGATTGTATAAACATACCACAATCCATATAAGAGCCCTTTTGTAAAAAATTATCCATAAAAAAAAGTAGTATGACGGGTGCGTTAAATGCCTGATAATTTAGCGCCCATTGATCTAATTGTCTTTGTTTATCCTCTCTCGTTATTTCTAAAGTGGAGTACAGCAATAGACCACAAGCCCTCCTTCTCTCTTTATATTCGCCAGCCCACTCTGTCGGATAGTAGTGGTAATCCATAGCACCTTTATTTCCATCACGAAATGTCTCTTCCAGTTTATTACAAAGATTTGTCTTGCTTTTTCCAGTCAGGACTGCCACTTGCCAGGGCTGAGTGTTAGCGCCTGAAGGTGCTGTCTTAGCCTGTTCTATAATTGTATTAATGACATCAATCGGCACTTCCTTGTCCAAAAAAGCTCTCGTTGATTTACGTTCTGCTAGTGCTGTTTTTACGTCCATCTCACTCTCCGTTAATTTTTCTTAACCTGAGGCAATTTTTTGTTGCCAGTAAATAAGGCCTTGTGTGTTAAGCTCCACGTCAACTTTTAGCTTTTCTTTACAAAAATCTTGATTAGTAAAGCCCATTTTTTGAAGTTGTTGTAGAAGATAATCCATCATGATATTTTCAATTTTTTCATTGGCGTTATCTTGTGCTGCGTAATCAATTGCAAGACTTCTCATAAAGTTAACACCATCTATTAACTGCTCTATTACTTTGTTTGTCGGTTTGATTGCACCGAAATGAGTCAAACAAACACGTTTAGGTTTGTATTTCATTAACTTGTTTACACTATTAATCAACTCATCTGGGTCAAATTGTATTGGCGTTGTTGTGGGGAAAATATACACCTCATCACCATTATCAAAATCACGATATGATATTCCAAAAGTGTCCCCTGTAAACATAGACTCGGTCATCTTATCCCAAACACAAAAGTGATGCTTTGCATGTCCCGGTGTGTCAATAAATTTAAGCTCTCTTCCGCCAAAGTCGAGCACAAAGTTATCATCAGCCTCAATAATACGACTGGAATCTATTGGCACAACTTCACCATATAATTGATTAAATTTCTCCTGTCCATAAACCGCAACGGTTCCGGCAATAAGCTTACTAGGATCTACCATATGTCGAGCACCCCGTGGATGGATCACAAGCTGTGCATTCGGACAAAGTTTCATCAATACTCCAGCACCGGCAGCGTGATCTAGATGGACGTGGGTTGGTATTATGTAGGTTACATTGGAAAAGTTCAATCCATCTTTTTCAAGAGCTTGTTGAATATTGGGGATGCTGTGTTTAGTGCCTGTCTCTATAACGGCAATTTCGTTGCCCTGTCTGACTAGATATATTGCAGCAAATTCTTTACGTATATAGCCTGTATCTATAACCATAATTCCATCTGCAATTTTCAATACTGACCCCATTATGTTGTGTTGATTCTATTAAGCATTAAGAAACTAGGTATTACCGCCATTATTGTATAATAAAACACTTATATCATTCTTTTATTTCTCTAGATTTCCAAGTTCTTATGGGTATCAGAATACAACAATTAACTTTCAAGATTCATTTCTGCATAGCCTTTCGTAGTGAGTCATTCAATAGGCAATATTATGTTTGATTTCGGTATGTGGGAGATCGCTATCATATTTGTCATCACCTTGATTGTGGTTGGCCCCGAAAAGATGCCTGCACTGGCTCGTAAGGCTGGTCTTTATGTTGGCAAATTTAGGAAATTTGTTTCTAAAATTAAAAATGACATTAATAGTGAAATAGAGGCCGAAGAGCTTAAAGAACAACTCTCAATTAAAAATGAAGAATTATTGGTTTCAGAAACTTTAGATGAAGCTAAAAGTGGTATTGACGAAATTAAACACGAGGCTTCTAAGATTAGCAATCTATCCTCGAATGCTAACAAAAGTTAAAAGATAATGACTGAAACCTTAAAACAAGAAAAAATGCCAATCGTTCAGCATCTGATTGAACTTAGGGGTGCAACTAATAAGAATAGTGCGGCAATCGTTCCACCCGAAAATGAGGCGTAGGCTGCGATAGCCAA
>AFHY01000014.1:0-645 GCA_000213395.2 gamma proteobacterium SCGC AAA007-O20
CCTTTTTTAAACTTAATACCTTCTGTTGTTAGTTCTTTCTCTGTTTTGCCTGATATTGGTGATTTTGACTCTGCTGATGTTATCGAGATATTGGTTAAAATTGGCGACCTTGTCAAAGAAAATGATAGCATCATTACGCTAGAAACTGACAAGGCTACAATGGAAATTCCTGCACCCTTCTCAGGCAAGATAACTAATCTAGCAATGAAGGTGGGTGACAAAGTAAGTCATGGTGATCTTATTCTCACTGTTGAAAGTGACTCCGAACCCGCCGAGATTGAATCAGAACCTTCTGTGAAATCAAAAGAACCAAAACCAGAAGTTGGTCTTGAGGATTCAACGCAAGCTAAAGATAAGCCAAATAAACTTGATCAAAAGAAAGAAGAAATCTCTCTAGATACTGAACCCGGCTCTCATGCCTCACCCTCCATCAGAAAACTTGCTCGTGAACTGGGCGTCAGTTTATCAAAAATTAGTGGTTCCGGTCAAAAAGGAAGAATCCTTGCAGAAGATTTAAAGTCTTATGTCAAACAAATCGTAACTACTGGAAGTATTGATGATGAGGTGGAAATAATACCGCTCTCGAGAATTAAGAAAATATCAGGAAAGCACCTAACTCACAGCTGGACAACCATACCTCATGTT
>AFHY01000014.1:655-20311 GCA_000213395.2 gamma proteobacterium SCGC AAA007-O20
GAGAATTAAGAAAATATCAGGAAAGCACCTAACTCACAGCTGGACAACCATACCTCATGTTACTCAATTTGACGAAGTTAATATTCAACAAATGGAGCAATTTCGTCAACATCAAAAAGAGAGAAACATTAAGTTGAGTCCTTTAGTTTTTATAATGAAAGCTGTTGTTCAAGTTCTAAAAAATCATCCAAACTTTAACGCTTCACTTGATGAAAATAGTGAGAATCTTGTAATCAAAAAATATTTTAATCTCGGGATTGCTGTTGATACTCCTAATGGTTTAGTTGTACCAGTGGTTCGAGATGTTGGTAAAAAATCATTAATTGAGCTAGCTAAAGAGCTGAAAGAAACATCTGAAAGAGCAAGGGAAGGCTTATTAAAAGCGGAAGAGATGAGAGATGCAGGCTTTACCATATCAAGCCTAGGGGGTATTGGTGGAACTCAGTTTACACCCATTATTAATTCTCCGGAGGTTGCAATATTGGGTGTCTCTCGAACACAGATTAAATCAATATGGAATGGAGAGTCTTTTGAACCTACCGCAATGCTTCCACTCGCACTTTCATATGACCATAGAGTCATTGATGGTGCTGAAGGTGCAAGATTCATGGCAGATCTCAACCAAGTTCTTAGAAATATTACGGAGATGTTATTATGATTAAAACACAAGTTTTAGTTGTTGGCTCTGGCCCTGGAGGCTATACTGCTGCATTTCGTGCTGCGGATCTGGGCAAGGAGGTTGTTTTAGTTGAGAATCATGACAATTTAGGCGGTGTTTGCTTAAATGTTGGCTGTATTCCTTCAAAATCCCTTCTTCATACCGCTCAGGTCATCAATGAAGCTAAGTCTGCTAATCAACTTGGGATAAATTTTGCAAGTCCAAAAATTGATATTAATGGTGTTCGGAAAAATAAGGAAAATACAGTTAACAAACTAACTGCTGGTATTAAGGCTCTTGCAAAAGCCAGAAAAGTGAAAGTGCTAACTGGTTATGCAAAATTTCTCTCTACTAATCAAGTTAAACTTGAAGGGACTGATGACATTATTGAATTCGAACATTGTGTCATTGCTGCCGGGTCAAGGGTAACTAAATTACCAATATTTCCATTTGAAGATGAGCGAGTGATGGACTCTACAGATGCACTTTTACTAGACGATATACCAAAAAGACTGCTTATAGTGGGTGGCGGTATTATTGGTCTTGAAATGGCGACAATTTACGACGCCTTGGGTAGTGAAATTACGATTGCTGAATTGGATGAACAACTTATCCCAACTGCTGATAAAGATATAATTAATCCACTCTTTAAACGTATCAAAAAAATCTATTCAAACATCTTTCTGAATACTAAAGTCACTAAAATGACAGCAATAAAAAAAGGAATTAAAGTTGGTTTTGAAGGCAAAGATGCTCCTAAAACAGATACCTTTGATAAAGTTTTAGTGTCAATAGGTCGTTCACCAAATGGACATTTATTGGATGCCGAAAAAGCAGGTGTTTCCATAGACAAAAATGGCTTTATTGCAACAAACAGGCAGATGAAAACTAATATAGACCATATATTTGCTATTGGAGATATTGTAGGTCAACCAATGTTAGCTCATAAGGCTGTCCACGAAGCTAAGGTTGCTGCGGAGGTAATTTGTGGTCAAAAATCTGGCTTTGATGCTCTTACAATTCCTTCAGTAGCTTATACAGACCCTGAAGTGGCTTGGACAGGCAAAACAGAGAAAGAACTAACAACAGAAGGTATTAAGTTTAAAAAAGGAGTATTCCCCTGGGCCGCCTCAGGCAGAAGTTTAAGTATAGGAAGAAGTGAAGGAATTACTAAGGGCTTGTTTGACTCCGAATCAGGCAAGATCCTGGGAATGGGCATTTGTGGAACAAATGCTGGTGAGTTAATAGCAGAAGCTAGTCTTGCTATCGAAATGGGTTGTGATATGAGCGACATTGCACTGACAGTACATGCTCATCCAACACTTTCAGAAACAACTGCTTTTGCTGCTGAAATGGCAGAAGGTACTATTACAGACCTAATGCCACAAAAAAATAGGTAATTAAGTATGGACATCAAGCAAGCAAGAAAAAATGTTATTGAACAGCAAATAAGGCCTTGGGGTGGTCTGAATGTTCGCGCAAACCAAGCATTAAGCGACATCCCCAGAGAAAACTTTGTGCCAGAAGAATATTTGAGCTTAGTCTTTGCAGATATTGAAATCCCACTGGTCGATGGCGCAAAGATGTTCTCACCGAAGATAGAAGGTAGGATTTTAGATAGTCTTGATATTCAGGGTCACGAAACTGTTCTTGAGATTGGAACAGGTAGCGGTTATTTCACTTCTGTACTTGCAAAACTTTCTCAGTCAGTTGTAACTATAGAACTCGACGAACAATTAAGTGAATTAGCTCAAAATAAAGTCAAAAAACTTAATCTGAAAAATATTACTTTTATAAATGATGATGCATTAGCATACAATTTTGACAACGAACAATACGATACAATTGTTATTGGTTGTTCTCTACCAAATAAAAACGAAAACTTTTTTAGCTTACTTAAACCAGGCGGCAAACTATTTATGGTGGTAGGAGCAATAAACCAAATGCAAGCAACACTTGTTCATCGAACCAATGAAAATGAGTGGCAATCAAAATCACTGTTTGAAACACATCTAGATTACATGAAAGGTACAGAGCCCTCAGTAAAATTTGCCTTTTAGGCAAATCTATGTGATATGTTGAATTCCTTTTTCAACCTCTTAATAAAAAAACCAGCTTGGTCGTTAGTTCTCTTGCTAATGGTTATAGCAACAACACTATCACAAATTCAATTCTTTTCTCTTGATGCCTCATCAGATTCCCTTGCACTAGAGGGAGACGAAAACCTTGAACTCTATTTTGAAACACAAAAGACTTTCGGTTCTGATGAGTCCCTCATTATCAGTTACACTGCAAAAAACAGCATTATCAATGATAATCAATTAGAACACCTTAGATCTTTTAGAGATAGCTTACTCGGAATTGAAGAAGTAGACTCTGTCATCTCGATACTAGATGTTTCTTTATTTAAATCTCCACCACTCTCTCTAGTTGAGCTAGCCAGTGATGTCATTACTATTGATAATGGAAAAGCTGACATGTCTTTCGTTGAAAGTGAATTCGAATCCAGTCCAATTTATGCAAATAATCTGATTAGTAAAGACCTTAGAACGACTGCACTTTTAATACCACTAAGCTCAACCGACCCAACAGTTATAGTCGATGATGAGATATTAAAAGGCACAATTACAAAGATACGCTCCATAATGGATGAATATCGCAATGATGCAAGTCTTTTTTTAGGCGGGGTGCCAATGATAAGAAATGATGTCATTGCCTATATAACCAGTGACCTGATTTTATTTAGTTTAGCGGTCGTTCTAATAATGTCAATTATTCTTGCAATCATTTTTCACAATATAAGATGGGTTTTAATGCCGATTATGATTAGTGTGACTGGAGCACTCTTAATGACAGGCTTTATTGGAGCTATCGGATGGAAGGTTACCGTAATCTCTGCAAACTTTTTTTCTTTATTACTTGTGATGACCCTCTCAGTCACAATTCATTTGGTGGTCCGATATAGAGAACTAGCTAAAAATAACCCAGAAGCTGAACTGAGTAATTTAATTAGACAAACCCTCGAACAAATGATTAAGCCATGCTGGTTAACGACAATCACTACTATCGCAGCATTTGCCTCACTTACTATGAGTAATGTTCGCCCCGTAATTGATTTTGGACTGATGATGAGTATCGGTGTCAGTATTGCTCTTTTGATCTCTTTTATTGCTTTTCCTATTTTAATGATTCTATTACCTAAACCGAAAGTTGACAATCATATTGACCAATTTCCAATTGTTCAGAAACTTGCAATGATTACCGATAAGTTTGGTAAGCAGATCATTGTTACCTTGATTTTGCTTGTGATTGTTTCTCTGTCAGGAGTAACCAAACTAAGTGTTGAAAATAGTTTTATAGATTACTTTAAAAAATCAACTGAAATCAACCAAGGACTTAATTTTATTGATCAAGAATTGGGCGGGACTGTGCCACTTGAAATTGTCTTCGATGACTTGGCAAGCGCTTACTGGGCAGATGAGGGTTTGAGAGAAGATATTCACCAAGTACATCAATATCTCGATAGTATCGATAGTGTAGGAAAAGTGCTCTCGATTGACACTTTCATGCAATTACTCATAGAATCTAATAACGGCAAAGCTCCTAACGGTTTTTTACTAATGATAGGTAAAAATCAAATGCCTGAATTTGCAAAATCTCAGGTATTGAGACCTCATATCTCTGATGAAACTGACCAATTAAGGTTTGTTGCTCGAATCAAAGAGACATACCCAACACTTGATAGAAATGAGCTAATCAACGATATTAATAAAAAGCTAGTCGAAAAGTTTGGCTTCAACCCTGAGAGTTTTCACTTTACTGGATCCTTTACTCTCTACAATAATCTACTTCAAAGTTTGTTTGATTCTCAAATAAAAACTATTGCGACTGTCTTTGTGATTATTTTTGTAATGTTTCTGTTTATTTTTAGATCCACGAGCCTTGCTCTGTTAGCAGTTATCCCCAACACAATTCCATCTCTTTTAATTTTAGGCACCATGGGATTGGCTAATATTCCACTCGACTTAATGACAATAACGATTGCCGCCATAGCAATAGGAATAGGTATTGACAATGCTATTCACTACATTAACCGATTCCAAGTAGAGTTTGCTAAAGATAGTGACTATCTGGCATCAATGTATCGTACTCATGGCTCAATTGGTTTGGCAATTTTTTACACGGCAATAACGGTTTCGATTGGTTTTCTAGTATTGGTCTTATCGAACTTTATTCCGAGTATTTATTTTGGTGTATTTATGGCAGTTGCTATGCTAAGTGCTGTTTTAGTCAACCTTACATTACTTCCAAAGCTCTTGATAATATTTAAACCAAAAATAAATCATTAAAGGTCTATAGTGTTATCATTAAATTATGATTTTAGACATATTAAAGTATCCTGATAAAAGATTGAGAACTATTGCTAAGCCCGTTGTTAGTGTCGATGAAACTATTAGACAGCAAGTTAAGGATATGTTTGAAACTATGTATGAAGCCCCTGGAATAGGACTTGCTGCTACTCAGGTTAATTTTCATCAACGCATCATCGTCATTGATATCTCAGATCAGTGTAACGAACCGATTTGTTTAATTAATCCTGAAGTCATTGAAAAAACAGGCGAAATTAAATGGGAAGAAGGTTGTCTTTCAGTGCCTGATTACTATGAAAATGTCATCAGAGCTAATGACATAAAAGTTCAAGCTCTCAATCAACATGGCGAAACTTTTGTACTTGAAGCTAGTGAAAAGCTTTCCGTATGCATCCAACATGAGATCGATCATTTGGATGGAATTTTGTTTGTTGACCATCTGTCTAAACTTAAACAAAAACGTCTCAAGAAAAAAACCAAAAAGAAAGTAACAAAGCTTTAAGATTTAATGAACATTGGACCACACTACCTCAACTCGAAAGTCTTACTTGCTCCAATGGCAGGAACCAGTGATAAGCCATTTAGAATAATGTGTAGAGAACAAGGTGCGGCTCTAACAACCTCTGAAATGGTTGTACTACAAAAACACCTTCTTAACACAAGCAAATCTAAACATCGACTAGATTTTAGTTCAGAAAAGTCACCAATCAGTATTCAAATTGCTGGCTCCGAGGCTGAAGAACTTGCTGAATCAGCCAGACAGGCTGTAGAATTTGGTGCCGATATTATTGACATTAATATGGGATGTCCTGCCAAAAAAGTTTGTAACAAAGCTGCAGGTTCTGCACTAATGCAAAATGAAAAGCTAGTTGAAGATATCATCAAATCAGTCGTTAATGCGGTTGACATTCCGGTAACACTTAAGATGCGCACAGGCTGGAATAAAGAAAACAAAAATGCACCTACAATAGCTAAGATAGCTGAAGATTTTGGCATACAAATGCTAGCAATTCATGGCAGAACTCGAGCACAAAAATATAATGGTCACGCCGAATATGAAACTGTAAAAGAAATAGTTGAACTTGTTTCAATACCTGTTATTGCAAATGGCGACATCACCACTGCAGAGAAGGCTAAAAAAGTATTAGACTTCACTGGAGCTGATGGCATCATGTTAGGTCGTGCAACACAAGGAAACCCGTGGCTAGTTGGTCAAGTTAATCAATACTTGTCGACTGGTGAGAATTCCCAACCGCCTAAACTAGAGAAAAAAATATCCTTAATACTGAAGCATATTCGCCAGATTCATGAATTTTATGGAAATAAAATGGGAACACAGTTATCCAGAAAGCATATTTTTTGGTATTCTATACACCTTGACCAAAAAAAAGGAACTTCCTTTTGGCCAAGCATTAATAGAGTGTCTGATCACTCTGAACAATATTTCAAATTTCACGAATTTTTATATTCTTTATAATGAAACAAAAAGATTTACAGGACTGTATTAATGACAAACTTGAGAAATACTTCTCAGATTTGAACGGAGAGAAAGCAAACGGTGTATTCAAAATGGTCACCAATCAAACTGAATCCACTACCCTAAAATTTGTTCTCGACAAAGTCAATCAAAATCATAGTGAAGCTGCAAGAATTCTTGGCATTAATCGCGCCACCTTGAAGAAAAAAGCGGCTCTTTACAAACTGTAAGACATTATAATTAATTTCATTTATATTTCGTCATCTTAAAGCATACTAAATGTCTATAAAACGCGCTCTGATTAGTGTTTCCGATAAATCAGGAATTGTTGAATTTGCTCAAAATCTTGCATCACTCAATATTGAAATTCTTTCGACGGGAGGAACCGCAAAACTACTTCATGAGAACAACATACCGGTAATAGAGGTATCAGATTACACAGGCTATCCTGAGATGATGTCTGGTCGTGTCAAAACACTAAACCCCAAAATACATGGCGGTATTTTGGCCCGAAGAGGAGTAGATGAGAAAGTAATGTCTGAAAATGAAATTAATCCTATCGATCTCGTCGTTGTTAATCTATATCCATTCCAAGAAACTATCTCAAGACCTGATTGTAGTATCGAAGAGGCAATTGAAAACATTGACATTGGTGGACCTGCTATGTTGCGCTCTAGTGCAAAAAATCACGTATCAGTGACAGTTGTGGTTGATAGCTCAGATTATCAATCAGTGCTTGACGAATTAAATACGTCTGGAGATACTTCATTATTGACAAGAAAAAAACTCGCATTGAAAGCCTTCGAACATACGGCTCAATATGATGGCGCTATCGCAAACTACTTGGGTCGAGAAGATGATGGTTTTTCCAATACTTTAAATTTACAGTTTGTTAAATCACAAACTATTCGATACGGTGAAAACCCCCATCAAAAGGCAGCGTTTTATAAAGAAACTAAAGTAAATGAATCATCAGTTTCTTCCAGCCAACAAATCCAAGGCAAAGAGCTCTCATTTAACAACTTAGCTGATGCGGATGCAGCCCTTGAATGTGTTCGCAATTTTAATGATCCTAGTTGTGTTATTGTTAAACATGCCAATCCATGTGGTGTAGCGACTAGAGATACTATCCTTGAAGCCTATTTGGATGCATACAAAACTGACCCAACCTCAGCATTCGGTGGCATTATTGCCTTTAATCGTGAACTCGATAAACAAACTGTACAAAGTATTATTGAGCAACAATTTGTAGAAGTAATTATTGCTCCAAGCTTAAGTAACGACGCAATAAGTGCTTTATCTGACAAAGAAAATATTCGAGTCCTTGTATGTGGAAATCTAGACAAACAAAGACCCTCTTTGGATTATAAGCGGATCTCCGGTGGCTTGTTAGTTCAGGATAAAGATTTAGGAGAGCTAAACATAAACGATCTGCAATGTGTAACTCAAACCCAGCCAACCGAGTCGCAAATGACTGATTTATTGTTTGCTTGGAAAGTAGCGAAATGTGTTAAGTCTAACGCCATTGTCTACGCCAATAATCAAATGACGATAGGGATAGGGGCAGGTCAAATGTCGAGAATCTACTCTGCAAAAATAGCAGGCATTAAGGCTGCAGATGAGGACCTTAAAGTCGAAGGCTCCGTTATGGCATCAGATGCATTCTTCCCCTTTCGTGACGGCATAGAAGCTGCCGCTAAAGCTGGCATTAAGGCAATCATTCATCCAGGTGGCTCAATCCGTGATAATGATATAATCGCTGCGGCCAATGAACAAAGTATTGCTATGGTGTTTACTGGAATGCGCCACTTTAAACACTAAAAGGAAAAATTTTAAGGTGAAATTATTATGATAAAGACTGCAGGAGAATTAATAGCTGAAGCCCAAACTCAGATTGATTGTGTTGATGTAGTGTCAGCCAAAATGCTCTACGATAATGCAGAAAATCCCGTAATTATTGATGTGCGTGAGGCAAAAAACGTTGAAAAATCTAAACTTAAAGATTCAATCAATATTTCTCGTGGGTTAATTGAAATGAAGATTGCCAAATATTGTCCCGATTCTGAAACCTTAATTTTGACTCACTGTGGTGGTGGTGGTCGCGCCTCATTAGCAGCATTAACCTTGCAAAAGATGGGTTATAACAATGTCCATGCTATAACAGAGACATTTGAAGACATAAAAGATGCTTTTGGCTGATTGAGTCTAAGATCAATTTAATATACTAACTCTTAAAATTATTCGAAATGATTTTAGATTCAGTAAATGAGTCTTTTAGCAGAATATAAAAATACAGCTGCTGGGGGCATGATAATAAGTGTTGTAACTACAATGTAATTACTATTGTTTTAAAAATGTAAATCAGCACATATGCAATCAATAACAATGCAACAATATTCTGAAAATCGCATAGATGATTGTCTTATAACCAATATTCCAACGCCATATTATTAAAATAACCACTAAAACTGAATAAACGCTAAAGATAAATTAGCTAAAGAGATATTTTGTATAATATTGTTCTTAAAACATAGACTCCATTTATCTTAAATGAAGAAACATTGTTTTTTTAGTATCGCAACGAAAGACAACTTAACCCACCATCTAATTTTTCAAACTCTGACACATCTGTTTCTATTACCGTATAACCTGCATTCATAATTCTTTGCTTTACCGTTGGATAGCCTAAGGGAATTATGACTGATTCATTAACCCAAATGCAATTAGCTGCATAACTTTCGTTTTCAGGAATTTCTATTTGATTATATTTTTCAAAGCAAGAATCGTTAATAAATTCACCACAAACAACTAAATTATTTTTCTCTAAATATGACAAACCAGTTTTTAGATGCAGTACTTTTTTCAATGAAATAGTTGATCCGCTCATATCATATTTTTTTAGAATCTTAATAATTTGTCTAGCACCTTCAAGGTTTGTCCGTTCCGATAGTCCGATAAAGTAGTGATCACCAACCATCATAATATCTCCCCCCTCTATAGTTCCAGGGGCATCTATCACTTCGATGTTATTGAATCTTTGTTTTAGTACAAACTCTATGTCATACACTTCACCTCTTCGAGAAGGAGCTCCAGGGCGCGTGATAATTGCACAATTGGGAGTTATAAGCGCAACATCTTCTACAAAAGTAGAGTCAGGATATTCTTCACAGGGTTCTAACACATGGACATCTAAACCACATTTTGTTAGAGCATCAATATAAGATTGATGTTGAATGATTGCCTGTTTATAATTTGGCAATCCAAGAGTTTTTGAATTACTTAAACCCTCGACAATACTCCTTCCTGGAGTTCTTACAATAGCATTGGTAAACATAAATTACTCATCAATTAATTTTCACCACTCTATCCAGTTAGTATTTCGACAAATAGCTTCAAGTCCTTTTGTAAGAGTCTTTTCATCTTTTGCATAGTTGATTCTTATACATTGGTGCTGGTGGTTCCATTCCTCATCCAGTCCAATAAAAAAATCATGCCCAGGTATGATGTAGACGTCTTCAGCTTTTAGGTCTTTGTAGAGTTGTTCGGACGTTATTGATAAATTTGGAAACCAAAGCCACATAAAAAATGCGCCTTCAAGTTTATGAAGATACACATCTGTATCAGCAAGAATAGTATTAAAAAGACTGACTGCAGTTGTCGCCTTTTCTTCATAGTAAGGTCTTATAACCTCTTGACAAAGTTGCAGCAATTCCTGATCCTTAATCATTCTTGTCAACAAACTAGGTCCAACACTACTTGGCGCTAAAGCCATAATTCCACTTATTCTACTTAAAGCTTCAATGGTTTGATGATTAGCAATAACAATCCCAGTTCTAAGACCCGGAAGGCCAAGCTTTGATAGTGACATACACAAAATAATGTTGGCATTCCACTTCAATGATGCTTGGGTATAAATAGCTCCTGGAAAGGGTTGTCCATAGGCATTATCAATAATCAATGGCACGCCATACTGTTGAGCAATTGAATCTAATTGATTGAGCTCATCATCGGTAATAACATTGCCAGTAGGATTTGTCGGTCGTGAGATACAAATTGCACCTATATTGCTAGATTTCACTACAGAAATTAATTCTTCAAAATTGATTTGATATTTAAATTGCTTATCATCCAACATCTGGATTTTGGGCTTTATCGAAACAAACATGTCATCTGTAATTCCTTGATCTGCATAACCAATATATTCAGGAACTATTGGCAGCATAATTTTTTTATGGGAGCCGTTTGACATTTCTCCTGCAAACAAATTAAAGAGACTGAAAAAACTACTTTGAGATCCATTTGTGATGGCTATATTTTTCTCATCTAACGCCCAATCATAGTGATCGTTAAGCATCACCACTAATGCTCTAATAAACTCCTCACTCCCTTGCGGACCATCATAAAATCCAATCATTTGATCAACGCCTGAGCCTGCAATAAGTTTTTGTAGTTCATCTACAAATTTATCATGCGCGGCAGGAATGATTGCTGGGTTACCTCCTCCTAGCATTACAGTATTTGGATCATTGCTGTGATTAGCTTTTCCAAGGTCAGCCATCAACTGGGTAATGCCACTTTCTCGTGAAAATCTTTTTCCAAACTTTGAATAGTCTGTGTTAGTCATTTTGCTGATATAGAAAATTTATTGGAGGATGTTTTGAACGAGTTGAATCCAGTAACTAGCTCCAATGGGAAGTATCTCGTCATTAAAGTCATATTGCGTGTTATGTAACATGCAGCCTCCTTTAGGGCTATCTTCTGGAACCAATCCGTTGCCAATCCAGATATAAGCACCTTCTGATGCATTCAACAAAAAGGCAAAATCTTCAGATCCCATAGTTGGCTGTTCATTTCTCAATACGTTATTTTCGCCAACCACCATTGCTGCAGCATTGGCACATAGCTCAGCATGCTTTGGTATATTGATTGTTGCAGGGTAGTTTGAAACCGATTCAAATGTTGCACTTGCTCCCATGGAATGACTAACGCCTTCAACGATGTTCTTTATTTTGTCCTTAACTTCATCTCCCACTTCTTTACTGAAGTATCTTAAAGAGCCAGTTAATTGCATATCGTCAGGGACGACGTTAGAAACAAAGCCTGCATTGACCATCGTTATACTCACAACTGCAGAATTAAGTGGTGCCACATTTCGAGCAACGACGCTTTGAAGAGCACTAATAATTTGAGCACCAACAACAACGGGGTCAATACACTGGTCAGGCATTGCGGCATGGCCGCCTTTTCCTTTAATGTTTATTTTAAGTGTTTCATTGGCTGCCATTACTGCAGTATCATGCACAGCGAATTGTCCCTCGGCTATACCTGGAAAATTATGCATACCGTATACCGCTTGACATGGAAATTTATCAAATATCCCCTCTTCAACCATCACCCGACCGCCGCCACCGGCTTCTTCCGCAGGTTGAAAGATAAAATGCACTGTACCTGAAAAATCATTATTTTCTTTAAGATAAATTGCAGCGCCAAGAAGCATCGTTGAATGACCATCATGACCACAAGCATGCATCTTTCCTTCATGAACTGATTTATAACTAAAATCATTTAGTTCTTGAATTGGAAGTGCATCCATATCAGCGCGAAGGCCAATAACATTGCCATCTCGTTGACCGTGAACTGTTGCAATAATACCGGTGACTGCCAATCCACGATGAATCTCAATATCATGAGATTGCAAGACAGATGCAATATAATCACTAGTCATCTTTTCTTTAAAACTGAGCTCTGGATGCTGGTGAAGATGGTGTCGCCAAGTCACCATTTGTTCATGTAAATCAGACTTGTTTGCAATTGTTGACATAAGTTTCTTCTTTCAAAAGTGCGAATATTAAACCATATTTATATACAAAATACTCACCAAAATTCTAAAATTAAGATTAATAGGAGTTGATTAACTAAAAGAAAGTTACCATCTCATGTCATAACAATTATGTCATGGGATTTGATTATGTTACGATCTTAAACATTCATTTTTTGAATCAAAGGGTGACTCTTCTATAACTATAGCTTCGTACTTGTTACCCAATATTTCAATCTCAAGTTCAGTACCAATCTTTGCCAAGTCGGCTCTTACCAATCCAAGTGCTAGTGATTTTTCACAACGCCATCCGTAGCCACCAGAAGTTCCTCTTCCGACAACTTCGCCATCTTTATAGATGGCTTCAGAGCCTCGTGCATCAGCGTCAACAACACCCAAAACTTCCATAGTAACAAAGCCATTATCTGAACCACGCTTTTGCCATGCTTCCAATGCAGCTTTACCAATAAAATCATCTTCTTTATCGAACCGGATAAAACGATCAAGACCAGACTCAAAAGCAGAGTATTCAATTGACATCTCTCTTGGTATTAAACGGTAAGATTTTTCTAAACGCATGCTGTCCATTGCACGGATACCAAATGGCTTGATATCAAACTCAGCTCCAGCTTCCATCACTTGATCAAAGATGTAGTTTTGCATCTCAATTGGATGATGTAATTCCCAACCTAATTCACCAACAAAGTTAACTCGAAGGGCTTCAGCAGTGGCATACCCTACATTAATTTTTTTCCCAGTTAACCATTTAAAACTATCGTTAGACAAATCAGTATCCGTCAACTTTTGAAGTACATCACGTGACCTAGGTCCAGCCAAAACTAAGACACCAGTTTGAGTTGTTACACGCTGAATACTGACACTTCCATCAGTTGGTAAAAGCTTAAACAAGTAATCATGGTCATGGGCCTCAAACGCACCCGCAGATACCAAGTAATAGCTTTGTGGACCAGTTTTATAGGCTGTGAATTCTGCGCGCACTCCGCCATTCAATGACAACATGTGTATTAAACTAATACGACCAATATTCATTGGCATTTTATTGGCAAATATTGACTCTAGCCATGCTTCTGCACCAGGGCCTTTAATCACACATTTTGCAAATGCAGACATATCTAAAAGTCCAACTTTTTTATTAACATGTTTACACTCATTGCCAACGTGTTCAAAATAGTTTGAGCGTCGGAAAGAGTATTTTTCGACAATTCGACCATCCTCTAGAGGACTAGAGTGATTTTTGTTAAGTAGTACTTGAGATGGGTCAGACTGGTTTATGTCTTCTACGCTTAGAGCATAACCATCACTTGGCATAAACCAGTTTGGTCTCTCCCAGCCATATACGGAACCAAAAACTGCACCCAAAGACTTCATGCGATCATAGCAAGGAGCTGTTTTTAATGGTCTCGCGGCTCCTCGTTCTTCATCTGGGTAGTGTGGAGTAAAAACATTTGAATATGCTTCTTCATTTTTCTCTCTTAAGTATCCACGAGTTGCATATGGCCCAAAACGACGAGGGTCCACCCCCATCATATCAACCGTCGGTTCGCCATCGACCATCCATTCTGCTAACTGCCAGCCCGCTCCACCTGCAGCAGTAATACCAAAACTATGACCCTCATTGAGCCAAAAGTTTTTCAATCCAGGGGCAGGTCCAACGATTGGATTTCCGTCTGGGGTATAGGCAATAGCCCCATTATAGACATCCTTGATTCCCACCTCACCAAACGCTGGCACTCGATTCATACAAAATTCGATATGCGGCATTAAACGTTCAAGTTCGCCATTAAATAATTCATATTGACAATCTTCACTCGGTCCATCTATATAACAAACTGGCGCGCCTTTTTCATATATACCCAACAGCAAACCTCCTGCCTCCTCGCGCAAGTAGTAGCCGGCGTCAGATTCACGTAACACTGCCATTTCATGCAAACCTCGCTTTTTGCGTTCCAGAATTTCCGGATGAGGTTCGGTGACAATAAATTGATGTTCAACAGGAATCACAGGAATATCTAAACCCACCATTTCTCCGGTTTTTCGGGCAAAACTACCTGTACAAGAAACAACATGCTCACAGGCAATATCACCTTGATCAGTTTTCACTATCCAGCTATGATCTTTTTGCTGCTCCATTGAGGTAACCTTAGTGTTTTCATAGATTTCAGCGCCACGGTTTCTTGCCCCTTTACATAAGGCTTGCGTTAAATCAGCTGGCTGAATATATCCATCATCAGGATGTTGAATGGCACCAACCAAACCTTCAGTGTTACATAGAGGCCATATTTCTTTAACCTCATCGGGTGTTAAAAAATTAACGTTCACACCTACAGTGCTACCTACGCCAGCATAATATTTATACTCATCCATACGATCTTGGCAATTCGCAAGGCGGATATTTGAAACCACACTAAAGCCCACATTCATGCCAGTTTCTTCTTGAAGTTCATGATAAAAATTAACGGAATATTGATGAAGTTTGCCAACTGAGTAACTCATATTGAATAGTGGCAACAGACCCGCAGCATGCCAAGTTGAACCCGAAGTTAAATCTTTACGCTCAAGTAATGCAACATCAGTCCATCCTTTTTTTGCCAAATGATAAAGCGTTCCAGCACCTACAACACCTCCACCAATAACAACGACTTGTACTTTATTTTTCATTCCACCCCCAAGGATAATTCAATGTAAAAAACGGCATTATATACCTAAATTATAGCAATTACTTTATATACTTAATGGTAGAATTTCTCGAAATCTAATTAACCTATTATTAAACTTGTTTTTTGGAGGATACAATGAAACTGACCGTAATTAAATGGCGTGATATACCCACACAGGTCATGATTAAAAAGAGTCGTAGAGAAGTAGAAAAAGTTCAGCTAGATGATCGATTTATGGAGGCAGTTGATTCTGCAGCTACCATTGCAGATGCTACAGATACAGACGCTTATATTTCGGATTGGCATCATGAGGTAATCGAAATACCAGACGGCGACCTAAATGAACCGGTTGCTAGTAAAGCAGCAGAACTAGAGTCAGCTTTTACACAGAATGTACTTCTAGATTATGTTAATAATGGAGGCTATAAGCCTTAAACCTTGACAAACGTCTAAATTAAATTTTCACAATTTACTTGGTATATTTAGCGTGCAAAAAATTCAGTGTTTCTCTAATTCTTGACTCCTTGAGTAAATAGCTAATGATATTCTCAGAAGAATCTAACAACTCAGCATAATCAAGTTCACTCGCCTCTGGGGCCTTGGAGTTAAATATTACAGAAGCGGTTGCCCAGTTTCTGCTTAACTTATAAAAACCAAAGTTTTCTTCAAGTTGCGAAAGTTTTCCACTCAAATAAGCATCATCTCTAAGTAATACTCGTCTTGAATCAATCTTGACCACTCCGTCAACACCATTCTTTGCATCATGATTATATTCACACTCAACCAAAACCATACCTTCACGATGAGCAATAGCAACACGTTTTTTATCTAAAGACTTATCATGATGAATGAGTGTTCCTGGTGAATCGCTGAATGTATTCCTTACAACAATCGGTGTTGTAGTCTTCAAAGAGGCCTTGATTGCTCGGGGATGAATTACTCTTGAACCTTCATCAGCCATCGCCAACATCTGATTGACACTAATCGAGGCCAGGTATCTTGATCCCGAGACCAGCTTTGGGTCGCAATTTGCAATGCCATCTACATCCGAAAATATTTCTACTTTTTCTGCTTCTAGGGCGGCAGCTAACGCGACAGCAGAGGTGTCGCTACCACCACGACCTAATGTGCGAATATCACCTCTATCATTAACTCCCTGGAAGCCAGCTACAACAGCAATATTACCTTCATTAAGTGCCTCTACGATACGCACTGGATTAATCTCAAGTATTTCCGCATTACCAGCATTATCATCTGTCAAGATGCCAGCCTGTCGTCCATTAAAAGAGACTGCATCTAATCCATTTTGACTTAATAGGTGGGTAAAAAAAGCTGAACTTATACTCTCACCAACACTCATGATTAGATCTAGCTCTCTCGGACAAATACTGGGGCCAACTTGTTTTAACAAGTTAACGAGCGTATCAGTTGAATAAGGTTCTCCTTTCCGACCCATAGCTGAAACCACAACAACAACCTTTTCACCAGCTTCAGCGTAGCGTTTAATATGCGTCAACGCGCTTTCACGAGAACTCTCATCTCTGAGACTCGTGCCACCAAATTTCATAACAATAGGCGATAAATTCTCTGCCATTGCAATCTCAAAAAAAAAGAACGAATTATAGCTTGCTAGCACAAACATAGCAAATTAAAAGCCTTTCTAAGCTCTATTAACGTTTGATAGTTAAGAGTTAAAAAATAGTTTAAATATTAAATGTTTCTTTAATTCCATCTAATATAAAGTCAACCGAGACCATCACCAATATGATGCCCATTAATCGTTCAATCGCGATTAATGCCCTATTACCAAGTTTTCTTCCTAGGGTCTCTGAAGAGACTAATATAACGCCTGTAACTAAGAAGGCAACAAACACTACAAAAGTCCACTCAATCCATCTGCTGGGCTCGCGAGCCATAAACAAAATTACAGCTGCAATTGCCGATGGACCGGCCAACATTGGAACTGCAAGAGGAACAACTAGTGGCTCTGTTTTTTCGTCATGAGTGAACATAGGCTTTGTGCCAGGAAAAATCATTTTAATAGCAATTAAAAATAATATGATTCCCCCAGCAATTCCTAAAGAAGACTGCTCTATCTGAAGTAATTGAAGAATATACCTGCCAATAAACATAAAAAATAAAAGAACTGCTAGAGCAATCAATAACTCTCTGATAATTATTTTTCTTCGTCTTTCGATCGGTATATTTTTGAGAATGCTTAAAAATACAGGCACATTCCCTATAGGATCCATAATGATAATTAATAATAAAATTGCAGCTAATACAGTCACTTAGAAAGCCTTCACGAAATAATGAGATGGTTGATTTTATATGAACAATTTTCTGACAATTAAGTATATTTTCAAATATAAAGAAGAAACTATATTGCAATTGATAAAATGAAGTGTGATAATAAAGTTTATCTGTTGTGTTCGTGCTTTGATTTATTACCCTGAGCCGATTACGTATATAAAAGGAGATGAGATTGGTTACTATTGTGCAAGCCCATCCTTGAATGGGAAACCTACGGTAAGCATCGAACTTCCGCCTTGAACCATATGGTTCAGGCCCATGTCAACACGGCACAACGGACACCTATTTAACTTCCCGATTAGTAATATAATATCTTTTTTTTTATTCATCTACAGGTATTTTTTCGCATTGAAATTTAATATAGTGAAATAAATAGTACTGATAAAATCAGTCTATTGCTTTAATATTATTTCTAATGAAAGAGTTACGCCGACAACTGAGGGAACGTAGAAAATCGATCAATATACCTACTCGTAAGAGAAAAGGCAAAAAGATCCTCCATCAATGTCAAAAAAATGGACTATTTAGGAGTGCTAAACATATCGCAATATTTACTTCAAACGATGGTGAAGTAGATACAGAAAATACAATAAATTTTCTTAATAAACGAGGTTACTGTGTTTATTTGCCTATATTGGCAGGAGAAAAACTCAAGTTTGCAAAGATTGGAAAATATTTTAGAAAAAATCGTTTTGGTATTAATGAGCCAGTTAATACACCTCTAATGGGAGCCCACCAAATGGATCTTATTTTGATGCCATTAGTGGGATTTGATAAATACAAAAATCGCTTAGGTATGGGTGGTGGGTTCTATGACAAAACTCTTACTTTTCAAAAAAATCGTTTAAATTATAGGGTACCAAAACTGTTTGGGTTGGCGTTTGACTGCCAAGAGGTTGAGCAACTGGATACAATGCCATGGGATGTGCCTATTGACGGCATAATCACCCCAACAAGATTTTTTAGATAGTTAATTTTAAGGAATTGCAATAACCCACAATATTATTCTGACTTACCCAAAGCTTGCTTCTGAAAAAAAGACTTTAGAATCGGTGTTTCATTAATAACATTCATACCAAATCCTCTTAACCAACGAAGTGGTTCGTTGTTTTCCTTATATATCCAATCCAGTCCTGTCATAGTTTTAGCCATAAGCTCATTATCTAATCTTCGTGCCCTTGCATATTTTCTTAATACCGAAAAATCACCCAAGACTTTGTCACTATTAGTTAACAGTTGAAAATTCAGTTCTTTGGAGTCAGAAAAACCTAGATTAACACCTTGGCCAGCCAAAGGATGGATATTGTGCGCAGCATCTCCAATAAGTGCTAGATTAGGCATAGTATAGTCTTTTGCACTTCTCTCAATAAGAGGGAAGACTTGCCTATCACTTTCCAGTGCAAGATTACCAAAACGATACTCAACAGCCTCAGATAGGGATTGATTAAATTTGTCAACGCCCAGTCTTGTCAATTCGTCAGCCAAATGGTTTTTACATGACCAAACAATTGACGCTTGATTTTTCGATAATGGCAATAAAGCAATGATACTATCTGATAAAAAACGCTGCCAAGTTGTTTGTTGGAAAGGCTTTTCACTAATAATATTAGCAATAATTGCTTTTTGCTGATAATCACGTTCGGTTACTTCAATTGATGACAAGGCTCTTACCTGAGAATTCGCTCCATCTGCACCGACAAGCAATTGACAAGATAAATTAGTTTGATTATCTAGGTTTACTTCATAACCGTTGTTGGTTTTTTTCAAACCACTTAATTTTGCATTGATGTACTCAATCTTATGTTTATCAATACCACCAAATAAGGCAGACTGAATTAAATCATTCTCGATAATATATCCAAGATGCTCCATATTCTCGTCTTTTGCATGGAAGTTAAGACGACCGTGAGAATTCTGATCCCATACCTTGGTGGCAACAAATACTTGCTTCCTTTTAATATCGTCCCAAATATTTAGAGATTTTAGGTATACCTCTGAGGACGGCGTAATTGCACTGACACGTGTATGAAACGACTTGCTGATTGATGGGCTACTAGTGTTCGGTTCAACGATTGCAATTGAACAGTTTTTTTTCTGAGAAAGCTCGATAGCAAAAGCAAGACCTACCATGCCACCACCAATAACAATGACATCAAACTCTTTCAACTAACCCTCTCCAGAGATTATCATTTCACTAATCAATGTTGAACCAACCTTAAGGTTACTCCTGTTGTCAACATCACTGCCCACCGAGATAATATTCCTCATCATGCTTTTGAGGAATGGAACCACCAGCACCAATGTATAAGAATCAACTATGCAAAAGATGAAAAGACTCTTAC
>AFHY01000014.1:20321-23549 GCA_000213395.2 gamma proteobacterium SCGC AAA007-O20
TTGCCGGCAATGGTGATACCCGATACTGGGTATTGTATTTCACCATTTTCAACCCAAAAACCACTGGCTCCTCTTGAATAGTTACCGGTTGTTATGTTTATACCATGACCCATTAGATCAGTCACAATAAGCCCTCTACCCATATCCTTAGTAAGTTCAGCTAACCCACCGTCAAAGTTAGTATCAATACAACAGTTACTCACACCACCTGCATTTGCCGTTGATTCTAAACCTAGCTGGTTGGCAGAATATTGCCCCATGATATAACTTGAAACTCTGCCGTTTTCTATAAAAAACTGCTTTTTCTTTAACACACCATCTTGATCAAAAGCTCTTGCACCCAGAGTTTTTACTTGAAGTGGGTCTTCATAAATACTTAGCGTTTTAGGTAGTATTACTTTACCCAAAGAGTCTAATAAAAATGAAGTCTTTTTGTATTGTCTAGAGCCGCTAAGAGAGCCAAGTAATTGAGAAAACAAACCAGAAGATTGCCTTGGAGTAAAAATAATTGGGCATTTTTGGGGGTTTAAGTGACGAGAACCTAGCTTCTCTTGGGCTAATTTGGCTGCCCCTAAACCAACTTGTGTTGCCGATGTCAGATTATTAGCGTCAAGGGCAATACCATATTCATAAGCTGTCTGCATCTCGTCATTGCGCTTGGCAATCAATGAACAGAAAAGTGTGTGTTTGGTATTTCTTAATTTTGCAATCAAACCAGTAGAATTCGCATAGATACTTTCACCTTCAAAACTTGAAAGCTCTGCACCATCAGAATTATCTATCTCTGGCTGTTCAAGAGCAATTTGCTCACACTCCATGGCGATATCAATGCTCTTCTTCGCATCAAGATTCCAGGGATGATAAAGTTCCAGATCCGGTGCTTGCCATGCCATCCTATCACTCGGAGCTAACCCATTAAAAGGGTCCTCTTGGGTATATTTTGCAATTAAGCAGGCAGATTCAATTGCATTATTTAAACTCTTTTTACTTAGATCAACGCTAGTCGCTTGACCTTTGTTTTTACCAATATATACAATAACATCAAAGCTTGCATCAAGGTGATACTTTAATGTTTCTACCTCTGAAAGCCTAACTGAAGTAGAAACACCTGAACTTTTACCTACAGAAAATTCGTAGTCGGTTACTTTTTGCTGTTTAATTAATTCTATCGCAAGCTGTGTAGTTTGTTCAAGGGCATTCATAACGATAAATTATACTCAGCGATTAACTATTAAAGATTTTTCTACTAAGGGCTATGACTCTATAGGTGTTTTAATAGCTTGAGTAATTGGCTGAACCTCTAAAAGATGAATGCGACGAGAATCCGTTTTTAGTACCTTAAATTGAAAACCATGAAGCGTAATTTCACTCATTTGTTCAGGTAAGTATGTAAAACCTGAAATAACCAAACCTGCTACAGTATCATAATCTTCATTCTTTATGGATGTCTCAAAAAACTCATTAAATTCAATTAAAGGAGTGTTTGCTTGAAGTAAATAACGGCCATCGCCATAGTCAATAATATTATCTTCTTCCTGATCATGCTCATCCTCAATTTCACCAACAATTTGCTCAATCACATCTTCAATAGTAACCAGACCTGCAATTTCACCATACTCATCCACCACTATCGCCATGTGAGATTTATTTTGTTGAAACTCCCTTAACAACTCTCCTAAAGGCTTGCTTTCAGGCACAGATAATGCATCTCTAAGATACTCTCGGTAGTTGAATTCATCGTTATCACCTTGAGCAAAATGAGAAAGCAAGTCTTTTGCCAATACGATACCTGAAATTGAATCCTGCTCCTGATTGTGTATCGGAAAGCGTGAGTGGTATGAACTCACCATAACCCGCAACAGTTCTCTAGTAGGAGCTTCAGAGTCAATCATAATCATTTTCGATCTTGGCACCATTACATCGCGCACTTTTAGGCTTTCGACTTGCATAGCACCTTCAATCACTGATCGACTATATGGGTCAATAACAAGATTCTCTTCAGCCTCTTCCAAGGCCTGCATTAATTGCGCTCTAGGTTTTAAAGTTTTTTGAAAAAATTTATTGAACAACCTTTTAAAAAATGGTTGACTCGGAGGTTTTTCTTCGCTCATGTATTTTTAAATTATATTATGAGTAGTCTATTGTGAGTAGTCTATTGTACATTGGATTAGGCTTTTTTGACACTACGCATTGCTTTTCCCTTAGCTGCACGCTCTTTTCGCACCTGCTTAGGATCAGCAATTAAAGGACGATAAATCTCAACACGATCCTTTTCACGCAATACTGTGTCAAGTGTTGCAAACTTAGAGAAAATACCAACCTTGTCACGTGTGAGATCAATTTGGTCATAAGTATCCAAAACACCAGAAGCCTCTATAGCTTCTTTTATTGTTGTGCCTTCATCAACCTCTAGACTTACTAGGCTTTGCTTATCAGGTAGTGCATAGGCAACTTCAACGATCATAAATATCACTCATTGTTTGTGCATCATTAAAATCAAGCGAGCCTTCATAAATTGCTCTCCCGGTGATGGCACCAATTATACCGTGATGGGCGTTTTTGAGAAGTACTGCAATATCATCAAGATTTGCTATACCACCAGAGGCAATAATTGGAATTGTGGTTTTCTTGGCAAGATCCACAGTTGCCATAACATTGACACCCTGCAACATTCCATCCCTTGCAATATCGGTATAGATAATTGAACTGACACCATCTTGTTCAAATTTTTTTGATAAATCAACTACATTTATATCCGTCTGTTTAGCCCAGCCATCAGTAGCCACAAAGCCATTGTTTGCATCTAAACCAACAATAATTTTCCCTGGGAACTCTCTACATAACTCTGAAACAAACTCAGGATGAGTAACAGCCATCGTGCCAATAATAAGATAACTAATGCCTGCCTCAATATATTTATTGGCAATTTTAATATCACGAATACCGCCACCAATTTGGACTGGCAGTTCTGGAAAAGCCTGGGTAATTTTGTTGACACATTCAGCATTAACTGGTTTACCTTCAAAGGCACCGTTAAGGTCAACCAAATGCAATCTTCTAGCACCTTCATTGACCCATTTAGTGGCCATTTCACTGGGGTCATCTGAAAAAACTGTTGTATCAGACATCAAACCTTGTCTAAGTCGAACGCATTGGCCATCCTTTAAATCTATTGCGGGAATAATCAGCATAAAATTTATTAATTAATTATGAGAGTTAGCTTGGTTC
>AFHY01000013.1 GCA_000213395.2 gamma proteobacterium SCGC AAA007-O20
ATGATTTTTTAGACTCTAAATGGTTTCCAGATGCAAGGCTTAATTTCTCAAAAAATCTTTTATCTGATAGCAGTGACAACCCTGCCATCGTTTTTTGGGCAGAAGATAGGCAAAAAAGCAGTTTAAGCCACCTAGAACTTTATAGACAGGTTGCTAGATTATCATTTTGGCTTAAGCAAAATGGTGTAAAGAAAGGAGATAGAGTCGCTGGTTTTTTGCCTAATATGCCGGAAACAGTTATATCTATGCTTGCTACTGCAAGTTTAGGAGCCGTATGGACTTCTTGTTCGCCAGATTTTGGAGTTCAAGGCGTATTAGATAGGTTTGGTCAGGTTGAACCTAAGGTTTTTATTTGTGTAGATGGCTATTACTACAACGGTAAAGAGTTTGATTGTCTCGAAAAAAATCAAAAAATTGTCTCTCAGCTGCCAACTGTTGAAAATACTCTATTGGTGCGATTTGTTAATAATAGTTCTGAATTTCTAGACTTAAGTCAGTTATTTTTCTTCGATGAAATCATCAACGAACCTACAAATCCAGATATAGAGTTTGAATCTGTTGCGTTCAATGATCCTCTCTATATTTTGTTTTCATCTGGTACAACAGGCGCTCCAAAGTGTATTGTGCATGGCGTTGGAGGGACACTAATTCAGCATAAAAAAGAGCACATGTTGCACTGTGATATTAAAGATGGTGACAGAGTATTCTTTTTTTCGACATGCGGCTGGATGATGTGGAATTGGCTTTTAAGCAGCTTGGCTTCTGGGGCTACTTTAATGCTTTATGATGGTTCACCATTTTTAAATGATAATGACAATATCTTATTTGATTTTGCTGAACAAGAAAAATTTAATTTCATGGGTGTTTCGGCAAAATATTTGGATACAGCTAGAAATAAAGAATTATTTCCTAGAGAAACTCATAATTTGGAATCTTTGAAAATGATTTTATCGACAGGCTCAGCGTTAAGCGTAGATTGTTTTGATTATGTGTATCAAAAAATAAAGTCTAAAGTTTGTTTATCTTCTATTTCTGGAGGCACTGATATTGTTTCGTGTTTTGTTTTGGGCTCCCCAATGCTCCCAGTTTATCGTGGTGAGCTTCAAACCCGCGGACTTGGTTTGTCAGTTGAAGTATGGAATGATAAAGGAGAATCAGTGATTGATCAAAAGGGAGAGTTAGTCTGTACTAAAACTTTTCCGTCCAAACCTACAAGTTTTTGGAATGATGATGAAGGGAAAAAATATCGTCAGTCTTATTTCGATCGTTATTCTAATGTATGGTGTCACGGTGATTTTGTAAGTCTAAACTTGAAAGGAGGTATGGTTTTTTATGGTCGTTCTGATACGACACTTAACAGAGATGGGGTCAGAATAGGAACAGCAGAGATATATAGGCAAGTTGAAAAACTTACAGAAGTGTTAGAATCAATTGTAGTAGCACAAAACTGGCAAGACGATATCAGGGTTGTTTTGTTTGTTAAATTAAAAGATGGTTTGCAATTAGATGATGACTTAAAGCAAAGAATTGTGACACAAATTCGCAGTAATACGTCACCTCGACATGTGCCAGATGTAATTATTCAGGTGTCTGATATTCCAAAAACTAAGAGTGGGAAAATTGTTGAGCTAGCTGTTCAAAAGGCAATTCATAACTTGCCGATAGATAATAAAACAGCTCTAGATAACCCTGAAGTCATGCAGGAATATTATCAGCTTTGTTCTGGTCCAAATAGCCTACTTTAGCAAGTCATATTTAACACCTGAGACTGATGTCGTATAACTAATTGTTGTCCAAGGTTATAATATTGTATTGTTCAAATAAGGAGTTATATTTTGGCTAAACTTTATTTTTACTATTCTTCAATGAATGCGGGTAAATCGACATCATTACTCCAATCTGCATACAATTATAAAGAATTAGGTATGAACCCTTTTTTATTAACTGCAGAAATTGATGACCGATACAATGTAGGAAAAGTAACTTCACGAATTGGTTTAGAGGCAGGAGCACATTTATTTAATCAAGACCACAACCTTTTTGAACTGGTCTCAGAGCGGAATGAAAATGAAAAAATTGATTGTGTTTTGATTGATGAAAGTCATTTTCTTAGCAAAGAACATGTAAAGCAGCTAGGAAAAGTAGTTGATAATTTAGATATACCTGTTTTATGTTATGGAATTCGAACAGACTTTAGGGGTGAGCTTTTCCCTGGCAGTCAGTATTTGTTAGCATGGGCTGACAATCTGAATGAACTTAAAACCGTATGCCACTGTGGACGTAAAGCTACCATGGTAGTGCGTCTAGACGTTGATGGCAAAGTTGTTAGTGATGGAGCCCAGGTAGTGATAGGTGGTAATGACCAATATCAATCAATGTGTAGGCGTCATTTTGCTGAACATATCTGGCCTAAATAAAAGAAAATCTAGAAAAATGAAAACTAAAACCCGCATACTATCTATCGATGGAGGAGGTATTAAAGGTATTGTTCCTGCGGTTGTCTTAAACCATCTAGAAAAATACCTTAAGCAACTCAGTAGTAATCCCAATGCAAGAATTCTTGATTATTTTGATTTATTTTCAGGAGCTAGTACTGGTGCCATAATCATTGCTGGCTTACTTACGCCTGACAATCATGACCGTCCAAAATTTACTGCTGAAGAAATTATTGACCTTTACATTGAAAATGGTCATGTTATTTTTAATGCTTCTATACTGCAGGAAATAAAATCAGTTTCTGGGTTGGTGAATGTTAAATATGATCCAAAAGGGATAGAGTCTGTCTTTGAAGAGTACTTTGGTAACACTCAGTTAAAAGACCTGCTAAAACCAACACTTATCCCAGTATACGAACTATCAAGGGGGCAGAATTATTTTTTTCGCCAGCAAAAAGCACAAAAAAGTTCACGGCATAATTATTATCTAAAGGATTTGCTTAGAAGCGCAACCTCTGCGATTACTTACTTTCCGCCTTCTCAAATTTCTACAGTTAATAATAAAGCGCATCGTTGTTTTATAGATGGAGGCATTTTTGCAAATAACCCAGCTCTTTCTGCCTATGCAGAGTTTCGCTATCACAATCCAGAACTATATGCAAAAGATACTATGATGCTTTCACTTGGAACTGGAAGACAAAGTACACATCTTGATTGTGAAATAACCTCAAGTTGGGGTGCTGCAGAATGGCTTTACCAAGGAGGTTTCATGACATCAAATGCAATATCATCTGTTTCTGATTATCAGCTCAAAGCAGTTTATGATAGTGCTTCAAATTATCTTCGATTAGATGGTTTATTTGACGAAAGCCATTCTAGCAGCATGGATAACACTAAGAAAGATTATCTAGACTATCTCGTCTCTTTGGGGGAAAGTATAGCGAATGAAAGGCAATCTGACATAGAGACTTTTGCACAAAAACTAGTTGAAAACTCGGACAAAATATCATGAATGAAACACTAATTCTTTTGTTACTTCTAGGTGCATTCTCTGGTTTCGTAGCTGGTCTTTTGGGAGTGGGTGGCGGCTTAATTATGGTGCCTGCATTGCTGTATCTATTAGCACCAACTATCAATCAATCGGCTTTAATGCACACTGCAATTGGTACCGCTTTAGCAGCGATTGTATTTACCTCTCTTTCAAGCGTCTATGCACACCATAAACACGGAGCCATACTTTGGCAAAACTTTTTAAAACTCACACCAACTGTACTTTTAGGAGCTTATAGTGGGGCGATAGTTGCGAAGTATATGAGTTTTGATTTTTTAAGAATATTTTTTGCTTTCTTTGAAATTAGTGTTGCACTAATTATGTGGTTTGGTGTCAGCGCTTCAGGTCACGTAGATAACCTTGCTCGCTGGGTTTGGTTAATTGTTGGCTATATTATTGGACTAGTTTCAGCTATTGTGGGAATAGGTGGTGGCACGATGACAACACCTTTTTTGGTTTATAACAATGTAGAAATAAAAAAAGCAATTGCGACTTCAGCAGCTGTCGGGATGCCTATTGCTCTTGCTGGTAGTTTTGGTTTTATTGTTGCTGGATTGAGTGTAGAGGGCGCTACTGGTGGTATCGGTTTTGTTCACTTAGAAGCGCTTGTAAGTATTGTTGTAACAAGTATCTTATTTGCACCATTAGGAGCTAAAGTAACACATATCGTAGATAGCAAAAAACTCAAGAAAGGTTTTTCAGTGTTTCTAGGTTTTTTGGGTGTGATGGTACTTTTGTTTCAGTAGAAGAGGTTTTATTTTTTTTCCGAAAAATTTAATGCAACGGAATTAATGCAGTAGCGCTTTCCAGTTGGCTGAGGACCATCAGGAAAAACATGACCTAAATGTGCATCACAAGATGAACACCTAACTTCTATTCTGATGTAGCCCAAAGAGTCATCTTCAATTTGTCGAACACAGTCGCTCTTAGCGAGCTCATAAAAACTTGGCCAACCACTCCTTGAATCAAACTTTGTGTTTGATTCAAACAATAGAGCATCGCAACAAACGCAGAGATAATGACCTGTTTCGTAGTGGTTATAGTATTCCCCAGTAAATGGTGGCTCAGTGCCACATTCTTGGGTGATATGATATGCTTCAGGTGATAACTTTTTCTTAATGTCCATTCGTGTATTATAAGAGAACTATAGAGGTTTCTTCAATATCTGTGATCAATAATTATGGAAATATATTTGGTAGGTGGCGCTGTTCGTGATGAACTATTAGGTATATCTAATAACAAATCTGTCAATGATTATGTTGTCGTGGGTTCCTCACCTCAAGAAATGAAATCCCTAGGATATCGTCAAGTGGGAAAAAATTTTCCTGTTTTTATTGATCCAAAATCCAGCGATGAGTACGCCTTAGCTAGAATCGAAAGTAAAGTTGGTGTTGGCTATTACGGCTTTGAATTCGATACCTCAAAAACTGTAACCCTTGAACAAGACCTGTATCGTCGTGATTTAACTATTAATGCTATTGCTAAAAACCTAGAAGGTGAATTAATTGATCCTTATGGTGGATTAGAGGACATTAAAACAAAAACTATTCGACATGTTTCTAATGCATTTTCAGAAGATCCGGTCAGATTATTGAGGGTAGCGAGATTTGCCTCTCATTTTCACAAACTAGGCTTTAGTATCGCCCCTGAAACTCAAACATTAATGAAGAAAATGGTAGTCTCAGGGGAAGTGGATGCGCTTGTACCAGAAAGAGTTTTTAAGGAGCTCTCTCTAGCACTTTGCTCAGACAAGCCTTCTATATTTTTTGATGTTTTGCTTGAATCTAATGCTTATCATCGCCTGTTTCCTATGCTGACTTCAACTGGGAGTCATATTTCTCAACTAGTTGATGCATCAGTAGAGAATCTTGATGTTAAGTTTGCACTCTGGCTACATGAAGAGAAGCTTAAAGATATTACTGCATTGTGTTCTCATCTTAAATGTCCTAAAGATTATCAACAAATAGCTGAACTTGTTGCTGAGTGGTATTTTTTTTCCAAAGATTTGCTCTCACATAGTGCACAAGAAGTGCTAGATTTTTATCTGAAAACTGATAGTTTGCGTCGTCAGAGTCGTTTTGAAAAGATACTTATTACTTTTAAAGAGTTGGGCATAGATGTTAAGCCTATTTCGGAAATTTTAGTGGCATTAAAAACCATTAATGTTTCGAAGCTAGACAAGGCTCTAATTGTCGAGCAAATAGCTCAAAAAAGGCTATCAGTGATTGGGAGATTTCTCAACCCGACAAAGTAAATCATAACCACAGAATTCACAGGCATTTTTTGTTGGAAGAACTTTTGCGATGCCATTTTGAAAATCATCGCTAGCAGAATTCAAGGCTGAATACCACTCCTTTAATTGTATATCCCATTCTGGCATCTTGGATTTTGCTTGTGGTTTTAACGGCAAAGCGGACTTGTTTTTAGTGATTGCTTTGAATTGACAGTCACTCGAATTTATTGCTGCAAATGCAACTCCATCTACAGTATTTGATATTGCATAGATTGGCAGTTGGGCCTGTTCTATAGGATTGCCAATCATTTTACTGACTGCTACAACACCGCTCTTGTAATCAATAATAAGTTTCTCATTATTCTCTATAAGATCCATTCGGTCTAACCTTGTACTAAAGGTTAGACCGTTAATGTCAACTTCTGAAGTTGATTCTGTTTTTATCACTTCAAAATCACCTCTTTGCTTTTCAAGTTCAAGGTATTTCTTGATGAGTTTGACTAATCTAGTTTTTTCAAGTAATTTAAAATTAGATTTAGGCGTTTTAAGAATTGCAAGATCAATATGTTTTTCAATCAAATCATTGAGAGCTAAGTCCGAGAGTTCTAACAACTCTTTTCCTGTTTGGATTTCCCCAAAAAAAGTTTCCAAAACTTTGTGAATTAATTTACCTTGTTCCTGTCGATTCATCCCAATATGTGGAGTATCAAAATCGTCTATACCAAGACGTCCGACAAAACCTTTAAAAGCACAACTCATTTGATTTTGAAGTGTTTTTATCCCTTGTTTGATGGTGTAATCATCAATATTGGGGGCTGTATGATCATCAATATGGTTTAATTTCCGAGTCATGACAGCTTTTATAGTTTTTGGATGGAACTCTTCAAAATACAAACATGGTGAAGGCAGCTGTTCACGATCATTTGTTGATTTAGCGTAGCTAAAAGTAATATTTTTGCTTAAATCCTTTAAAGCTTGCAAAGTAACTTGAGTGTTTTTATCAATTGCATCAAAACTTGAATTAGGGAGTTCGTAATCCCTACAGACTTGAGAAGGGATAAAGAGAGGAGTTTTGATCGCTCCTGGTAGAAAATCGCTTGTCATATTGGATATCCAGGCAGCGTCAAAAAATAATCCCTCAGCTTCAAGAGCTCCTAAGACATGAATATTGGCACCACCACCTTTTGCCTGAAAAACAACTGAATTCAAATGTGTTTGTAAAGTTTTTATAGCATCAAGGAAACCGATCTTTTTATGAAAATCAGACAGTTTGTTGAGAATTAGACTTTCATTTTGATATTTTTCAAATAATTGATATTCACTACTTGTCAAGCTTCTATCAGTTGCAAAAGCCCAAGTTGCAAGAAGTTTGTTAATGACTATTAACCAATCCTCTAATGATAATTTAGTTTGAAATTTCAGTTGTCTGAGTTCGGTAATAGTTTGAGATAACTGCGGACAATCTTTTATCAAAGAAAGAATTTTATTGGTTGAGCTTTTTTCTCTACCAAGTGCCAAGATTCGATTAACCGATAAGGCACGATTGTTGGATTCTTTATGAGCTCCTTGAATAAATGGAGAGGTTATTACTTTTATGAGTGTTTTGTGATCAATACCGTTATCAATAATTTGTTTTGAGAGTTTGATGATGTTTAGAAGATGCAGAATGAGCGGGTATTGGCATAGTGATATACCTAAAGAAATATTATATGGTTTACGATGAGTTTCTATTAAACTTGAGGCAAATACCTGGTCAAAAATATTCTTTATTGTGTTTTGTAATGCGCCCAGATTAGGTATGACAATTCCAATTTGATAATCAGGGTTTTGTGTGCTAGTTTCTTTAGCCCAATGTGCGATTTCTTGTAATTCAAACTCATGATCGATAAATGACAATGCTTGAATTGTATTATCGGGCGAGATTGGTTTAATTAATTCACAGCCTAGGATTTGAAAGAGTTTATCTTGTTCGGGAGTGGGTTTTTTAAAACCGAAAGCGTAATATTTTCCTTTTTTTTCGTATTTATCCAGAGTTTGATAAACTATTTTGAATAAATCAGTCGAATCAATACAACCCCTTGCTAATTTTATTTTTTCAAGTTCATGGATCCATTCAACTAATAGATTACCAGGACTAGAGGAAAAACTTGACATAGTAGATATATCAATAAAATGTGTCTTGCAGAGATGGTAGCATTTAATTAATTCATCGATTACAACTTCAGATTGGTTGTTTGAGTCCTGCTGAATAATTTCTTTAAAGAAAAATCTGAGTTCCATTTGTGAGAGTAGACGGATCGATCTTTTTGGGTTATTTTGTTGCCAGTAGTTCTGGAGCCAAGAAGTATATGAAAAAATATTTGGCATTTTAAGTGAGCCATGCTGTTCTGATAATGATTGCTTAATGGCCAATACTTGGCGATTATTTGCCACAATAATTGTGTCATCAGATTGAATCAAAGAAAAATCCAAGTTAACTTTCATTCGGAAACTCGAATACCTTGTCGAGATATTGACAAAGCTCTGAAATACCTTCTTTTTTGAGAGAAGAGAAAAGCTGTACATTGACATTTGGTAAGTCCTCTAGGGACTTAATGACTCTAAGCTTGGTTGAACTAGCAGCACCCTTTTTTAGTTTATCAGATTTGGTTAAGAGGACGTTTGTGGGTACATCATTGTTAATACACCACTGCAACATCATTTCATCAAATGGTTTTAATGGGTGACGGCAATCCATCATTAAAATCGCTGCCCTTAAACACTTTCGATTGTCAAAATATTCACTCATATCTAGGTGCCATCTTTGTTTAACTTTATCTGGCACTTTGGCATAACCATAGCCTGGCAAGTCAACGAGCCGTCGTTGTTCGTCAAGTTCAAAAAAAACTAAATGTTGTGTGCGTCCAGGAGTTCGACTGACCTTTGCTAATTTTTTTTGTTCAGTCAGGGCATTTATTGCACTGGACTTTCCTGCATTAGAACGACCTGCAAATACAACCTCATATCCAAGGTCTTCAGGACAGCCCTTTAATGAGGGGCAAGATAGTAGAAATTTTGCCTGACGGTAAGAATTATGCATAGCTCGAGTCATGTCTTAGAGACAAAGACATTATATAAGTTTCATTCTTGAGTGAATCACAGGAATGAAATATTCTTTTTAGCTGTTTCAATACTTTTTGTGAAAAGAAAAAATTTCGTTTTATGTATAATTTATAACGGAAATTGTACAGCATTAGCTATATTGACAAGTAACATATTCTTTACTAGGTTGAGCAATTGTCTTATTGTGACTTGGCCAAGAGATTTTTTTGGTGACTTATGGATAATGATATATACCTTCATCGTGAATATAAAAAGTTTTCTTCAAATGATGATTTAAGTAAACCTTTGTCGCTTTATCAGGCAGAAGTTCATTCTGATTGGATTGACTACAATGGTCATATGAGTGAGTCTTTCTATCTCTATGCATTTGGAGATGCCTCTGATGCACTTTTTCGCTATATTGGCATCGATGAGGATTATCGATCTGCAGGTCAATCTTTCTATACAGTTGAAACACACATAAATTATTACCTAGAAGCTTCAGAGAAAGAACCTTTAAGTTTTACTACTCAAATACTTGGGCTCGATAAAAAGCGCTTGCATTTTTTTCATCAGATGATTCATGCACAGAGTGGCGATCTGTTGGCAACAACTGAGCAAATGTTAATACACGTTGATACAAATAAATCGAAGGCTATCGAAATCATGCCTGCTGTCGCAGAAATACTTGGAAAAATTTGGGTTTCTCATCAGCAACTTCCATCTCCAAAGCAGCAAGGTCGAGTAATGCATATACCGAAAACAAAAATAAAGCAGATTTAATATTTTCAATAAAAAATAGGAAGAGAATTAAATGGAATTTAGTCTTTCAAATGAACAAGAGATGATTATCGATAGCGTTCGTAACTTTGTCGAGCAAGAGTTATATCCACACGAAGAAGAAGTTGAAAAAACCAATCATATCGATACAGGTTTGGCAGAGAGCATTAAACAAAAAGCGATTAACCTTGGTCTTTATGCTACCAACATGCCTGTGGAATATGGTGGTGGTGGTCTTGATACATTAACTTTATGTCTTTTGGAGAAAGAATTGGGTAAGGCAAATTTTGGCCTTCAGTATATTGTTGCAAGGCCAAGCAATATATTAATGGCATGCAAAGATGAGCAAATTGATAAATATTTGGTACCAACGATACATGGTGAAAAAGTAGATTGTTTGGCTATGACTGAACCTAATGCAGGTTCAGATGTGCGTTCGATGAAATGCCATGCTGAGCGGGATGGTGAATATTTTGTAATCAATGGTTCCAAGCACTTTATTAGTCATGCTGATATGGCCGATTACGTGATTTTATTTGTGGCCTCTGGTGTTGAAGAAACTTCTAGAGGTGTAAAGAAAAAAATCACTAGTTTCCTTGTAGATATGGGAACGCCAGGTTTTTCTGTAGAAACTGGATACAATAGTGTTTCGCATCGTGGATACCACAACTTTATTCTTAATTTTGATAACTGCCGTGTTCATGAATCGCAAGTATTGGGTGAGGTAGATCACGGTTTTGATGTCGCTAACGAGTGGCTAGGAGCTACTCGTTTATCTGTTGCAGCAATGTGTCTAGGAAGAGCTGAACGTGCCTTACAGATTGCGACCGAATGGGCTGCAACTCGTGAACAATTTGGACAGACTATAGGAAAGTTTCAAGGGGTTTCTTTTAAGCTCGCTGACATGTCCATGGAATTGCAAGCCGCTGAGCTACTTACTTTGAGGGCCGCTTGGAATGACTCTCAAGGAAAGATGACCAATAGCGATGCAGCAATGGCAAAACTAAAGGCAACTGAAACGTTAGCCATGGTTTCTGATGAGGCCATACAGATTTTAGGCGGCATGGGCTTGATGGATGAATTGCCTCTAGAGAGGATATGGCGTGACCATCGGGTAGAACGAATATGGGATGGCACTAGCGAAATTCAACGTCATATTATCTCAAGGTCGCTCTTAAGACCTTTCGAATAAATAATCCTTATGAGTCAACCAAATTTGAGTCGTCTGATATCCCCTAGGTCAATTGCTGTTGTTGGTCATCGAGGAGCTGATTTTGCTATTAGAGAAAGCCTTAAATTGGGTTATACCGGTCAAATTTGGGCGATTCATCCATCTAGGGAGACTATTGAGGGGTTAGAGTGTTTTAAAAGTGTTAGAGATTTACCTGAGCCTCCAGATGCAACTTTCATAGCAGTTAATGCCGAAGCGGCGATAGAAATAGTTGCTGATCTCAACCAAATTGGAGGGGGAGGGGCAGTGTTATATGCCTCCGGTTTTGGAGAGGTGGGCGAAGTTGGAATCAAAAGAAATCAGAGGCTAGTTGAAGCTGCAGGTAAGATGCCGATTATTGGGCCTAACTGTTATGGCTTTATTAATAGTTTAGACAGTGTTGCTTTATGGCCAGACTTGCATGGCTGTGAAGTCCTCGACAAGGGTGTAGCAATCATCACTCAAAGCGGTAATTTAGGACTAAATATGACAATGCAGTCAATTGGTTTACCTATTGCCTACATGTTTACTCTTGGCAATCAGGCAAATACAAATATTTCGGATATTATTAATGCAGTGTTGGATGATGATAGAGTGTGTGCCATAGGTCTTCATATGGAAGGTGTTAGCGATATTGCAGCCTTTGATAATGCTGGACGCCGAGCGTTAGAAAAAAAGATACCTATCGTCGCTATTAAAACTGGCCGAACAAATGCCTCTTCCCAAATTGCTCTTAGCCACACTAGTTCATTGACGGGAGCGGATCAATTGTTTGATGTTTTATTTGATCGTCTCGGAATAGCTAGAGTTAAAACTGTTCCGGAGTTTTTGGAGACTTTAAAGTTGCTCAGCATTTTGGGCACAATCGATCACAATGGTGTGGCATCAATGAGCTGTTCAGGAGGAGAGGCGGGAATGATGGCTGATTTAATTGATGGCTTGGATATCTGTTTTTTAGGTCTTGAAAATGACCATAAGGAGCGAATTCAAAATACATTGAATGAGTTTGTTGAGGTAGATAATCCCTTAGATTATCATACTTTTGTTTGGGGGGATCGTCATCGTACAGCCTCTTGTTTTAAACAAATGATGAGTGGAGACTTTACCGCAACAATGCTACTGTTGGATTGGCCAAAAACTGACAAAATTAACCAACAAGATTGGGATAATACTTTCTATGCACTATGTGATGCAGCGACAGAGACAGGAAAAAAAGCTATTGTTCTAGCTTCTATGGCTGATTGTATGCCAAAAAGAATCATTGGTGAATGTCAAAAACGTGGAATTGCACCAATGATTGGTTTGGATACCTGTCTAAAATCGTTACATCATTCATACAGGTGTGGTCAAGCTTTTAATGGAGCCTCGTCTTCTCCTATAGAGGTTTCTATTCCAGTTTCAAACAAAACGCAAACCAAGAAAACACTTACTGAGTTTGATGGAAAGCAATTATTGGCTAAGTATGGTATATCAATACCTGAGGGTGAGTTAGTTTCTAGTGTTGAGGGTGCATTGAGGGCTGTAGAAAAGTTGAACTATCCAGTCACCGTTAAGGTGTCAAGTGAAGCCTTAGTTCATAAGAGTGATTCAGGTGGTGTTAGAGTTAACATTAAGGATGCCAAGATGCTCAAATTAGCAGTATCTGAGCTACTACAAATTGGACCTTCATTATTGGTTGAAGAAATGGTAGAGGGCGCTATAGCAGAATTAATTATTGGTGCTGATTTTGACCCTGTGTTTGGAAAATATTTAATAATTGGTGGTGGCGGAGTTTTGGTTGAGTTATTAAGTGACAGTGTTCCATTGCTGTTACCAGTTGAGAGAAATAATGTTTTGGAAGCGCTTTCTGAGTTGAAGCTATATCCGATACTTGAGGGTTATCGTGGACACTCATCTGGAGATATTGATGCTGTGATTGATGCTGTGATGTCAACGGTTGATTTGGTTAACTCAAATGAAGTTATTGAACTTGATATAAATCCGCTACTAGTTTTGCCTCAGGGAAAAGGTGCAATTGCCGTTGATGCTTTGGTTAAACTGAATTAGTAGTAACATGACAATAATCACAAAATTAAGGAAGGTTTTATGAAAAAAAGTGTCACTTGTGAGGTGTATAACGAAGTGCTGCTAATTACGCTTGATCGCCCTAAAGCCAATGCAATTGATGTGAAAACAAGTCACGAGCTTGGTGATGCCTTCATCTCTTTTAGAGATAATAATGATTTAAGAGTAGCTATTATTATCGGTGCAGGTGAACGGTTTTTTTGTGGTGGTTGGGATTTAAAAGCAGCATCTGAGGGGGAGGCAGTTGATGCAGACTTTGGTCCGGGTGGTTTTGCTGGACTGACTGAATTGTGGGATTTGAATAAGCCTGTTATTGCCGCAGTTAATGGCTTAGCTGTTGGAGGTGGTTTTGAGTTGGCACTTGCAGCCGACCTAATTATTGCAGCCAACACAGCTGAGTTTTTTGTGCCTGAAGCTACTTTAGGGATTATTCCTGATAGCGGAGGAGTTTTGAGATTGCCTCGTCGCTTGCCTAGAGCGATTGCGATGGAAATGCTTATGACCGGCAGGAGAATGGGTGTAGATGAGGCACAAAAATATGGCTTAGTGAACAGAAGTTGTTCATTAAAAATATTAAAAAATCAAGCCATTGAGTGGGCACACGAAATCGCTCAGTCTGCTCCACTTTCGTTGGCAGCAATTAAAGCTGTCATTAGAGAGACAGATCAAATGGATTTAGAATCTGCTTATGAGGCTATGCGCTCTGGTCAAATTAAGGCTTATCATAAAATGCTCAAATCTGAGGATGCCAAAGAAGGACCGCTTGCTTTTTCTGAAAAGCGTTCTCCCAAATGGAAAGGGAAATAGATCTCCATTAATCCTGTCCACACTGAATAAAATAGATGTGTGTATAATTTAACGAAGATCAATAGAAAGCTAAAGTGCATACATAATGAAAAAGATTTTATTGTTAATTCTTTCTATAACGGCATTAGCTTTTTCACTGAGCTCAATATCAGAAGAAGCAAAGAGCGAAGGTGAGGCTATGTTTGAAGCTTTGGGCTGTTCTAGTTGCCACGGTTCGGGAGGAAATTCAACCGATGAAGATGTTCCTTCGCTAGCTGGAAGAGATGCTGAATGGATAGTGCAACAATTAGTGCAATTTCAGTCAGGCGAACGTCAAAATGCGATTATGAATGCAATGGCGCCAATGGCAGAAGGGTTTGAGGACTTTATTGCTGAATACCTTTCTACTCAAGGACTTAGAGAGTAGTCTTTTCCGTTATTTTAATAAATTGAAGTTAATGGAAACGTTAATATTCAAGTATAATTTCGTGGAATTTTTTGGAGATTTGGAATGAGAAAGACCATTATTATTTTTGTATCAATTGTACTTGCAACTCTTAGCGCAACTACTCTAGCCTCTGGAGATGCTGAGGCAGGTCAAGCTAAATCTGCAACATGTATGGGTTGTCATGGTCTTGCTGGTAATAGTACCATGCCAAATTTTCCTAAGCTTGCTGGCCAAGGTGAAGGTTATATTTTGAAGCAACTACAGGAATTTAAATCAGGTGTAAGAGAAAATGCAATTATGGCTGGTGTTGCATCATTACTATCAGAACAAGATATGATGGATATTGCAGCATATTACTCAATTCAAACTATTAGTGAAAATAGTGCTAAGGCAGATGAAAAAACAATCGAATTAGCTCGAAAGATCTATCTTGGTGGAAAGAAAGATACGCAAACCACTGCTTGTGTTGCTTGTCATGGCCCTAAGGGTTTAGGTATTCCGAGTGCAAAATTTCCTGCTCTTAGTGCTCAACATGCTGAGTATATTGCTTCGCAGTTAAAAGCATTCCGTCAATATTCTTTCAATGAACAGACTGGCTCTGATGAGGTCGATAGAGATAATGACTATGAAGGTATGATGAGAAGTGTTGCCAAAGGCTTGACAACTGTTGAAATTGAAGCTTTAGCCGAATACATTGCTGGTCTTCACTAATTAGCTCATTCTTTCGGTGTTGCCGTCTACAGTCATGACCTGTCCAGATATCTTATGGGCTTCATTTGAAAGCAAAAATAAGGCCATATTAGCAATGTCTTCTTTACTCACAAATGTTTTAAGTGACACCATTGATTCATAATCTTTTTGCAATTCTTCTTCTGAAATCCCTGTAGATTTTGCTTTTGCTTCTATGACCCTTTGCATCCGATCTCCCGATACCGATCCTGGGCAAATAGCGTTGACTCTTATGTTGAATTCCCCCAGTTCCATTGCAAGTGACTTAGTCACACCTATAACAGCCCACTTACTTGCAACATAAGGTGTTCTGAGAGGAAATCCAAACAAGCCTGCAGTGGAAGAGATGTTGATAATGGATCCACCTTTATTATTTTTTAATAAAGGTATAGAGTGTTTAGTGAAATAAAAATGACTGTTAAGATTAATGTCTATTGTATTTCTCCAGTCTGAAATCGATAAACTTTCCATTGGTCCAGTGGGCCCAGCTATGCCGACATTATTAATGAGGGCATCAATGCTAGCAATTTTTTCTTTCAGTGAAGAAAAATATTGTTCTACAGAGTCTGGATTTTTGGCATCGACATTGTCTATAAATAGTTTTTTGTTTATCAAAGGATGCTCGTTAATTTTATCAATTTTTTGCTGATTAATGTCGGACAAATAAACTGTATGGCCTTGATCTATCAAAAAAGTAGCCATGCACCAGCCAAGTCCATCTGCTGACGCTGAAATGATTATATTTTTACTCACGGAATTGCCCTGAGACATTAAGTAGTTTTAGTTAGAGCTATAGAAAGTTCATCTGATGAAATGTACCCTATAGTATTTCCAGTTTTATCAATGACTTCGATTGTGGATCTATCTTTTAATACTTTGGGAACTAAATCTTCAATAAATGTATCTTCATCATACTTATATGTTGAGGAAGCGTTGATAGTTGAAGCATCAAACTTATCAATTTTTGTCATCACAGTTTTAGCTCTTAAAACTTTTGAGCGATTAACATCTTTAACAAATGCTTTAACGTAGTCATCAGCAGGATTCATGATAATATCTTCTGGGCGACCGACTTGAACTAATCTTCCACCATTTAATATTCCTATATGGTCCCCTAATTTAAGGGATTCATCAAGATCATGAGTAATAAAGACAATAGTTTTTTTGAGTTTAGATTGGAGCTCAACTAGCTGATTTTGCATGTCACTTCTAATCAGAGGATCTAAAGCACTAAAAGCTTCATCCATTAGAAGAATTTGTGGGTCTGTTGCAAGAGCTCTTGCTAGACCGACCCTTTGCTGCATGCCCCCAGATAACTGTGCAGGATATTGATTCTCAAAACCTTGTAATCCAACCGAATCTATTTGTCCTTGGGCAATTTCCTTTCTTTGGGCTTCTGGCATTTCTTGAATTTCAAGGCCATAGGCTACGTTTTCTATAACTGTCTTATGAGGGAAGAGTCCAAAGCGCTGAAAAACCATACTCATTGTCTTTTTTCGGAAATCTAATATTTCCTTGTCATCTAAACTTAGTACATCAACACCATCAACTCTAACTTGACCTGCAGTAGGGTCAATGAGTCTATTAATATGTCTAATTAAAGTTGATTTTCCTGAACCAGACAATCCCATACAAACAAAAATTTCACCTTCTTTGACTGATATAGAGACATTGTCTAGTCCAACAGTGTGACCAGTTTCTTCCATGACAAGCTCTTTATTTGCACCCTCTTTTACCATGGGTAAAACTTGATCAGGATGGTTTCCAAATATCTTATAAATATTTCTTATTTCAATTTTTGACATCGATTAAAGGTTATTTTTCTGGTGGTTTTTTTCTATCTTGGACTTTTTGACCGTAGGCTTGAGTAATTCTATCTAGAACAATTGCTAAAAGTACAATCGCAAGTCCTGTGAATTAATAATGATTGGATACTTTTTTAAGTGGGTAATATGAGACCAAACAATGAGGATATTATCCAATAATAATTTTATATTTACAGTCGTTTGTGACATTGAAATCGCACGACCTATATCATCCAGTAATTTGAATAAGTGGCTAGTAGCTGTCTTCGTGATAATTTTATTCAGTTCTAGTTGAGCGCCCTCATGTTTAATTGTTTTTAACCTTATACCTTCAGTCACTAGTTGCTGCAAACAGCTTAAAACTTGTAATTCGTTACCGTCAAATATTTCGGTTTCAGTAGCCTTTGATGGATTGAGTGCAATCTCTAATAAAAGATTTTGCCAATTTAGATACTGAAAAAAATAATCGCCTTGAAGATCTTCAACTGCCTTAAATGGAATGCCATGGGCGCTCTCTAATAATTGAATTGCATCAAAATCATCTTGAGTAGTTTTATCAATATTCTGCGATAACCATTTCACACTTTCTTCACTATACGTCGGACTGATGTGAACGGTCTGACAACGAGAAAGTATTGTGGCTGGAAGTGCACTTGAATTGTGAGCCAATAGAATAATTAGAGTATTGTCACGCGGCTCCTCTAAAGTCTTTAGCAGGCTATTGGCTGCATTCATATTCATTTGATTAGCATAGAAAATCAACCCAATCTGAAGCTCTTCTGCTGTCTTGCCTAAAGACTCGCAGAACGCACGCACCTGATCAACTCTAATCTCTTTAGACAATGCGCCTGACTCATTTAATTCAGAGCAGCAATAAATCAAATTTGGATAATGTGATCTTCGAATCAAGGTACTGTGATCCAGTAACTCTCTTGGATTGTCTTTTTTTATAGCTCGACAATAACTACATTCTCCACAAGAGTCATTCTTGCAAAGGAGGGTCTGAATAAGTTGCTCTGCAAGTTCAAATTTACCGATTTTTTCAACACCAGTAATTAATAGTGCATGTGGAAGATGATTTTGATCAATCATTTTTCTGAGCTCTAAAAAAGCACTTTGATGCCAAGGCAAAATCATAGAGCCTCTATATATAATTGAATTTTTTGCTGGACTTGTTCAATTGACTGAGACGCGTCAATTAATTTAATACGTTCAGGATAGAGCTTTGATCTATCAATAAACACAGATCTAACTCGCTCAAAAAATTCACGCTCTTCTTTTTCAATGCGATCTTTTGATTGTCGAGATTCAATCCTGGTCATACCAATATCAACACCAACATCCAACAATAATGTCAAATCCGCTTGAAATTTCCCCTGAACCCACGATTCAAGCTCCGAGATACGATTTAAATTGAGTTGTCTACCTCCGCCTTGGTAGGCGAATGATGCATCTGTAAAGCGGTCACTAACGACCCATTTACCCTCAGATAATGCAGGCTTGATTTTGTTTTGTATAAGTTCATTGCGTGCGCTAAACATTAATAATAACTCTGTATCGCTATGCATTCCCTCGTTATCAAGGCCCAACAATAGAGATCGTATTTTTTCTCCTAAATCAGTCCCACCCGGCTCACGAGTTTTTACAACATCGATACCTTTTCGATGCAGATAGTCACAAATAAAAGCAATTTGAGTACTTTTACCGGCACCTTCTACTCCATCTATGGTGATAAATTTTCCTTTTTTCATAACGCTAATTTTAGACTAGATATTATTTGAATACCTCTTGATATTGTCTTTATGCTCTTCGTAATTTGATGCAAATGCATGACTACCATCCTTTTTTGAAACAAAGTATAAATCGTTACCTTCATCTGGATGAAATGCCGCATACAAAGATTCATAACCGACTGAAGAAATTGCACCTGGCGGCAAACCATCATATTTGTAGGTGTTATATAAACTGTCGACCTTTAAATCACTTTTCTTGAGTGGTGCTTGGTAAGTATCACCCAAAGCATAGATAACTGTTGGATCGGTCTGAAGGCGCATCCCTTGCTCTAATCTGCGGATAAAAACACCTGAAATTAAAGTCTTTTCTTGATCAAGTGCTGTTTCTTTCTCGATTAGAGAGGCTAATATTATTGCCTCATAGGGAGATTTAAAAGGAAGACTTTTAGCTCTGTCGACCCATAACTCATTAACCTTACCTTGCATAACTTGAAACGACCTCGCTAAAACATTTCTGACACTTTCACCATAATTAAACTGATAAGTTTCAGGATAAAACCAACCATCATAAGGAGCCTTAATATCAAGCGATTGCATAATTTCTTCAAGTGTATCTTCTGATATCAGACTTGAATCTGAGCTCAACTGATCAAAATAATCATTGAGTGTCTTTCCCTCTATAAGTGTAACCTTCGTAGTGACTACACTGCCATTTGAAATATTCTCAAGAAAAGTCATAACATCCATATTTGGATCAATTTGATAATAACCTGATTGAAGTTTTTTATTGGCCCCAAGAAGCTTGCTTAATGAATTAAAAAAAAGTTCAGAATTGATCCATTTTTTATCCCTTAAATCTTTTGCTACAGTACCTATGGATGCGCCATAATTGACCTGATAGATTTGCTTTTCTTTGATGAGCATATCTTTTGATGTCCAGATCCAAATACTAATCACTACGAGAATGACCAAAGCCAATAATCTTGAATAAGTTTTATTTATTGTTGCTAAATGCATTGCCAAGAATTACTGTCTGCCCTTTTTTTTGTAAAGGCATCTTTAATTTTCTTTGTTATTGGACTTTCACCCAAACCAAAGTCACCTATTTGGCTAATAGACTGGATTCCTATAATACTATTAGAGATAAAAACTTCATCAGCTTGTCCTAATTTCTCCACAGAAAGGACCTCAATCTTTACCTTAATACCTAGATGTTTAGTCAAACCAAAAATAACAGCTCGTCTTGTACCTTCCACACCACATTTATCCAATTTCGGAGTAATCAGTGTATTACCATGAATTGCATAAATGTTGCCTTGAGTTACTGATATAACGTTATGATTTTCATCCAACATAATGCCTTCGTCACTTTTTAGGCCTGCTCTAGCCAATACTTGCTCTAATCGATTGCAGTGCTTTATTCCTGCTAATTTTGGATTTGAATCATAGCCACTTTGGCAATACTCAAGACAAAATGATTTATTAAAAGTGACTTTTTGCAATTCTGAGACAATAACAGCTCGAACTGGCTTGATATCATCCTTAAAGCCATAACCTCTTAAGGATTCTCCTCGAGATAGAATTAACTTAACAACACAGCGATCGTAACTACATAAAGATAGCGCTTTTTTAACATCACTTAACCAAACTGACTCATCAACCCTGCTTATTTTTAGCTGCTCACAACCTTTATTCAGGCGAGCAAAATGATTTACCCAAAAAAGTATTTTTTTATTTTCAACTACACAAGTTTCAAACAATCCATCGCCAAACTGTACGTTACGATTAAAGATGCTAATCTTAGATTGCTTGGCACCATTAATTAAAACAATTGGGGTCATATCATGAGAGAATTATTGGCTTACACAATCCATTATAAACAAAGTGTAAGTGAGCTTCGCATTACCTCTAGCAGGTTTATAATAGATGAAACAATTAAGAAAGCAAAACAGACATGGATGAGGTGCTTAGAAGGCTTGCGAATAACTTGCTCGAAAGCTGCAAAGACTTACTTCCAATTGTTTTAGTAGTCGCTTTTTTCCAAATCATAGTGCTTAAGCAAGCCATTCCTGAAATAGGCGTCATACTTTTAGGAACCTTGTCAATTCTTATTGGTTTGACTTGTTTTGTTTCTGGTCTTAGGTTGGGACTTTTCCCTATAGGAGAGAATCTTGCCCATTCTTTTGTAAACAAAGGTTCATTGTTTTGGTTACTATTGTTCTCTTTTGCACTTGGCTTTGGATCATCCATAGCAGAACCTGCACTCATGGCTGTATCACAAGAAGCTGCAATTGTTGCTAGTATTGGTGGCATTATTGAAAACAATGAGTTGGCTATCAATAAATATTCACTTGAACTAAGATTGACCGTTGCACTTGCTGTTGGTTTGTCTGTCATGCTCGGTGTTGTAAGAATCTTAAAAGGCTGGCCCTTACAGTGGTTGATTATCCCAGGGTATGTTCTAGTGATGGTTATTACATTTGTCTCTCCTGATTGGATTGTTGGTGTTGCTTATGACTCTGGTGGAGTCACAACATCAACGGTTACAGTGCCTTTGGTAACAGCGTTAGGTGTTGGATTAGCGAGTAGCATTCGAGGTAGAAATCCGCTTACTGACGGATTTGGAATGATTGCAATCTGTGCACTCTCACCGATTATTGCAGTTCTAATTTTTGGGATTATTTTATGATTATTCTTGAATCTTTCATTTCTATGTTTTGGGATATAGCTCCTATCATTGGAATGATATTAATCTTTCAGCTATTTATTATCAAAGAAAAAATACCAAATCTAACTCAGACTTTATTTGGCATATTTTTGGTTTGGGTAGGACTAGCTTTATTTATTGTTGGACTGGAAAAAGCACTATTTCCAATAGGGAAAATTATGGCCACCCAATTAACTTCGCCAGATTTTCTTGGTAAAACCCAACTGAATTGGAATGACTACTATTGGGTATATTTATTTGCAGCAAGTATGGGCTTCTCAGCAACCATTGCTGAGCCCTCTCTTTTGGCTGTATCAATAAAAGCCAATGAAGTTTCAGGTAACTCAATCCGAGTTTGGCCTTTAAGAATTACAATAGCCCTTGGTGTGGCGATTGGTATCGCGCTAGGGAGTTATCGAATTGTTGTTGGTCTGCCCCTTCATTACTTTATCATTGCTGGCTATGGGATAGTCATCGTACAAACTTTTTTCGCTCCAAAGCAAATTATCGCACTAGCTTATGACAGCGGTGGTGTCACAACTTCAAGTGTTACCGTGCCTTTGGTAGCTGCTTTGGGGCTTGGCCTAGCAAGCACAATAGAAGGTAGAAACCCACTCATTGACGGATTTGGGCTGATTGCCTTTGCAAGCCTATTTCCTATCATGGGAGTATTAGCTTATGCTCAAATTAAACATTTAATTAACAAATAAGGAGGATGTAATGCACTTTAAATTAATAATCGCTTTTGTTGATAGCGCTAAAACCGATAAAATTTTGTCCGCGGCACGCGAACATGGAGCTACAGGTTCAACTGTTATTTCTCAGGCAAGAGGTGAAGGTGTTCATGACAAAAAAACTTTTTTAGGATTGCATATTGAAACACAAAGAGATGTACTCTTTCTTTTAGTGGAGCAACATAATGCTTTAAAAATTCTTGAAACTGTTAACGAAGTAGGAGCCTTCGATAAAGAGTCACATGAAGGTATTGCCTTTCAAATTGATGTTGAAGATGCAGTTGGTGTAATGCATCAAATTGAAATACTAAGTAAAAACATAGAGGAGGAAATATGAAAAATGAATTACTAGTAAAAGATGTAATGTGGAAGGATGTTGATATTGTAGATCGTAATCTGAGTGTTCAGGATGGTTTAGATACTATGCAGTACAAAAAAACAAAAATGCTAATAGTTGATAAGGCTCACGAAAACGATGAGTATGGAGTAGTTTTAATTGCTGATATTGCAACAAAGGTTATTGCTAAAAATAAATCTCTAGATCGAGTTAATGTTTATGAAATAATGAATAAACCTGCCATTTCGGTTCACTCGACAATGTATATTCGTTACTGTGCTAGGCTGCTGACTCGTATGAATATATCACGTTGTCCAGTCATTGATGAAGGCAAATTGGTTGGAGTCGTTAGTCTTACAAGTATAGTATTTAGGAATAATGAACTCAGAATGGAGAAATAATTTATAGCCACATTGTGAAATGTAGAAATCAATATTCTTATATTTGTTCCATAATATATTGCGTTAAAAGAGGCACCGGTCGACCTGTTGCCCCTTTTTTTGAACCACCAAGCCAAGCAGTACCTGCAATATCTAGGTGAGCCCATCGATAGTCTTTGGTAAAGCGAGCAAGAAAACAAGCAGCTGTTACAGTGCCAGCTTCCCGGCCACCAATATTCGCCATGTCTGCAAAATTAGACTTAAGTAATTCATCATACTCCTCATCCAAAGGCAATTGCCAGACCGTATCCATCGCGTCACTGCCAGCCTTTTTCAAGTCATCTGCTAAAGCTTGGTCATTTGCCATTAATCCGGAATGGTGCTTGCCTAATGCGATAATCACAGCTCCGGTAAGTGTTGCAATATCAATCACAACTTTTGGACTAAACTTTTCACAATAAGTCAATGCATCACAAAGAATGAGTCTTCCTTCAGCATCTGTATTTAAAATTTCGACCGTTTGACCCGACATACTTTTAACAACATCGCCAGGCTTAGAGGCATCATGGGCAGGCATATTTTCAACAGTGGGCACCACAACAGTAAGGTTGACTTTAAGATTCATCTCAGCAACTGCCCTCATAACACCTAACACCGATGCTGCTCCACACATATCAAATTTCATTTCATCCATCTTGGCGCCAGGCTTTAATGAAATTCCGCCACTGTCAAATGTCACTCCCTTGCCTACCAACACAACTGGCTGATCCTTACCTGCATTATTGTAACTCAGACTAATTAACTTCCCAGGTTCAGAAGAACCTTTAGATACTGAAAGCAAAGAATGCATACCTAATGCTTCCATATCGGACTCTTCTAGAACTTCACAATCAAGCTTATAATTCTTGGCCAACAACTTTGCTGTTTCTGCTAAGTAACTAGGTGTACAAATATTAGGCGGCAAGTCTCCTAATCTTCGAGTCAAAGCCATACCGTTAGCAATCGCCAAGCCTTTATTAATTTCTGTAGCGTCATTGTTTTCTGAATAAATACTTACTGCTTCTAGAGTGCCTTTCTCATTTTTCTCCTTTGCGTCAACTTTTTCGACTTGATAGATTGCATTTTTTAATACACGGGCTGTCATTAATTGAACCCAAGACTCATCACGATTATCAATTTGAATATCTGGTATCACTACATTTTTCACCTTCGCATCAGACAAAGCTGATGAAAGAGAATTAAGCACCTTCATGTAGTTTTTTACATTGAGTGATGAATCACCCAAGCCGACAATCAACAATCTCTTTGTTTTATAACCACTCACCTGACTGAGAATCAAAGTTGCTCCAACGATTGCGTCAAATCGGTTCAATTCTAATAGTTGTTGAAGATTCTTATTTTGATGTGCTTTGTCCCTGAAAACAAATGCTACGGCACAGTCACCACTGTAATGCTCTACCGTCTGATGTGTGACAAAAAATTCCATTGTCTTTCCTGCAAAATTATAATCTCGGTATTCTACCAAAAATCTGTAAAATTTACTTCTTTAATAATTAATTTCACTATGTATAAGTCACTTTTGTTCCTATTTTTGTTATATGCAAACTCTGCTTACGCAAATATCGAGGAAATCATTAACCAATTACAGCCATTTTTTCCGAGTATTAATGCCGAACAAATAAATGAGTCACAACTTGATGGGTTTTATGAAGTAATCATTACTGAGCCCAGGATAGAAGTCATGTATATATCTTCCGATGCCCGATATGTTTTGCAAGGTACTGTGACAGATTTAGTTACAATGTCCAATCTTTCTGAAATTAGAATCAATGCTACAAGAAAGCAGATACTTGATAATATT
>AFHY01000012.1 GCA_000213395.2 gamma proteobacterium SCGC AAA007-O20
AATGATTCAAATTGTCCAATACAATAGCTAGCTATATAACCAACATTGAGAGGAAAATGATTTGTAGAAAGAGAAACCGTATCATAAGAAAGATCACCTAGATACACCTTTAATGGTTTCTTCATAATAGTCTCCCTCTATATGTTGTAGCCATAGTATCAATTTCTAGTGTTATGAATGCGGTTATTGTAGAGGATAATGGACTATAAAGATACCCTATTTTAATATGCCTAAAATATATTTGCATATTTATCAGCAATAATAGACCAAAAATACTCCTTGTCAGCTATAGATTTCATACTACTAGAAACGATATTCAACTCAATCTCGTTAAGATCCTCTAATGTATCAATTAACTGCTGTTTATTTTTAAAATACAATGATTTATTGTGCGTTGTTTCTCGATTATAAATCACGTCAAAAGCAATAATGGGCAACCCTAAAAACATTGCCTCAACTAACGATGGGTTAGTTCCTCCAGCACTATGACCGTGTATATAAATAAAACAATTGCTTCTAAGGATATCTATATCAGTTTGATTATAAATAGGATCTAGCATATATATGTGCGAATATTTTTGATACTGCTTTCTTAACTCTACACCATAATCACTATTGGACCAATTGCCAACTATTACAATGGGTAAGGAATTACAAAGACTAAATACCTCTAAAATAATATCCAAGTTATTTTCAGGTTCGATTCTACATACTTTGAATGCATACTTATTATTTAAGAATGCATATTGGACTTTATCGCCGTCTTTCATGAGTTCTTTATTTGCATGATCTCCACCATAAGCAATAAGTACATTATTAACTCCATACTCATCTAATATGTACTCTTGGATAGCCTTATTATCGGCGATAACCAAATCTGAAAACCTTACAGCAATACTTTCTGAAAATTTCAAAAACCATTTAGCAACCCTCCCCCACTTTTTCCTTTTCCATTCTAGACCATCTATGTTTACAATAATATTACTACTTCCAAATAGCTTTGCAAACGGAAGAAAGATACATCCAGACACACCCAAAATAAGAATTGTATCTGCAAATTTCAGAGATTTATAAATCGAAACAATGTCATATGGAATGCTTTGAATGCCATTAGCATTAAGATTTATATACTCTAATTTTGCACCATTATATTCTGGCAATTTAGTAATGTATTTTTTTGAACTACAATAAACGGTTAGATCAAATTGCTGGTTTAGATGATCAACCAGATTGCTTGCAAGTGTTTCCCATCCCCCATATTTTACTGGCAATCCAACAGTTCCAACAATTGATACACTCTTTTTGTTATTTTCTATATTTTTCAAAATGAACACTATTGCGTTTAATAATAAGAATTGGCAAAATTGTAATCAATGGCACTGCATATCTTATATAAGTGGTAAAGCCAGTTACCACTATTGCGAAAAGGCCTAAGGCTAAATAGACTTGAAAATAAAAAGCTGGCTTGCGATATTTTTTAAAACACCATAATTGCAATAATAAAGCTCCGACTGCAATTGGTAAGTACATAACAGTGGGGCTTATAAGAAAAAATACGCCTGATAACGCCAACAAAGGCCATACTATAACTCTGATAATGGAGCCAAGCATTCCTAATTCTAAAAAATTAGGAACATTATCATAATCCCTAAATGTCATACTAGGTAATGTATGAGGAAGAATGTCAAGCTTGGAGATAAAATCACCCGGCTCAAAAAAAATAAAGAGCAAAACAGGTGTCAAGACAAAAATGAAGTTCTTTTTATTGAATATTGCAACAAGGTATAACACTGCACGAAAACTTATAAAAAATGACAACAATATAAATAACCATGAGTAAGCTCTGGGAACAATGAAAAAGTAAACAATGCTAATAATTATTAAAGTATCTTTTAAAACATGCACTGACAGATGTGTTCGATACGGATTGAAAATTACCAATAATAATAATAGCCAAACCCCCTTACTGCAGGGATCGATATTTTTATAACAAAAATTCGCCAAGGTAACGTTAGTTATAGAGTAAACCAAAATATTTAGTCCTATGAGTGCATTGACATTAGAATTAAATATATTAACAATATAGTACCAGGCATTTCCTGCAAGATCCCAAATAGCAAAATTAGATAACACCGACTCTATTGAAAATTGGTCAAATTTGGACCATTCTATATAGGTGTAGGCGTCAAGATGATAGTCCCATCCTATGCCAATAGACCTTTCTAATGCCAACAAAGCCAGACTGGCCGCAACGGACAGTAAAAATATTAGATGTGGATTGTATAAAGATATTCGATATCTACCAAACCTAATTACTATATCTGCGCTGACATCCATTTATTTTTCTCAAAATCAAACACTTTTACGACTTTAGCAGGCACGCCTATCGCAATCACATAATCTGGCAGGCTCGAGGTAACAACCGCTCCTGCTCCAAGAATAACACCTTTGCCTATTGACACTCCAGGTAGAATAGCAACGCGCTCTCCTATCCAAACATCATCACCAATTTTCACTGAAGCTCCAGTCAAAGTTCGTTCAACTGGAGGTACTAGCGGATTTGATTGAATTTCACCAGAATATTTTCCGTGACCATGATCGGAAATATAAACACCACTTGCAATTAACACTCTGTCACCTATTACAACGCTCTCTATAGCTCCGATGTGTAAATTATGATAAGCCATAACATTCTGACCAATTTCAACCTTTGCATTCTCACCAAAAACATCAATAATAAGACCAGGGCCACATGAAAAACCTGTACCTATAATTAATTTGCCTTCATTTCTAATATAAAAAGGACGACGAAGAATACGGGCTTTTGGAAACAATATTTTTGAATAAATTAAATCCAAAGTAAGTCTTATTAGACCAAAAACACCCATAGAGTGAAATAATTTAGAAAGTTTTTTAAGAAATGTCATTTTCAGATATTCCGAAAAGCAAAATCATCATATTTACTTTGTCTTATAAACATAATCTTTAAAAAAACTGAAATTGTTAGCGCAAGTATAATTGAGTAGATCACCGATGTAATACCTAGTTTGTCTATAGTTAAAAATTGAAAAACTACCAAACTTACAATTCCAAGTACTGATGATAAAGTAATTAATCTTTCTTTTTTCCTAACATATAGCTTATAGTATAAATGTCCATCTATTACATGAATAAATGGCACTATAAGAAATATATAAAACTGATTTATGTAATTTTTGTATTCTTCTTTGTCAATTATTTCAAGAAACATACTAAACCCTATAAATAGAATGAAAGCTAAAGATGCACATATCATTAAAGATCTTTTCAACATAATCATAACCAAATCATCAGACTTAACAGCATCTCCCTTTTCATAAGACTCAATTATTTTTGCATGGTCAAAGGCAATTGATGAACTCCACACAAACAAAGGAATAGCAAAAATAAACCCAGAATAGAATGTATAAACACCCGCCTCTATCTGAAAATTAACCATTTGTAAAGAAAATCTGCCTGATATTTCAATTAAAAGCATTGAGAATCCAATTAAGAAAAAAGGCAAAGATGAAGATATTTGTTGTTTATATGTACTGAAGGATGGTAGAGAAAAAAAGATATTTTTTTTGTAATAAGATTTTAATTTAATAAATACTAAACCAGATCCTAAAATTACAAAAAATGCCCACATGAAAAGTATGAGTCGCAGATTGAGTTCGAACCAATTCAGTACAACAATAAGTATTAGCAAGTAAACCCAAAATCCCGTTTTTATAAAATCTATTACTCCAGAATAAATTGGATGTTTCAGTGAAATAAGAAGCTTTTTATGTTCAGCCAAATAAGATTCTCCATATACAATAACAAAAAAAGAGAATATAGAGACTAAACCACTTATTTGATTAGACCCTAAGAAATAATAGGACAAAGGCGAAAATATCAGAAACATTGTTAAGCCGAAAATAGTTACGCCAACTACAGTTTTCTGCTTACACAAAAAAGTTCTACATTCGATAATTTTTCTAGCAGAGTAATTTCCATACTCAAGACCTACTAAAAAAACTGTCGCAAATATCAAAGCTGTAACAAATCCATAAAGTCCAACTTCCACAACACTCAGTCGATTTGCTAAAAAAGTAATGAACACAAATCTTGATAGAAGCGTCAATCCTCGAAAGAAAAACAGATAGTGTCTTGCATTAATACTTAATGCGCTCAAAATTATAATTCCTTTTTAGTTAAAAAAAAACTTCCTAAAATAACACTAATCTAGTTTTCTGATACTAAGAATAATTTAACCTTAGAAAAAAATAACCAGGAGTATTTATCATTGACACATTTTAACTAATGTATCAATTTTAATGTTCATTCATGTTTTTATTCATTTCCATTAACAAACCCTATTTTTTGGGTTATTTTTTTTGGAATTATTGAAAGAAGTGCATAAAGAAACTTTAAGATACTTCTTGGGAAAACTGACATCAAGACTACAATAACCTCGGAGTAATTTATAATCAGCCTAATTTCTCGAGAGTATTTTTTATATGTTGAATATGTTAAATTTCCTCGCATCCTCATCAAAACAATCCCTCTAAAGGTAAATAGTTTAGACAAAACCCCAAATTTTTTAATACATTTAATCTTGCTATCATAAGAATAATCCGAAGATAACGAAAAAACAGAAGTTACCCAATTCTTTGCCCCTACACTTAATGCCCTTTCATCATGACTCCAGTTTATTCGTTTTAGATTAGGATGTGATAGTGCCTTAATTGAAAATTCAGAAGACCATAGTGCATTAAAATTATTACTATTTAAGTATTCAAATAGAGCACAAAAATGTGCAAAATCTGAATCGAAAAAATTCTTAAACTTTAGTCCATTAATCACCGTATTATTAATTACCTTAACGCTTAAACAAGTCATTAAATGGCCCAAATCAGACAATAATACTTCTGAATTATTATAATTATGTGAAGGTACATCATTTATAAGACCCTCCAAATTAACTAGTAATAAATCTATAGATGGATCCGTGTTTAAGGAATCTAAGACATATTTAATTGTTTTCTCTGGAATAAAATACCTATCGCCCAAAAGCCAAACATATTTACTCGCAGGTAAATTAATTGCCAATTCGCAATTTTGTGCAGAATTTAAATGAATGGCATTTGTTCTATACATAATCAAAGGGTATTGTTTTCTCCATTTATTAATTACTTCAGATGTGTCATCTGTAGAATTATTATCAGAAATATAAATCTTTATCTTATATTTTTCTAATATTGGTAACTGAAATTCAAGCAAATAATCCAAAAATTTAGAATTATTGTAAGTAGGAATTGCGATAGACAAGAGTTCCATATTTATAAAATTAGTCTTTAACTATAGGTCCTAATATTCCAATTATTCTTAAGTGTAATAAAGTTTCATCATTTGAAGCTGCAATGTATTTAGACATTATATATTTTGAAAAACTATGACTAGCATGGGGTATATGATTATCAAAATATGATTCGTTCATATTTGATACCCAATAATCTCTAGAATATTCCGACCCACTGCCAAGATTTATCAATTTTGATTTTTTAAATTTAAACTTACACAAATTGAAAAACATTATTAAATTATTCTATAAATCTTTATTAATTCCCGTCAATTAATTAAAACCCTAAACTTTTTATAATTTCATTATGTTTATCTTTATGTAAAAAAAAATAATTAGTAGGTTTCGTTTCTGTTTTGATACAAAAGAATTCTTCTAATTTTTCATCTACATAAGCAAAACATCTATAACCAATACTAGAAAGCAGATTAATTATGTCATCAGGATGATACTCAAATTTTGCCGCCCACTTTCTTAACATCTCTGTAAAAATAAATGGCTTATCCCTTTCTAGTATTTCGACTCCTCCTTTAAAAACAAATAACTCTGACCCTTCTACATCACATTTAATCATGTCAATGTTTGTCTTATTATCAATGACAAAATCAGTTAAAGTTTTGGTTTGACAAACAACTTTGTTTATATCATCGTTAAAGTCTACAATGTAGTCTTTAACGATAATATTTCTCATTGAAGCGCTACAAGTCTGTTGCTTGGTAAAATAAAATTCAACCTCTCCATTACGGTCGGACAATGCTATATTATTAGGGAAAATTTTATCGATATTGTTAAATTCGATATGCTTTAGTAGGTAATCAAATGTACTAGGAATTGGTTCAAATGAATATATTTTGTTAACATTTTCTAGCTTACTAAAATTCAATGAATACCAACCTATGTTGGCACCAATATCAAATATTATTTGGCTTTTACTTGCTAATAAATAGATTAATTCTTTTTCAACTGCATCAAATGACCGAAAATTTAATACCTCAATAGGAGTACATCGACTATCAAATCTATCCAAAACAAGCTTTATCCCAGTATCTTTTAATTCTACATATATTTTCTCATTATTTATAACAATAGACTCGATATCAGTATCTTTAATATAGTCAAAATAATCAAACAATGCGTGGTGTTTTAGATGCATTGCTTTTATATAATCTTTTTTTTCTAATTTCCCATTTTGATACTCTATATTTAACTCATTTAGACCTTTCATATTTAATTTTCTCCATTGTTATTTTGTCTCATATAAAACATTAATTCATTCATATTGAAATTCTATTTATAAATAGCTTTCAACTGTTCTTTTCATGCCTTCTTGGATGCTAAATTTTTCTTCCCAGCCAAGTAATCGCAATTTTTTTGTTGAAACAGTAGTACGAGTGTAATTAACCCTCAAAAAGTCATTATTTTTGAAATCGTATTCGATTGACAAAGATTTTTCACTAAAAACATCTTTAGTCAAAATTTCAGCAAGTTTAAGTATGGAGTATTCTTTTTCACTACTTATATTATAAGTATCTCCAATATTTCCATGAAAAATGGTATAAAAAAGACCAGTTAAAAAATCAGCAACATAACAAAAATTTCTTATTGCATCTCCTTTAGAATGAAGCATTATATTCTCACTATTTACTATATTTTTTATAAAATCTGCATATGCCCTTCCATCATCTAGCTGAACACCAGGTCCATAAGTTATTGCTGGCCTAACAATTTGGATTGGAACATTTTTTTGATGATTCCATGCAATGCATAAATTTTCCCCCATTCTTTTGCTTTCAAGATAGCAATTCTCAATTTTATTAGGGTCTAAACCTCCATATACGTCTTCAGAAATTGGTCTTAAATTATCTTCTACAAATCCATTGACACCTGTAGTGCTAAAAAAAACAAATCTGTCTATATTCTGAGTTGATGCAAAATCTAATAAATTTATTGTTCCTAAGGTATTTGGCAAAATTACTCCTATTGGGTTACTTTCAAATAGCTTTGGTGTAGCAATACTAGCCATATGGATGATAAAGTCATAATGACTGTTAATTTTAATTGGCTCAAGAATGTTTATAACTCTTAGATCAAGGAATTTACTTTCTAAAATGCTCTTGAACTTAATTTTAGCAATATTTAAATTTCTTACAGTTCCAGTAATCGAAATATTTAAATGTAACTTAATATTTGCTGCAACCAAAAATCTAATTAAGTAACTTGCGATAAAGCCAGTTGCGCCAGTTATTAATATCTTTTTATTCTTTAAATCAGTCCAAGGAAGATGAGTACTCAAAATAAAATTAAAATCATCTTTCAGGATTTTTTCAAAATTATCCATATTAATTAGTTTGACTCTGGATTGATTTTTTTAGCATGCTCTAGCAACTGATCATCTAGTAATTCACTTTTGTTAATTAAATTTATGTTAGATGAATAATATAACAAGAGATCCTTAATTGACTCTTCAATTGACATAAACTTAAAATCACCTATGCTTTTAAGAAGATTAGTATTATCTCCAGTGTATTCCCTCCCATAACCCTCTTTTAACAACTTAAAGCCAGTATCTATATTGAGAGATTTTTGAATAATATTATTAATTGATATTAAATCAGTAGATTTGCTTGGAGTAACATTTAAAGTATTTATTTTTGAATTATTTTTGATTAATTTTTCAATAATTTTAGAAAAATCATCAATGAACAAATAGTCATAGCAAACATTTTGATTAATAACAATTGGTAAATTCATTAAATTTTTTGCAATACAATTTGAAATGAATTTACTTCTATAGTCTTCATACTTCCCAAATATTCCAAATATTCTTAAGTGTAATAAAGTTTCATCATTTGAAGATGCAATGTATTTAGACATTATATATTTTGACAAACTATGACTATCCTGGGGTATATGATTATCAAAATATGATTCGTTCATATTTGATACCCAATGATCTCTAGAATATTCTGATCCACTGCCAAGATTTATCAATTTTGATTCTTTAGATTTAAACTTACACAAATTTAAAAACATTCTTAAATTTTTCTCGCAAACATCTGAAGTGTATTTTTTATTTATTTGTAGTGTTGTTGCTGAATGAATAATACAATCTATTTCGTTACTTAAGAAAAATTTCTCAACTTCATGAGAGCTAGTTAGGTCTAACTCAATTTCAGTTGGCGTATAAACATCATAAATTTCTATCTTTTCAAGATATTCTTTTAAATTTCGACCAACAAAACCATTTGCACCAGTAATTAGAATATTCATATAATCATATTATTTTTCATTTCATCTCTAGGGAGAAAAGGAGCCATATCTTCAAGATTAGGAGAAGTAATAGTTCCATCAGGCATTTGTTTAGATGCCAACTTCGGTGCAAACGGTTGATTTTCATCAAGCATGACTTCAACAATTACAGGACCATCGACGTTAAGAGCTTCATTAATAATAATTTTCATCTCATTTTCATTATTCTCAACACATTGAAAATAAGGAATATTGAATGCCTTACTTAACCTCCCAAAATCTGGAAAACTTAAACCTGACTTCGGACTTGCTCCTACCTCTACCCCATTAAAAAAGTTTTTATGTGTTTGAAAGATGGAGCTATAACCACAATTATTAAGTATAAAAATTTTAATTGGCAGAGTGTTGCCTTTAATTGTTTGTAATTCCTGTAAATTCATCATAATACTTCCATCTCCAGCAAGGCAAACTACTGACTCTCGCTCACTTCCAATACAGGCTCCTATTGCTGCTGGTAAATCATATCCCATACTGCAACACCCTGAATTAGTCCATAATCTTTGACCTTGCTTAATCTCAGCAGTTTGGAAACTAACAACACAAGCACTTCCATCAGCTGCAACAATTATCTGGTTTTTTTGAAATTGTCTAAATAAAGTTTGCATAAATCCATAAGGATTTATTTTTTTTGTTTTCCAATATTCATCTTGTACTATAGGATATGTTTTTATTCGCTCTAAACACCAATCAAGCCATTTAATATGTGCAGAAGTGGGGCCATTATATGGAGAGTTTTTTAATTGTGGCAAAAAATCAGACAGATTTGCACAAATTTTAAAATCAGCCTTAACAGTTGGCTTTTGCATTTCAATTTCATCAATATCAATCCAAATTTTATAAGCCTTTCTAGCAAATGAGCTCCACTTGTAACTAATCTGACGGATATTTAAACGACTACCTAAAATTAGCAAAAGATCAGAATTTTGAACAGTAAAATTACCAGCACGATTGCCTACAGTACCAGGTCTTCCGGCATATAAAGGGTGTGAATTCCAAATAACATCATGTGCATTCCAACCGGTGACAACAGGAATACCTAGTTTTTCAACGACATTAATAAATTCACTATGCGCTCCGCTTAAGCGTACTCCACCACCAGCAAAAACTACAGGTCTTTGTGCCTTAGAAATTTTATCTAAAATAGCTTTACAACTATTTGTTAAATCATTTTTTATAACTACAGGTGGTTCAAACTTTTCTAAAGAGTCTGGATCAATATCAGCTCCTTGAACATCAAGTGGAATATCCAACCAACAAGGTCCAGGTCTTCCTGAAGTTGCTAGATAAAATGCTTTTTCTAAATGATATCGAATCAAACTAGGATCAGTAACCATTTCGGCGTACTTTGTTATTGGACTTACTAGCCTCTCTATATCTAACTCTTGGTCACCAAGTTGACGAAGCTGAAGTCCAGTACTTCTAACGGTTGTTTCGTACTTTACTTGACCTGAAATTACAATCACCCCAAGAGAGTCTGTCCAAGCACCATAAACACCTGTTATTGCGTTCGTTCCTCCTGGCCCTGAAGTTACATTTACTAATGCAAGTTTATTAGTCAATCGATAATAAGATTCAGCAGCCATTGCTGCAGCTTGTTCATGATGATTAAAAATACACTCTAAATTATCATTAGTTCCAAGAGAGTGATTGAGATGCATTGATCCTCCCCCTGTAACCATGAACACATTACGTATTCCTAACTCAACAACTTTTTTTGCAACATAATCAGACAGTTTCATGTTTAAAGTATTTTTTATTTATAGTAATAAATTTAAATCACTCAAACTTTGAGCAACTTGTTATCTTGTAATTTATAGATTTCAAATATTCGGCTAAAGGATTGGATTTTCTTAACAACTTCATCTGGATAAAGCCCAGGGACCATTACAATAATAATATCTACATCAGATTCAGCTAATGTTTTAGGTGAGACAATTTTTGAATGCATTACTGGACTATATTTACCTTGCTTAAAATCAGCTGAGTCGACGATAAAAGAAATTTCACTAATTTTAGCAATGGATAGCAAAGCCAAAGTCCTGTGCCCAGCACCCCAAACAGCTAATTTTTTCCCATTTAATCGGTTTTGATCAACAAAATTCTTCAATGACTTAGCTAATTGTTCAACATCATCTATTCCAGAAATATCTAAAATCTCTCTTTTTTTAACAATAAGCGAAATATCATTCTTATTATTGATAATACAACTTTCAATTACATCAAAACCATTTAGTTCAAAGGCACGTCGCATTGTTTCTTCGGTCAAGTAAATCAAATGGTCGGCAACAAACTCATATAGAGTATTAGTTTCTAATAGATAACTTACGTTTGGGGCTGTTATATAACCTACTGCACCGGGTTTAGTAATTCTTGCCAATGAACGAATAAAACTCTTTGTGTCAGGCTGATGTTCAATATAGTTAAGTGAAATAAAAGCATCATATTGTTCATTATATTTCATATCCAGATCGTCTAGATAACCTTGGATCATATTACGGTTCTGACTCTTAGCATATGCTACTGACTCATCTGAATACTCTAAGCCAACAGCATCCAATCCTGCTTCGGTCATAATATCAACCATACCTCCTCTACCACTTCCAACCTCAACTGCTTTTTTTCCTTGCAATCCAAAAAGATCTACAAACTTAGAAATTTCTTTTAAACGAGCTGCCCTAGCTTCTCCAGAAAAAGAAGCTGCGGTAATTACTTCTTTATAATAAGAAACCGGTTCACAACAAAGCTGTACCAAATCACAACAGGAACAACGATATACCTTTAAAGTAATACCTTTATCTCTTTCAAATTCAGCCTTATCTGGATAATATTGAGCTGCCATAGGAAATGGACTCATTGACAATAATGCCGGTCTATCGATATTACTTTTACACAAACGACAAAATTGATTATTCATTCTTTCAACTTATATGAAAATTAATTTAAGAAAAGTATCTCATCTAATTAAATATAATCTCGATAGATTTCATGCCAAGAGACCAAATTACTTGGACAACTTTGATGCCACTTCAGAAAGCCTGGATCACTTGTTGTAAGATTATTATTATCTATTACATATTCCTCATCTATGAAACAAGTAAAAAGTAATGAAATAAAATGGGCTCTATTTCGCTGTTTATCTGCAATAACCTCATTAACAGCTATAGGCTCTAAGTTACAAGTCACAGAGGTTCTGAGCTCAGTCCTTGCAACCTCATGAATCCGTTGCTTAATATTCTCTTTATATCGAATAATACCTCCCGGAATGTGCCAACCAGTACCTGTATATTCATCATCTCTCCAAGATAATAAAACCTCATTATTCTGATCTTTTATCAACAAATCAACATTTACTAATGGTGTAGATCTACTAATATAATAAAAAATATCATCAGGCAATCCATTTGTAGGTTGTTTTACTGACAAGTCAAGAATATTGACTGCGCATTTGGTAAAGGGATTCATAAAACTAATTATCTGTACTGGTTTTTTGAAGAGCTATTTCGTCCAATTTTTTACGGTTAAAGCCCATATTATAAGCAGGCAGATTATAGTTCATACATTTCGTACAAAGCTTTACTTTATGTTTAGCATTAGTTATTTCACTTAAGGAGGATTTAAGAAAATTTTTCGTAACAATTGTATCTGTTTGATCAAACACCGTGCAACAAACAGGAACTGACATATCATAATTAATATTTACCTGATTGTCCATGAATGGGCATGAATCTAACTTATAATCACTTGCTACTGACATCCCTTCCTCAATAGTTACCGGTAAAATCTTATTTAGCTCTGCAGTTCTAGCTTCATCTTTGCCTTCAACATAATCAATAACACGTTCTAAGGGCATTACCAAGGAGTTAACACTAGACAAAGTAAAACCTAACTCATCACATAGCTCTTGCATCTTTATTAAATTTTTGCTGTTATTATTCGTGTAAAGATGATAATTAACATCAACGAGTGTGTTAGCCTTGAATTGATCAATAAAATATCTAATTCTATAGAGGTTTGATTTTACAAGATTTATATTCCCACCTGCATGTGTTACATCATAAACATCAGGGTAATAACCAGAAAGTGAAATTTTAAGATATTCTGGAGCGGCTTTAATAAGTTTTCTGATTTGACTTCCAGTTACTATAGATAAGTGAGAAGAAACCGCTGCAGCTATACCATTTTCATGCAAATGATCAATAATTTTATTTAATTCTGGATGTAGCAAAGGTTCGCCCCAATTATATAAACTTACATGAGTAACAATATCAACTTCACTCTTTATCTTACTTACTACTTGCTTAAAATCTTCAAGACTCATCAGACCTTTTGAATATTTTTGTCCTTCAATAGTATAAGCACAGGAGGCACACCTAAGGTTACAGGTACCAACAACATCAATTGTATAATAAACATCACAGTAGTCTGAATATAAAACAAAATCATCATCAGTAAAACCCATAGTTGTGAGTTTTTTTATAATTTCATCTTCCTTGATCGAAACTGCTATTACTATTATCAAATCTGGATTAATTTTTTTAAGTAAAGAAAGATCTTTAGGAGCCCTAACAGTCTTATTATTAACTTTTTTTCCAAGAAGTGCAGGATCTGAGTCTACAAAATTAAGAACATTTAAATTATTAGATGTTGAAAAACGGAGGAACCCCATGCCAGTCATTCTAGCACCCCAAATAATGACTGGCTTATTTGTTAAAAAATTGACTAGTTTGTCTTTTTTTGAATTCAATTTAATTTCTCACAATAATTATTGATGTCTGAAGATTCCTTATACCAGTTATAAAGTTCTTCAATTGAAGTTCTTAAATCAGTATATTCGAAATGACCAAACTCTTCTAAAAAACGTGAGTTATCACCGGAATACTCAGTATTAAAGCCGCTCTCTTTTATTATAATATTGCACTTACCATTTTCATGAATATCATTTATTATATTGGCTATTTTTAGGAATTCTACAGGTTGTCCAGTACAAATATTGTAGTTACGATACGTTAAATTTTTTTTAAAAAACATTACAAGCATTTTAAGAAAATCATTGACATATAAATAGTCAAATTTCATGTTCTTGTTCATCGAGATTCCCAGTCCACAAAGAGCTCTACAAATATTGTTTGAAATAAATCTTCTTGTGTAATCTTCATATTTTCCAAATATTCCAAAAACTCTAAAATTTATAATATTTCTAGGATGATTTTCTATATCTCTCGATGTTACGTATTTAGATAAACCGTAGACATCAGAAGGAATATGTTCTGAAAAATAACCTTCATGCATCAAGGGTTTGTAATTCTTCATATCATATTCAGCACCTGAACCAATTACAATCATTCTACCAAAGTTAGCTGAACAACGCTCTAGATTATAATAAATTCTTAAATTATCAATCAAAGAGTTAATATTGACCGCGCTATGAATAACAATATCAGGTTTGTGGTTTCGGATAAAATCAAATACTTTTTCAGTATCAAGCAAATCCAAAACATTTCTTTTGGGAGACAAAACGTTGTAATTCTGTTCTTTTAGATACTCAACAATATTTTGACCTATAAACCCATTAGAGCCAACGACCAATATCTTATATTCACTAGGCATTTGTTTCTAATGAAATAGATTTTAGCCACATGTTGTCTCCATTAATCTCTTCGTAAGTTGCACCTATTGCTTCAAATATTTCTGGCTTCACTCCGTCGAGATCCTCTTCTACACAAACCATTGGTGCAGAACAATTCTTACAGAAGTCTATGTTATTTCTTTCTCCTCTTAGCATTGCAATTTGAAGACTCCTCAGTGAATGACCACCCCAAATTTCTTTAGAACTTTGTTCTTTAGAATTCCCTATGTTTACCTTTTTAGGCCAATCTAAAGTGCAAGGACTTACTGTCCCATCCCAATTAAAATGAAGATACATAAATATAAATGGGCAGATTTCTTTATTTTTTTTGATTTTCTGGTCGTACATCCCTGTATTTCCAACACTATTCTGCTTATCGTATTGAGTTTCAGCCCATTGAGGAACAATTTTTTCAATATAAATTTCATCACAAATATTGCCAAACCTATCAAAAAAATACTGTCTCTCTTCTTCACTTAGAATAAATATAGTCTCATCATCATTATCAAGAGCACTTGTTCTATCAGCAATTTTGATGTAAATTTTTAAGTCTGAACCTCTACTCACATTATAAAGATTAATTAAGTTTTTATGCATTTCATCCACATCTTCCTTAATTCCCGCTACTTGAAAATATCTTTCACTAGTTAATCCTTCTAAAGAGATATTAATTCTTTGCAAGCCGGCCTTTACAATTGCTTCATTAAGATCAGGATTCAATTTTGAGCCATTCGTAAAAACTTCAATTATATCTGCTACACCTTTTTGTCTCGCATACTCAATCATTTCAGGAAGTTTAGGATGTAAAGTTGGTTCGCCATGATTTCCAATCTTAACTTTTTTAAGTTTGTCATCAAACTCACTAAGATCGTCAACAATTTTTTTGAATAAATCTATGTCCATCATTCCTCTTTTAAGTCCAGCAGCTTTCATCGCAGGATTATCTGCTTGAAAACAAAAGCTACATTTATAATTACAGACACTACAGACATCAATATGTGCAGAAAAAGGAGTAATCAGAGGGATTTGATCTTCTAATTTAACTTTTTTTGCAGAATGAATTCTTGGTTGAACAACGGCAGTAACATCACTTACATCTTCCACAATTCTCTCCTCAAATTATGATATTTACAGGCAATTTTAAGCTATATTTAGATTGGTGTTTTATATATTTTACCCACGCAATAATAAGGGGGGGTTAAATTGAAACCTAAAGAGTACTATTTAAATATACTTATTCTGATATTACCGAAAAAAGTTCCTTGGCATTTTTTACACGTATGAAGTTTTGATTTCCAATAAAAAAATTTCCGTAGCCATATGAACAATATAAAAAATCACAATTATTATTTACTGCAGAAAAATAATCTTCTTCGGAATCGCCTACTACAATTATGTTTTGATTACTATGCTTATTTATAATACTCTTAACAATCTCTGTTTTATCTCGATAAGTATCTAAATCTACACAAAATACACCAGTAAAAAAACAATCTATTTCAAGTTTTTCCAAAATCTTTTTTGTCACTTTTTCAGGCTTGTTTGTTGAGACATATAATTCTACTGAGCTCAACTGCTCTAATCCATCATAAACGCCTTGAAATAGCTGAGTTTTTTGAAATCCACATGAGTCATAATGCAACCTAAACTTTTTAGACAGCAGAGAAACTGCTTTTGAGTCTGATATAAAACCTTCTAAAATTGATTGAATTGGAGGGCCAATTAAAGTTCTATCTAGATAAGGAAGGTATTCTTGGGCGTATTTATTTAATACGTATTCAAGCGAAAACAAAATACCATTCTGACTGTCAAGTAATGTACCATCAAGATCAAATATTATTACCTTATTCAAATTAATTGGCTTTTAATCTTTTTTCTAACATCTCAATTCTTTTCTCATCCTCTTTTCTAACGCCAGAATAATATCGTCGCTTACTTTGCAACCATAAAAGTTCAAATTCAACTGCCTTTAATATTGACTTTTCACCATAACAAACTGATTTAGCTGGAAATACAACTTTTCGTGTTTCATACTTATCTATCAAACCATCGCTATTCATTTCATTTATTATTGGGAATGCATCTACACCAATACCACCTCCCATAGCAGTTTTAAGGCCATGTGATTTAGACTTAGAAAAAACACTTTTGCACAAACTCTTTACATCTTCTGAGGTATTAATTGAAGACCGATCAAGTCCCATTGATCCAACAAGATCGACTCTTCCAACAGTAATTCCTGACAAATTAGAAATATTGGTAAGAGTTAACATGTCATCAAAATTATTACATGCAGTGATTGTTTCAATATTTACAGCAAAATTAATATCTTCCGCATTATCTCTCGCAACATAATTATCAATTAAATCAGTAAATTTAGATAATGCATATTTAGTTTCAGCCATCGGTGCTATACAACCTTTGATTCCTATCGCCAATCCATTGTAGACATCAGTAACTGCCTCTACACCACCTATTTTCAATATAATTGGGAGATTAACATAACTAGTTATATCTTTTAGTCGCATCATTTCTTCCATGCGGCTTCCTTCAGACTCAAATTCTGCTTTTATTTCGAAAACACCATAATCATCTCGTAATTCTTTTAGAATTGAGATCATTGTTTTTTCAAGATTATTCATAAATACCCTTTAATTTTAATTTTAAAAAAAGCCAATACTACCAGCCAACTCCAAAAAATTCTTCCAATTTTAACACCGTAAAATCAAGTTGTTCAATTGATAAGCCTGGATATAATCCAATCCAAAATGTCTGATTCATAATAATATCAGTATTATTAAGTTCACCTACCACCCGATATTGCCTTCCTTCGAAATAGGGTTGCCTTATTAAATTACCCGCAAAAAGAAGGCGAGTTCCAATATTAAAATAATCTAAATGCTTGAGCAACATTAATCTACTTATACCTGCATTTTGCTTAATAGTCATAGGATAACCAAACCATGAAGGAGTTGATAATTCAGTACTTTCCGGTAATATTATAAATTCTTTCAATGTTTGTAACTTTTCTGTTAAGTAATTAAAGTTGTCTATTCTAGCCTTTACAAACCCATCAATTCGTTCAAGTTGCGCTAACCCACATGCTGCTTGCATATCAGTAATTTTAAGATTATAGCCAAGATGAGAGAAAGTATATTTATGATCATATCCTCTCGGTAAATCTCCAAGCTGCCATTCAAAGCGTTTTCCACAAGTGTTATCACATCCTGGCAGACAGTAACAATCTCTGCCCCAATCCCTAAAAGAATCAACACATAACTTGAGCATAGCATTGTTAGTAAATACCGCACCACCTTCACCCATGGTGATGTGGTGCGCTGGATAAAAACTTAAGGTACCTATATCACCAAAAGAGCCAACTTTCTTACCATTGTATTCTGAACCTAAAGCATCACAACAATCTTCCACTAACCAAAGATCATGTTTTTTTGTGAATTCTTTAACAACCTTTAAATTGTATGGATTACCCAATGTATGAGCAACCATAACTGCCTTTGTTTTTTCTGAATAAGCCTCTTCAAGTAAGTCTGTATTAATGTTATAAGTAGGAATATCTACATCCACAAAAACGGGAACACAGTTATTTTGCAAAATTGGGTTTACTGTAGTTGGAAACCCAGCAGCTACAGTAATAACTTCATCGCCAGGTTTAATTCTTTTATCACCAAGCTTTGGCGATGTAAGTGCAGTAAATGCAAGTAAATTAGCAGATGATCCTGAGTTAGTAGTGATTACATGCTTTATACCTAAATATTCACTAAGCTTTTTTTCAAACTTCTCATTAAAACGACCAGCAGTTAACCAGCCATCAAGAACTGCATCTGTCATCATTTTTAGTTCTGATGCTCCAATTACTTTTCCAGAAGGAGGAATGACATCACCTTCTTTGAAAGGTGTTTTAATTAAATTATCTTCACCAAACTGGCCAACCAATTGCAATATTTTATCTCTTAGTTCTTCCTTACTCATTATTACCTTTCCTGACTTAAATACTCATTAATTTGATTTAAACACAGATCCTTATATTTTTCATTTGTTTGCACAGCTTTATGCCATTCAACTATTTTTAATAATGTTTGATCTAAACTCCATTTTGGTTGCCAATTTAATCTTTTAAATGCCTTAGTGCAGTCTAACTTAAGATAGTTTGCTTCATGTGGATGTTCACTTTTATCAACCATCCAACTTGCATTATTTCCCCATAGTTCAGTTATTTTTTCTACAACCCATTTAACTGAATGAGAATCATCCTCTAATGGACCAAAATTCCAAGCCTCAGCATACTTAATACCACCATTACCAAGCAATTCTGCCAATTGTATATACCCTGACAATGGTTCTAATACATGTTGCCACGGTCTTACTGAATTTGGATTGCGGATTTTGACTTCTTTTCTATTCTGAAAAGCTTTAATAATATCTGGAATAAGTCTATCTTTTGCCCAATCACCTCCACCAATAACATTTCCTGCTCGAACTGAGGCAATAGCTGTTTTATGCTCATCATAATTATCTACTGAATAATAACTATTTCTATAGGATGAGATTAATAGTTCAGCCGCACCTTTACTACTACTATAAGGGTCATGGCCACCCATAGGATCATTTTCACTATAACCTCTTTCTCTCTCTAAATTTTTATAACACTTATCTGAGGTAACCATTACAGCAGTACTTACAGTATCAATGCTACGAATACCTTCTAGAATATTCAGTGTACCCATAACATTTGTTTCATATGTTTCAACAGGATTAAAGTATGAATATCTAACCAGTGCTTGTGCTGCCATATGGAAAACAATCTCAGGCTGATATAGTTGAAAAATCTTTTTAACTTCTTCAAGATCACGAATGTCCTGTCTTAGGCTTGTCATGCCTTCTGAAACATTGGCTTTTTCATATAGGCTTGGATTTGTTGGCGGATTAAGTGAAACGCCAATTACTTTAGCCCCAAGATGTTGCAACCAAATCGACAGCCAACTCCCTTTGAAACCAGTGTGCCCAGTAATAAGTACTTTTTTACCTTTCCAGTAATTATTATTCGTCACCAAATTTTCCAAGGCGCATGGCCTTTAGCCCATAAATCTTCAAGAATTCTTCTATCATTTATAGTATCCATTGGCTGCCAAAATCCATCATGCTCAAACGCAGACATTTGACCTTTCGTTGCTAACTTCTCCATTGGAGTTTTTTCCCAAACAGTAGCATCTCCCTCTATTAAATCAATTACTTTGGGAGAGAGAACAAAAAATCCTGCATTAACTTTTCCTCCCTCACCTTGAGGTTTTTCTTTGAAGCTTTTCACTTTATTATTTAGCACTTCTAAAGCTCCAAAACGGCCTGGAGGGTATGTGGTTGTACAGGTAGCAAGTGTTCCTTGTTGATTATGAAATTTAATAAGTTCAGTAATATTAACATTACTAATACCATCACCATATGTAAGACAGAAGGCTTCTTCATTTTTTATGTAGTTTGCTATTCGTTTAAGTCTTCCTCCAGTCATGGTATTTTCTCCAGTATCAACTAAAGTGACAGTCCAATGTTCTGCGCGTTTATTATGAATTCTAATTTCATTATTCTTCATATCAAATGTAACATCGGACATATGAAGAAAATAATTATTAAAGTACTCCTTGATCATGTAGCCTTTATAGCCACAGCAAATAATAAAATCATTAATTCCATGAGCAGAATAATTTTTCATAACATGCCATAAAATAGGCTTATTCCCAATTTTAATCATTGGCTTCGGTATAGTTCCAGTTTCTTCGCTAATTCTAGTACCAAATCCACCAGCTAAAAGAACTGCCTTCATATAGCTTTCTCCTTAAATAATTTAGAAATCTTTTTGGTATTAGGATTAAAAATAATACCCTTTTCAGTAATCAATCCTGTCACTAACTCTGCAGGAGTTACATCAAATGCTGGGTTACGAACCGAAACTCCATCTGCTGCCCATTGAAAGCCTTGGTAGCCAGTTACCTCTTCAATTGGACGTTCTTCAATAGGAATATCTTTACCACTTGCAATTGAACGATCAATAGTTGATAGTGGACATGCAACGTAGAATGGAATATTATGCCTTTTAGATAAAACAGCCACCATATAAGTGCCAATCTTATTAGCAACATCACCATTACCGGCAACTCTATCTGTACCAACTATAATAGCGTCAACTTCACCATGACTCATTAAGTGACCAGACATATTATCTGAAATTAAAGTAATAGGGATGTTTTCTTGCACCATCTCCCAAGCAGTAAGGCGAGCTCCTTGTAAAAACGGACGAGTTTCATCAGCAATTACTGAAATCTTTTTACCAGCTTCAACTGCAGATCTTATTACTCCTAAGGCAGTACCATGGCCTGCTGTAGCTAAAGCGCCCGCATTGCAATGAGTTAAAACACGAGCACCGTCAGATAAAAGCTCAGCACCAAAACTACCCATTTTTCGATTAATTTCAATATCCTCACTTAATATTTCATGGGCCTCTGATAATAATGTATTCGCAATTTCTTTTGGAGTTAGACTTATATTTTCATTCATTTTTGAACGCATTCTATCAACTGCCCAAAAAAGATTAATTGCAGTAGGGCGACTTTGAAGCAATATTTTAAAAGCTTGCTCCATACCTTTTGAAAACTCGTCCATACTAGCATCCTGTAAATTTAATGCCTCCAATGCAACTCCATAAGCTGCAGCACAGCCTATAGCTGGTGCACCACGCACGACCATTGAACGAATTCCATCAGCCACTGAAGAAGCAGAATTATAGGAAATATACTGAAAGTCTGCAGGTAGAATTCTCTGATCAATCATTTCAAGATGGTCATCTGCCCATCTTAAAGTTTCAATCTTATTTTCAGTCATTTATTCGCCCTCAAACTCACACAACGTAAACACCTTTTGACCTAAATCTTCTAGCCTCGCTCTTCCACCTATATCAGGTAAATCAATTATAAAACAACACTCAACTATATCACCCTTCATCTTTTGAACAAGTCTTACTGCGGCTTCAGCTGTTCCGCCTGTTGCAATTAGATCATCTACAATTAATACTTTTTCACCCTTTTCGATTGCATCTACATGAACTTCGATGCGATCAGTACCATACTCTAATTTATAATCTTGATCAATAGTTTCAGCAGGTAATTTTCCAGGTTTTCTTATCAAAACAAGTCCCACATTTAAAAGGTATGCGAGAGGTGCGCCTATAATAAAACCGCGAGATTCAATAGCAACAATTTTATCAATATTTAAATCTTTATATCGATCTACTAGCTTGTTGATTGAGTCACGAAGACCTTCTGGGTCTTTTAATAATGTTGTAATATCTCTAAACATTACTCCCTTAATAGGGTAGTTTTCAATTGTTCTAATTTTAGATTTTATTGACATAAGTTTTCCCTTACTAAGTTGAATTTAATAATCTGCCCGCAACCGCTTCTAATTTCTTTACTAAATCTTTATCACGAGCTTCTGGAGAAGTAATAATTGCACTTTCAAGACTAGTCTTACAATCACACTTGGAACTAGATTGATCTGACTCAATAAATGAGGCAACATTCTTAACTAAAGATCTTGCGTTATCAGCATTATCCATAAGCACTTTTATCATTGCATCAACACTGACGTTATCATGATGTGGATGCCAGCAATCGTAATCTGTCACCATGGCTACTGATACATAACACATCTCAGCTTCTCGAGCGAGTTTTGCTTCTGGCATGTTCGTCATACCAACAACATCACAACCCCAACTTCGATATAGTTCAGATTCAGCTACAGAAGAAAATTGCGGGCCTTCCATAGCCAAGTAGACACCTCCACGGACAACTTTTATCCCATTTTTTTTTGCCACATGCTCTAAATGATTACCCAATCGATTACAAACAGGATTAGCCATAGAAACATGCGCTACTAGTCCAGGCCCAAAAAAACTTTTCCTTCTTGCAAAAGTCCGATCAATAAATTGATCTACAATCACGAACATGCCTGGTTTCAGATCTTCTTTTAATGAACCAACAGCACTTACAGAAATAACGTCAGTTACTCCTGCTCTTTTCAACGAATCTATGTTGGCTCTATAGTTAATTTCGGAGGGAGGAATACGATGCCCTCGACCATGTCTAGGCAAAAATACCAATTTCTGACCATCTAACTCACCGAAAAATAAAGAGTCGGAAGGCTCTCCAAAAGAAGATGAAACTTTTTCCCACCGGGTGTTTTGAAGTCCATCTATTTCATAAACACCACTGCCACCGATAATTCCAAGTATTGGCTTTACATTAGTCATAAATTACCTTGTAGTTTATAAATTCAAATCACTCTTTCATTGCCACCGTCAATGGGTATTTGTGCTGCAGTGGTTTTAGAAAACAAAGAACCACACATTTCAGCTGCTAGTTCTGAAACGTCCATACTGTTTACTTCAACCCCAAGTAAATTGTTAGTTTTATAGTTTTCAATTGTCAAACCGTATTGTTTAGCTCGAGATTTTAGAACTTTATCAGTCCATATACCGGTATCAAAAACTGCGTTAGGATGAAGTGTATTTAATCGAATACCATCACTACCCCATTCCATTGATAAAACACGCATAAGCTGATTTAAGGCCGCCTTAGAAGCTGAATAAGCTGCTGCACCAGGACCAGGAGCTGGGACATTTTTAGAGCCAATAATAACCACACGACCTTTATTTGGTGCCACTTTTAATAGAGGATATACTTCACGTAATAAATTCAAATTTGAATTAAGATTAATTGAAAATACTTTATTCCATTCTTTCATAGAAAGTTGAGACACCTTCTTCGCTTCCGGAAAAATGCCAGCATTTAGTACAATCATATCTAAACCGCCAAAATAACAAACACTTTTCTCGAGTATTCCTTCTATTGCTTCTTCATCAGTTACATCACATATCAAACCTAAATAATTTTTATGCTTATAGTTAGTTTCGATGGAAGAGTCTATATCAATTCCTACTACTGCAGCACCACGATTAAGGAAAGATTGTACGCATGACTTTCCAATCCCTGATGCAGCTCCTGTAATGAATACTACTTCCCCCTGAAACTCAAGAGAATTAGTATTTTTAAGTAATTTTGCTTGCTCTAAATCCCAATACTCAAGTTCAAAGATATCAGATGCTGGAAGAGCCTTAAAACCACCAAGTTTTTCCGCTCTAAGAATACTTTCCATTGTGTGTTCATATATGTCAGAAATAATTCCAATTTCACTCATATTTTTGCCCACAGCGCAAAGGCCAAATTCTCTATCTAAAATTACTCGAGGAGCAGGATCAAGCATTGTTTTTTTCTCTTTAGCGTTAGTGTTATGAGTATTAAAATATGATATATATTTTTTCACATACTTTTCAACATTACGACCAATCATTGGTATCCGTTTAGTACGAATGACATGGTCAGGAGTTAAAGGGCCTCGAGTTGCAATTGTCTCAACATCGTCACGGTTGGAAAAACTAATACCACGTAGACTATTAGTAAGATTGAACAAAACAGGATTTCCAGCGACTAATGAAACCTTCTGCCTTAACTTAGAAACATCAATACGTATTTTTTTAGATTTAACATCAGTTAATGGTTTTTCATTATCCCAAGCATTTTGACTAACAAGATATTGTTCAGCAACATTCACTAAATCTATCATTCGTTCATAAGATTCTCGTGCTGTATTTCCAAAAGAAAAGACTCCATGATTTAAAAGAACCATTCCTTCTGTTTCATCTGAGGCCATCTCTGAAAATAAAAGACCAACTTCTTTCGCCAAATCAAAGCCTGGCATTACATAAGGAATAACAACTACTCGATTGCCATAAATTTCACGAATTCTTTCTTCACCATTTGAAGTATTTGATATTGTTACGACTACATCAGCATGAGTATGATCAACATACTTAAATGGCAATATTGCATGAAGAATTGTTTCAACAGAAGGGGTTGGAGATGTGGCATTGGTAAGTTGAGTTTTTAACTCATTAACCATCTGTGGATCAGAGAGTGATTTCAACTTAGAAAGACTCAACATATGAGCCATACGTACTGGTGAAAAACCTTCTTTTTCAATAGAGATTAAATCCCAACCACTTCCCTTTACATAAAGAATTTCTTCCTCTTCACCAACCAAGTTAGTTTCTGTAATCTTAACTGAAGTATTACCTCCACCATGTAAAACAAGTGAAGGTTCTTGTCCAAGCAAACGAGAAGTGTAGACCCTCCAATCCAAATCATCTACAAATTTATTGACATGATCGTTGTTCCACAAATTATTCATTAGACTTAGATTCGGACTGATATATTATGAGAAACAGAAACAAACTTTACTTAAAAACAATTTTATCTTAAGACGAAGAGTAAAAAGAGCTAAATAAACTTTCAAAGACGAGTTAAACAACATTTAAAGCGATCTGCTCAAGACAATCTTTAAGAGAGGTTTTCCAATCACGACTTTTTACACCAAATTCCTTTGAAATCTTATCTTTATTCATTAGAGTATTTTT
>AFHY01000011.1:0-1630 GCA_000213395.2 gamma proteobacterium SCGC AAA007-O20
ATCAATATTAGGTTTTTTTTACTATGTTTTCCAAAAAAGATGTACAAGCTGCATAAACCATCTCAAATACTTCATCAAATTTTCCTTCATAATAAGGATCTGGCACACTATGGAGTCTAGCATCGGGAAGATAATCAAGTAATAATTTAATTTGAGATTGACTGTCAGTTGGACTGATAGATTTTAAGATCTCAATATTATCCTTATCCATTGCGATTATGTGATCATAGTAATAAAAATCACTTTCATGAACTTGCCTAGCTCTTTGGTTGGATAAGTCAATATGATACTTTCTTGCAGTTTGTTGTGACCTACTATCTGGGGGGCTGCCTATGTGGTATGCATGTGTACCAGCAGAATCTATTTCAAAAAAATCAGAAAGTTCTTGTTTCGATACAATAGATCGAAAAGAACCTTCAGCGGTAGGGGAACGGCAAATATTACCCATACAAACAAACAAAACCTTGGTTTTCATTAATACTCATTAAACTCTAAAACCCAATCTGACCACATTATAAGGCCCATGTTGGACAAATAATATTTATAATCTACCCAATAACAATAACTATCCCGATTAATCTTGTGACCAAACCATTAATTGAAATAGCAAAAGCGGTTATTCAAACTGAAGCCGATTCCATCCTAATGTTAAAAGACAGGATTGATCAAACCTTGAATGACGCATGTCAACTTATGTTGTCCTGTGAAGGCAAAGTTATCCTCATTGGTATGGGAAAATCTGGTCATATTGCTAAAAAAATTGCTGCTACACTTGCTTCAACCGGCACACCTTCTTTTTACGTTCACCCAGGTGAAGCAGGTCATGGAGATTTAGGCGTGGTTAATGATAAGGATGTTGTCTTTATCATTTCATATTCTGGAGAGTCAGATGAAATCATCACACTTCTTCCAAGCATAAAGCGACTCAATGTAGCAGTGATCAGTATGACTGGAAACTCTAGCTCTACTATCGCCGAAGAGAGTGATGTGCATCTAGATGTCAGTGTCGACCAAGAGGCTTGCCCGCATAATCTTACTCCTACGTCTAGCACAACTGTAGCTCTAGTTATGGGAGATGCTATTGCTATTACACTGTTAAATGCTCGTGGCTTTACTCCAGAAGATTTTGCTAAATCACATCCTTCAGGAGCGTTAGGCAGACGCTTATTAACGCTTGTTTCAAACATTATGAAATCAGGTGATGACATTCCTATCGTGTCAAAAGAAACATCAATCATTGATAGTCTTTTAGTAATGAGTCAAAAATCTCTCGGTATGGTTCTGATTACTGATAAAAATAATATCTTACTAGGAATTTTCACTGATGGCGATCTGAGACGTGCACTAGAAAAAAATATTAACTTCCAAGACTTGTTAATTGAGGACGTTATGACTCAAAATTGCAAGTCGATACAACCCAACAAGCCTGCCCTTATAGCTTTACAAATGATGGAGGAATATAGCTTAAATTCATTACCAGTGTTAGACGGTAATAATCAAGTTATTGGTGCTATCAATATGCACACTTTAATGCAGGCAAAAGTGGCTTAAAATTTGTTTCTCCAAAAATAGTATTGTTTTTTGTGGTGCTTTTGATGTTTCATATGACCCTAGTTAATTAAACATAATG
>AFHY01000011.1:1640-26279 GCA_000213395.2 gamma proteobacterium SCGC AAA007-O20
AGAAACTTTATGTCAACGATTAACCAATTGGTACGTAAGCCCCGTAGTAAAAAAATTGCTAAAACAGGTGTACCAGCATTAGATAGTTGTCCACAAAAGCGTGGCGTATGTACACGTGTTTATACGACAACGCCAAAGAAGCCAAACTCAGCTTTAAGAAAAGTCGCACGTGTTAGATTAACTAATGCAGCTGAAGTGACAACTTATATTGGTGGTGAGGGTCATAACTTACAAGAACACTCGGTCATTCTTATCCGTGGTGGCCGTGTAAAAGATCTACCAGGTGTACGATATCACACTGTACGTGGTGCATTGGATACAACAGGTGTCGATGGCAGAATGCAAGGGCGTTCTAAATATGGCACTAAAAAATAGTATTGTTTTTTGTGGTGCTTTTGATGTTTCATATGACCCTAGTTAATTAAACATAATGAATATTAAAACATTACTATCTCGGATCCAAAAAACATCACATACATTCGACGTTACAGGGCTCTCACTAAATACACAAAGTCTTCAAAAGGGTGACATCTTTGTAGCTGTACAAGGGACACAAAAACATGGTTCTGAGTTTATTCAAAATGCAATTGATAAAGGCTGTATCGCTGTTCTGGTAGAAGATAGAAATATCCAGTGTTCTGTACCGAGTATTCGGATTAATCATCTTAGTTCTTATCTATCAGATCTGGCTCAAACCTTTTATAAGGAAGCACAAAACATCAAGCTAATTGGAGTAACTGGAACTAATGGCAAGACTTCGGTCAGTCTCTTTATCTCACAACTCCTTGAAGCTTTAAATGTTAGGACTGGTGTTATTGGTACCTTGGGTATCAGTCATTCAGATAATAATACAAGTAACACAACACCTGATATTTTTACGATTTATAAGTCACTTCAAGAGTACAGCAAAAAAGGGATTGAAGTAGCTATTATCGAGGCATCTTCTCATGCCTTAACTCAAAATAGATTGTCAGGATTAGCTTTTGAGCAAGCTATTTTTACTAACCTAACGCAAGATCATTTGGACTATCATGAAACCATGGAACAGTATCGGGAGGCTAAAGGGAAATTATTTAGTAATAGTAAAGCACAAACAGTAATCATTAATCGAGATGACGAAAACCACTCTTACTTCTTAGATGTCGCAGAAGATAAAATGATTAAAACCTTCGGCATTGATGATTTTAGTGATTACCAGCTTAGTAAAAAAGGGTTTATCTGTCGTCTTTTTAATTTTGTTTTCGAATTACCACTACTGGGTTACTTCAACCTATCTAATGCTCTCGCAGCATTTGTAAGCATAAAGTCTCTGGGTTATAGTAATGACCTCGTTATTCCAAAGCTTGCTAATCTATCACCACCCTCTGGAAGAATGCAAAAGTTAGACAGGAATAATATCTGGATTGACTACGCGCACACTCCTAATGCTCTATCAAATGCTTTACAAACCTTACATCTCCATTATCCGGAATCAAAACTGAGAGTAGTGTTTGGTTGCGGAGGTGATAGAGATAAAAGTAAACGACAACAGATGGGCAAAATCGCCAGTGAACTTGCTCACAGTATTATTCTAACAAATGATAATCCAAGAAATGAACAACCAGAAAACATTATTAAAGATATCTTAGTTGGAGTAAAAATAGAGAATAACACTCAAGTTATTCTAGATAGAAAAATTGCAATCAACACAGCCATAACTACATTGAATGAAGATGAAGTCTTGCTTATTGCCGGAAAAGGTCATGAAATAACACAAATCATAGGCTCTCAAGTACTTCCTTTCAGTGACATTGAGATAGCATTAGATGCTCTTATCTGATACACACAAGGTCGCTGATATTGTCAATGGAAGTCTTTCTATAGAAGAAAAAATCAAGTTTAAGGGAGTTTGTACTGACACTCGAAAAACTGTTACTGGTAGACTTTTTATAGCACTCGAAGGTGAAAATTTTGATGGACACCTTTTCACCCAAAATGCTGAAGAATTGGGAGCTAAGGCGATTATTGCTCATAAAAAAGTGAGTACAGGTTTACCTACTATTATCGTTAAAGACACTGAGAAGGCTTATCAAAAATTAGCCACTTGGTTCCGCCAATCACTCTCACCTCAAGTTATAGCAATAACTGGTAGTAATGGTAAAACAACTACAAAAAACATGCTTGACTCTATCTTGTCATTACAAGCGCCCACCCTCTCAACAAAAGGCAACCTTAATAATCATCTAGGTGTCCCTAAAACGATTCTTGAACTAACAAACAGACATCGATATTGCGTGGTCGAGATGGGTGCAAACCATGAAAAAGAAATTACATTACTTTGTGATATTACCAAACCCGATCTGGCATTAATTACAAATGCTAATAACGCCCATTTAGGAGAGTTTGGCTCTTTTGAGAGCCTAGTAAAAGCTAAAGGTGAAATATTCAAATCTCTCTCCCAAAATGGCAAAGCTTTGATGAATAAAGAGTCGCCACATAAGAGTGTTTGGCAACAAATGTCTGGGACTCAAAAATTTACTTTTTTTGGAAATATGAGCTCTATTTATGCAAGCAATATTCGACATAAGAGAGCGCATTTGAACTTTGATCTACATTGCAACAATGATGTCATCAAGATCAATCTGGCCATGATTGGATTGCATCAAATAGACAATGCTCTGGCTGCTGCAGCTGCTGCTAATGAGCTTGGCGTTAGTCTTTCTCTTATAAAAGAAGGCCTAGAAAAAACCACCACTGAAAAAGGCAGACTTCAATTGCTTGAGAGTGATCGCTTCACGATACTGGATGATAGCTATAATGCCAACCCTCACTCGATGAAGGCTGCGATAGATACATTACAATCCTTCTCTGGAGAAAAAATTGCTGTCCTAGGTTCAATGGCCGAGTTAGGAGCTAATTCCAGAGAACTTCACCAAGAAATTGGAGAGTATGCGAATCAGGCTGGGTTGGATAAACTTTATACTATCGGTGAACATTCAAAGCATTATAACGGGGAGCTTTTTCCAAATATTGAGTCACTTTATATTCAACTTAATGAGTGCCATTCAGGTGCGACAATTCTAATCAAGGGCTCAAGAATGATGAATCTAGATGAATTGGTTGAGATTTTGTTAAAAACCTCAATCTCTTCTTGACCTTTAGTTGAAAGATAGAGATAATTACGCTCCTGCGCTCGTAGCTCAACTGGATAGAGTACTCGGCTACGAACCGAGCGGTTGCAGGTTCGACTCCTGCCGAGCGCGCCATAAATTTAAAGTTTATTCTAAAACATAAAACTCTTTGATAGAATAAGCTGAATATGATGACTCTTCCAAATATTGTTACTCTATCAAGGATTGCTTTAATTCCTCTCTTTGTAGGATTATTCTACCTACAACCGGGCTATTTAGAAGGAGCTCCTTTAGCCTTCATTAATAATGGAACTCCTTTACCCTGGATTAATAATGTCTTAGTTGTAATTTTTATCCTAATTAGTGCTTCTGATTTTTTAGATGGACTATTAGCTAGAAAACTTAATCAAATATCAGCATTTGGAGCATTTTTAGATCCAGTTGCGGACAAACTCCTGGTTTGTGTTGCTCTTGTTCTCTTAACAGATTATTATCACTCTTGGTTCATTACCATACCTGCAATTATAATTGTTTCAAGAGAAATCCTAGTTTCTGCACTTAGAGAGTGGATGAGTGAAGTAGGCAAAAAAGCAAATGTTGCTGTTTCATGGATTGGCAAATCAAAAACATTTATGCAGATGGTTGCTATACTGTTTCTTTTGCTTCAACAGCCACTATTATTTTTTTCATATAATCAGATCAATATTGCGGGAAAAGTTCTTTTATTTACGGCTACAATTCTTACCCTTTGGTCAGGTACAAAATATCTAATTGCAGGTTTAAAAACATTTGACAGGTAGAAAAAAAACACTATAATTTCAATCCTTATGCGGGAATAGCTCAGTTGGTAGAGCATCACGTTGCCAACGTGAATGTCGCGAGTTCGAATCTCGTTTCCCGCTCCAAATTCTAACTGTTTGTATTGGCCTGTATGAACAGGTTTTTTTATTTTTAAGCTGAATTGGCTGGGTAGCAAAGCGGTTATGCAGGGGCCTGCAAAGCCTTATAGACCGGTTCGACTCCGGTCCCAGCCTCCATCATAAAAAAGCTCGATGTAAATCGAGCTTTTTCCTTTAAATATTGCTACTTACGTAAGCATAATTATTGACACTCATTAAAAATAAGTGCTTGACACTTCTCACACTTACTGCGATCAAGTCGATCAAAAATCATATGGATTGCTTGTTCTTTTAACTCGAAAAAATTCTCACGGCCTATGTCATCAACAAAGTGAACTTTTTCCATAAATTCAAGCACAGAGGAGTTAACAGAAACAAAATACAAACTACCATTGAACTCCTTGAGTCGCTTGTTTTCTATTAATAAACCTTCCATGCCAGCAAGATCAATAAAGTTGACACCACTAGCAACAATTAATATGTGATAAATTCTCTGGTTATCAACAATCTGATCAATTTGTTTTTGGATATGATTAATAGAGCCAAAGTAAATTGACATATCGATGCGAATTATTTTAAGTTGTGGGCACTGTACCAAAGGAGATTTCCTAATACTTTGCAATTTTCTTACCCCATCACCTGGGGGACTTCCAAAGGCTAAGGTATGAATCTCTGGGGCGGAGGTTTTGGCTATAAAAAACATCAATGACAATAACACACCTAAATATATCGCAAACTCTAATTCAAACAATAAAGTAGATAAAAAGGTGGCACTAAATATAATGCTTTCAGATTTACTAAAAGCAAAGGTCTTTTTAATATTATTAAAATCAATAAGGTTGTAGGCAACTAGTAATATAACACCTGCCATTGCTGCCAGTGGCAAATACGAGATTAAAGGTGCGACGAGTAGCACAATCAGCATTAAGATAAGTGCAGCTAATATTGCAGAAAGTGGCGTTTTTGCACCAGCTTCATAGTTAACACCAGTCCGGGTAAATGAACCTGAAGAAGCATAACTTGAGAAAAAACTGCCAACAATATTAGATGTCCCTTGCCCAACAAACTCCTGACTAGGATTAATTCTTTGATTAGTTTTTGAGGCAATAGATCGGCCAATTGAGGAAGCCTCAATAAGTCCCAAGAGCGCTATAGCAAATGCTTCAGGTGCAAGCGATTTTAATGAACTCAAAGAAAAATCAGGTGTTGATAGAGGCGGGAAATAAGTTGGTATGACCCCAATGGTTTCTATACTTTCGGTGAAGCTGCTTAAATAAAAAGCCAAGAAACCACCAACAAACATTCCAATCAATAAGTTGGGCAATTGAGGTTTTATAAGTCTAATGAGAATTGCACTTCCTAATGTACTCAATCCTACTATAAGTAAGTAAATATTAAGCTCTCCAGCACCTGAATATAGATTAACCCAGGTTTCAATAAAGCTTCCACCTCTAGTTACATCTATGCCCAATATATAGGGTATCTGACTACTTGCAATCAACAGTGCTGCACCAGCAGTAAAGCCAGTAACAACGTTATGAGAAACAAAATTGACCAACAAACCAAATTTAGCTAATCCAAAAACCAGTTGATAAACACCAGCCAAAAAAGTCAATGTGAGGACCATTGCAATAAACTCCTCACTGCCAGGAACAGCGTACTTACTTACCGCTGCAAATACCACAATTGAAATGGCAGTGGTAGGTCCAGAAATGAGATGGAAAGATGAGCCAAACAGTGCTGCAATAATAGGAACTACCATGGCAGTATAAAGACCATACTCTGGTGGCATACCGGCAATTGTCGCAAATGCCACACTTTGTGGCAAAACGATAATAGCACCCGTTAGTCCAGCAATAAAATCTGCTTTTATTGTCTCAATTGTGGTTAATCTAAACCAAACCAGAAACGGGAAAATTTTTACTAACTTTCTCATAAATTACTATATTAAATAATGGGTGCTAAATTATAACGTAAGTCTGTTTTCAATCAAGATGAACCATGAACCAGAAAGGTAAGAATTTGTATACCAATAATATTTCTTAACTAAAAGCTAAAACTACATTTGTACTGCAATCATATAAACTGCAGTGCCAGCAATAATACTGAGCAATGCGTTTCTTTTGTATAGATGAAAAACGACAGTCACTAGTAACGCTATAAAAGTATAAACACCTTCAAATGAGATATAGTTAACTCCTTTAAGCATATATATAACAAGAATTGTCATGACCATTGGTGGTGTATTTTTTGCAATAAAATTAAGCAATGGTCTTTCTTGGCCGCGAGAAAAAAGCACAAAGGGTGTCAACCTTGTCGCGTAAGTTGCGACTGTCATCACTAGCATTACTAATAATAAATAACTAATGTCAGTCATTTTTCTTCGATTTGATAAATCGTAAAACAATTATCGTGGTTATTGATAAAACAATCGCCGCCAGAAGCATGTGCTGAAAGAAAAATATCAGCGAAATGCAGGACGAGCTAAAAGCCACAACGAATGGCAATGGCTTTCTGACCTTTAGCCACTGCTCAATTAACAAAACAGTAAAGAGCGCAGTTGCGGCAAAATCCATACCCTCGGTATTGAAATCAAGAGAACTACTCGCCAAAGCACCGATGGAACAACCTAGCACCCAGTAACATTGAGAAAACAAAGTCATCAAAAAATAATAACGCTGCCTATTAAACTCCTTTGGAACAGTTATTGTTGTCATTAATGCATAAGTTTCATCGGTCAAACCAAAAATTAAATAGAACTTTCTTAAACCCCATGCACCAAAACTATTTAACAGTGCTAATCCATAAAATAAATGACGTGAATTAAGAAAAAAAGTAGAAATTGCGATTTCAAATAAACCTACACCTGCACCTAGCATACCCACTGCCATGAATTGCGCGGCACCAGCATAGACACAAATCCCCATCAAGGTTGCGAAATACCAAGGATAACCAAGCTCTTGGAACAAGATTCCAAAAGCAATACCTAGTGGCAGAAAACCAAAAAGAATTGGTAAGGTGGTTTTTATTACGCTACGAATCATTGGCGCAATTATAACTCTAGCTCACTTTGGATGTAATTAATAACTCATATATATGAGTTGAAGAAACCTAAAAAACAAACTATACTAAACCTAAATATATATTAACGAAACTATGTCTGAATTAGTTCCTCCACATGGAAATAAAGATCTGAAACCTCTTGCTTTGGAAGATGATGCCTTAACAACAGAATTAGAAAAAGCAAAATCTTTACCTAAAATAACTTGCTCTTCTAGAGAGTTTGGTGACGTAATTATGTTAGGTATTGGAGGGTTTACTCCTCTTGATGGCTTTATGACTAAACTAGATTGGCAAAGTGTATGTGGCAATATGACCACTTCAAACGGTACTTTCTGGCCAATCCCGATTACTTTATCTACTGACGATGAAGACATAAAAGAAGAAGAAGTGGCACTAGTTAACAGTAATACTGATGAGATTATTGCCACCATGTTTGTCACTGAAAAATACACCATTGATAAAGAATACGAGTGTGAGATGGTTTATAAAACAACTGAAATGGAGCACCCGGGTGTTGTTATGGTTATGGAGCAAGGCAAGTACAATCTTGGTGGACCAATTAAAGTATTATCAGATGGTGGCTACCCAGAAAAATATGGTGACTTGTACATGACACCAACGGAAACTCGTGATTATTTTAAGGATAAAGGCTGGTCAACTATTGCGGCATTTCAAACTCGTAACCCCATGCACATGTCTCATGAATATTTGGTTAATATAGCACTTGAGACTTGTGACGGCGTAATGATTCACTCTACATTAGGTGAATTAAAACCAGGTGACATTCCAGCTGAGGTTCGCTCTGAAGCGATATCTACTTTAATTGATAATTACTTTGTAGAAAACACAGTATTTCAATCTGGCTACCCATTGGATATGCGCTATGCTGGTCCACGTGAAGCCTTATTGCATGCACTATTTAGACAAAACTATGGCTGTTCTCACTTAATAGTTGGGCGTGACCATGCTGGTATTGGCGACTACTATGGTCCGTTTGATGCGCATAATATATTTGATGAGATTGGTGGTGCATTATTGACTCAGCCACTCAAGCTCGACTGGTCATTCTGGTGTTATAAGTGTGCCGACATAACGAGTATGGATATTTGTCCGCATAGTAATGAAGATAGACTATTATTATCAGGTTCAAAATTGCGATATTTGCTTAGTGAAAACTTAGAGGTTCCTGAGAACTTTTCCCGTGTAGAAGTATTGACAATCCTTCGTAAATATTACGCCAGCATTAAAAAGGATGAGAAAGTAAACGTGGAATTAAAAGGTCACTCAGCAAGGTAGTGCAATATGCATAATATAATAATTACTATATTCAATTCACAATTCTGGTCTATTAATTGTAAGTTTTCTGGTTCTATAAATATAGATATTCAAAGACACTTATATTCTACAATTCTAGACTCAAATAAATAATCAATTTAGCGGTAGAAAACACACGATTCAATTAATGTCAAAAAATAAAATACTATGATTACCATCAATCCATTTTCCGAACTTTCTGAATTTATACCTTCCATTGCCATGCAAGTATATGTCATTGCGATGGTGGTCTTGGTTGCAGGAGGAACGATGCTTGATATGGCTCATAAGCAAAGCGCCAAGTTCTTCTTCAGAAATTCTGAAAAGGCAAAAAAGTTAGCTACTAATCCTGTTAGTTCTGGAGAAAAAGCCTCAATTGCCCTAAAAACTGTAGCTGAAGATGTTCTAACCTCTGCTGAATTCTGCAACGTAAAGCGAAGGATTGCACACCTTCTTACTATGTATGGTTTTGTAATATTTGTCACCACCACAGCTATTATGATTTTCTGCTATGCTTCAATAACAGCTATTACACCTTCTATTCTGCCACTATTGTGGCATATTGGTGCACTTATGCTGTGTGTTGGTGGTTATTGGTTTTGGTTTTTTATTCGTGTTGACGTTGCAGTGGAAGGAAACCCGTGGTATCGAGTGATACGTGCTGATCTTTTTATACTATCACTTCTTGCCACTGCCACTTTTAGCCTAATATGGTCTTATTTTCAAACTTCAGATATATCTAGTTGGGACACCCTGTTTTTTGTTTTATTTGTTCTTTCCAGCACCGTGCTATTTGGAGGAGTGTTATGGTCTAAATTTGCACATATGTTTTTCAAGCCAGCAGCGGCTTTTCAGAAACGAGTAACACAAGCAGATGGCTCAAGGGAAAATTTACCAGCACCATCCGATAGACCAGAACAATTTGGTTTGGGTATTAAGCGTGAAGCACCAAGACATTATTAATAACTTTTATAACTAATAAATAACGAAATAACGAGGAGAGAAAATAATATGCCAACTTTTGTATACATGACACGTTGTGACGGCTGTGGAAACTGTGTTGATATCTGTCCGTCTGATATTATGCACATCGATAAAACTGTCAGACGAGCTGTGAATATTGAACCTAACATGTGTTGGGAATGTTATGCATGCGTGAAGGCTTGTCCACAAAATGCAATTGATGTTCGTGGATATGCTGATTTTGCTCCTCTTGGTCATAGCGTACGAGTACTTCGGGAGGAAGAGAAAGGTACAATATCCTGGAAAATTAAGTTCCGAGATGGTCGAGAGAAAAATTTCCTTTCTCCAATTACCACTCAGCCATGGGGGGAAAATATTCCAAAACTTGGCGAGTTAGAGTTACCTGATAAAGAGGCACTCAATTCACAATTACTTTGTTTTGAACCAGATGCACTGAACATTGATACAGGCCTACCAGTTTTAGATAAAGCACAATTAAAAGAAGGGGTGTATTACTAATGGGTAAGGTTAAAACAGTTTGGGAAGACTGCGATATTCTTGTAGTTGGTGGTGGTATGGCAGGCACCGGAGCTGCATATGAAGCCAGATATTGGGGTCGAGATATGAAAATTATTTGTGCTGAAAAAGCCAACATTGATCGCAGTGGTGCAGTAGCTCAAGGGCTTTATGCAATTAACTGCTATATGGGAATGCAGTGGGATGAAAATCAGCCAGAGGACCATGTACGTTATGCTCGTAACGACTTAATGGGCTTGGTTCGTGAAGATCTTGCTTTTGATATGGCACGTCATGTGGATTCTGCTGTTCATAAGTTTGAAGAGTGGGGCCTTCCGATTATGCGAAATGAAAAAACTGGACATTACCAACGTGAGGGTAAATGGCAAATAATGATCCATGGGGAGAGTTTCAAACCAATCGTTGCTGAAGCAGCTCGTAAATCTGCTGACAAAATATATAATCGAATTATGGTGACCCACCTTTTGATGGACGAAAGCAAAGAAAATCGAGTGGGTGGTGCAGTAGGCTTTAACTGTCGCACTGGTGCCTACCATGTCTTCCGTGCCAAGGCTGTTATTGTTGCTGCTGGTGGAGCTTCACATATTTTTAAACCCCGCTCTGTAGGTGAAGGTATGGGCAGAACTTGGTATGCACCTTGGAGTAGTGGTTCAGCCTATGCACTACCAATTGGTGTTGGTGCAAAAATGACTCAAATGGAAAACCGTATCGTTCTAACTAGATTCAAGGATGGTTATGGACCAGTTGGTGCCTACTTCCTTCATCTTAAGACTTACACTCAAAATACCTATGGAGAGGAATACGAATCAAAATGGTATGATCAAACCAAGGCAATGGTAGGAGAATATATCGATCATACACCAATACCAACATGTTTACGCAACCATGCTTTCATCGAGGAAGTTAAGGCCGGCAGAGGTCCAATTCATATGGTAACCATGGAAGCATTCCAAGACCCTCACCTAGAAGAAGTTGGATGGGAAAACTTCCTTGGAATGACTGTTGGGCAAGCTGTTGTTTGGGCTTCTCAAGACATTGATCCTAAATATGTAAACCCTGAACTGACTACATCTGAGCCTTATGTTATGGGTTCTCACGCAACATGTTCTGGTGCTTGGGTAAGTGGCCCAGAAGATATTTCACCACCTGAATATTTTTGGGGATATAACCGAATGTTGACAGTTGATGGACTTTTTGGAGCAGGAGATACGGTTGGGGGTACCGCTCACAAATTTTCTTCTGGCTCCTTTACAGAAGGTCGAATTGCTGCAAAAGCTGCAGTCAAGTATGTACTAGATCTGGGAGAGGAAAAAATAGAAGTCAATAACCAACAATGTGAAGACCTTAAAGAGATCATATACAAACCTTTGGAGAACTACACTGTGGGCCGTAATGAGATAACCGCGGGAACAGTCTCACCAAGCTACCTTTTGCCTATTCAGGGCCTGCAACGTCTTGAAAAAATTATGGATGAATATGTTGGCGGTATTAGTGTGAATTATATGACGAACGGGAATATGCTCAAACGTGGAATAGAATTACTCGGTACACTTCAAGAAGATCTCGAACATATTGGAGCTGAAGATTTACACCAGCTTATGAGAGCATGGGAATTAAAACACCGTACCATTACTTCAGAGTGTGTGGCACAACACACACTATTTCGTGAGGAGACGCGTTGGCCAGGATACTACTATAGAGGTGACCATATGAAGTTGGATGATGATAATTGGCACTGCCTAACCGTTTCTCGCCGGGATCCTGAAACTGGCGAATGGACTATGGAAAAAGCACCGCTTTATCATATCGTTGATGAAAAAGAAAACGATGAGTAAGTCATTAGACAACTATATTGACAATGATGAGTCACCAGATAGTATGTTTGGCAAACTTATGTCGATTTCAGATGAAGAAATATTAGAGATTGCTGACCCCTTATGGGACGATCTTGTTGAGTCCTCTAATAAGAAGGATTACCTTGGCTTTATAAAGCACTTTTCTAAGGCAATGATGTTGGCAGCAAGTGAAGTAGAAATTGGTAAACAGTGGGCAAGCAACGAAATGTTAACTAGCTTGACTAATGAAAGAGAGTTTTTTGGCTGCCTGAGAAGAAACAACCACGTAACAGTTCTTTACAAACAGACTAGCGATGTGGTTTCAGGGGAATTTTTGGGTCGCTTAGTGTTAGGTGTTGAAGATGATGAAATTAAAATCTTTGGTGCAACAATTTTCTAATATCTATAGAGTTAAAAAAGTTTCAATAAGTTTCATCTAATATAAAGTTACTAACCTACTCAATGATTTAAGTAGTTTGATTAATCAAAAATATATGACTCTATATTCCAATCATTTTGATTTGTAATAGTCAACGTCAGACACTTTGCTCCATCATAATTTCGAGTGTTACCTGCCGCTCCAGGATTGATCACCCAGGGTGTTTTCTTCTTATCTATTACCTGCTTATGAGTGTGACCATAAATAATAGCTTTTGCATCTGGGTATGCTCGTCTCAATGAATCATGACATGGTTTTTCGTGACCATGTTTATGTCCATGCTCAACAACAATCTTTCCACCTGGCAGTTCCAGTACTTCTATATCCTCAAGGCTGGTCAAATGTGCATCATTGTTACCTTTCACAGCGATAACGCTTTGTTTCGGGTTGAGCTTTTGTAAAACTTTTATATCGACTATATCACCTGCATGAAGTGCAAAATCACATTGATTCATGAGTTCTGCAATTTGTGGGTGAACTGATCCGTGTGTATCAGAAAGAATACCTATTTTTATCATACTTACTTTAAGGACTTGAGCCTTAAACGCAACGCATTGAGTTTGATAAAACCTTCTGCATCTTTTTGATTATACGCACCTTGATCATCTTCAAACGTTGCTATCTTCTCACTAAATAAACTATTATCAGATTTACGACCGACAACAGACACATTTCCTTTGTAAAGCTTAACCCTAACAATGCCACTAACATTTTCCTGACTAGCATCAATCGCTGCTTGCATCATCTCACGCTCTGGAGCAAACCAGAAGCCGTTATATACAAGCTTGGCATACTTTGGCATAAGTTCGTCCTTTAAGTGTGCCGCCTCTCGATCCAAAGTAAGAGATTCAATAGCACGATGAGCTTTCAACATAACCGTCCCTGCTGGAGTCTCATAACAGCCTCTAGATTTCATACCAACAAAGCGATTTTCAACGAGGTCTAAGCGACCCACACCATTAGCACCAGCAAGACTATTTAAATCTTCCATCACTTCTGCAGGGGTTTTAGTTTCTCCGTTAATGGCAACGATGTCACCTTTTTCATATGTAATTTCAACATACTCAGCCTTATCAGGAGCTTTCTCTGGTGACACAGTCCAGCGCCACATATTATCTTCAGCCTGCTGCCATGGATCCTCCAAAATATCACCTTCGTAAGAGATATGCAAAAGGTTAGCGTCCATAGAATACGGCGACTTTTTGGACTGCTTCTGGTAATCGATTTCGATATTATGCTCTTCAGCATACTTCATTAAACTTTCACGAGAAGACAAATCCCACTCACGCCATGGTGCAATCACCTTAATATTAGCATTAATGGCATAGGCATTAAGTTCAAATCTAACTTGGTCGTTGCCTTTGCCGGTAGCGCCATGAGAGATAGCGTCAGCACCAACTTTCTCGGCTATCTCAACCAACCGCTTTGCAATGAGAGGTCGAGCAATGGATGTCCCTAATAAATACTCACCCTCGTAAACCGCATTAGCACGGAACATTGGAAAAACAAAATCACGAGCAAACTCTTCACGCAAATCCTCGATATAAATTTCCTTGATACCCATCGCCTCAGCTTTAGCACGAGCTGGCTCAACCTCTTCACCCTGACCAATATCCGCAGTAAATGTTACAACTTCACAATTGTAAGTTTCTTGTAGCCATTTTGCGATAATACTAGTGTCCAATCCACCCGAGTAGGCCAATACAACTTTATTCATTCTTTATCCACGTAATTAAATACTTTCTCGTAAAGCACACTGCCATCGGTAGTAAGTACTTCCACTCTCCATTCACCTATCCAAGTATGCCACAAGTTTTTTGATGACCATACACGCCATCGCGGGCCATTAATATTAAAACTAACATCAGCCATGACTCTACCTTGGTAAATCCAACGATGAGTAATACGCTCACCACTGAGGTTACGGATATTGGTAAAAAAGTAGATTTTACCCAAAGAATTATCGCCCTCTTCAACAATATTAATTGGTACTCTTTCCTCAATATCTAAAGCAAAAACCGCATTAGATATATTTTCATGTGGCCATTCATCAGATAAAACAGTGAATGAAAGAAATAATCCACAAATTAATATGATGATTTTATTCATTTAATCCACCCAAGTTATCACATGCTCAAACAATTGATCTTTTGAAACTTCATTATCTCTATAAGTACGACCTCGCACTGAAATGCCAGCCAAATGAACACTATTTCTATCACCACTAATTAAGTGGTGCCAATCTTGTAAATCTTTACCTTCGTATATTAATCGATATGCACAGGTGCTGGGCAACCAATTAAATTTTTCTCCCCAATTGGGCTCAATAATTAAACAATCAGGCACATAACTTTGACGATCTTCATAGTGTTGACAAGCACTATCTTCTTCATCCAAGCAATGACAAGCAACATCTGTAAAGTAAATATCACCAGAATCTTTATTTTTTAGCTTAAACAAACAGCAGCGCCCACAGCCATCACAGAGTGATTCCCATTCATCAGTAGTCATTTGTGATAACGTCTTAGATTGCCAGAAAGGTTTTTCTTGAGCTTTCAATGTCTGCTATGTAAATTATTATTTAACACTGCTAAAACTAATTATAAACCTATTGTGGCAAATAATCTCTCAATTCCAATAGCAACACCAGAGCAGGAAGGCACCTCCTCTTTCACTTAAGCGCATGAATTAACCTAAGCGCGACCTGAGTACTCGTTGGTACGAGTATCAACTTTAACTTTGTCTCCAATACTGATGAATAAAGGAACCTGGACAATAACACCTGTACTCAACGTTGCTGGCTTACCTCCAGTTCCTGCGGTATCTCCTTTGAGACCTGGGTCAGTATCAGCCACCTCCAAAATTACATGATTTGGGGGTGTTACAGAAATTGGATTACTGTTCCATAGAGTCACAATACAATTGTCCTGTTCAACTAAGTAATTAATTACATTCCCCAAAGCCGTCTCTCCCAAGTCAAACTGATCAAAAGAAGATGGATCCATAAAATACCAACTTTCACCATCGTTGTATAAGTACTGCATCTCCAACTCCATCACGTCAGCTGCTTCAAGAGACTCACCAGATTTAAAAGTTTTTTCTAGAGTCTTTCCAGTAATCAGGTCTTTAAACTTTACCCGATAATATGCTTTCCCTTTGCCGGGCTTGAAGAATTCATTATTAATAATTGAACAAGGGTTGCCATCGAGCATTAATTTCAAACCATTTTTAAACTGACTCGTACTGTAATTCACGTTATTTGATCCAATTTGACTTGATACACTGCCTGGTTTTCCCCATCTAAATTTTCCGAATATATGAAATAAAAAAATTGAATTTCAAAAGATAAACAATTGAGTCAATAGGACCTAGGTGTCATTACAAAAATGATAAAATGCTTCCCCACATATTTTAACCTTTATTTTCCTCAAATTATATGCACATCCACGAATATCAAGCGAAAGAATTGTTCAAACATAATGGTATTCAAGTTCCAGATTTAGAAGTGATTTCTAATAGCAATGAAACACGATCTGCATGCAAAAAACTTGGTGGTAATGTCTGGGTAGTTAAGGCTCAAGTTCATGCAGGTGGTCGAGGTAAAGGTGGTGGCGTTATAGTCTGTAATAGTATCGAAGATGCAGAGAAAGCTAGCCAAAAACTATTAGGAAAAAAACTAGTAACTCCGCAAACTGATGAAGATGGACAGCCCATCAATCAAGTTATTATTGAGGCAGGTCAAGATATATTTAAAGAATTATACTTAGGCTTATTAGTTGATCGTTCAACAGAAAGAATCACAATCCTAGCGTCTACTGAAGGAGGCATGGATATTGAACAAGTCGCCTCTGAATCACCAGAAAAAATTATTAAACATGCAATCAATCCTTTGGGTAACTTGTCAATAAAAGAATGTCAAAATATTGCTAAAAAACTCAATTTAAATTCGGTACTGTGGGAACAATTTACAAAAACTTTAATCGGGCTTTACTCCATCTTTACTAATAATGATGGCAATCTTATTGAAATCAACCCATTAATCATCAGCAAACAAAATGAAATTATTGCGCTTGATGGCAAAATTGATTTTGATGACAACGCACTCTATCGTAACGAAGATATCATTAACCTAAGAGATTTTGAACAGGAAGATGAAAAAGAAAGAATCGCAAGTGAATATCAACTCAATTACATTTCCCTAGATGGAACAGTTGGTTGTATGGTCAATGGCGCTGGATTGGCTATGGCTACAATGGACCTAATTGAATATCATGGTGGCTCTCCTGCCAACTTTTTGGATGTCGGCGGTGGCACAACAGCCGAAAGAGTCGCAAAGGCTTTTGAAATTATTCAGAGCGGTCAAAATGTGAAAGCAATTTTAGTCAATATTTTTGGTGGCATTGTTCGCTGTGACTTAATTGCAGAGGGAATTCTTCAAGCAATAGAAAAGGTAGGTCTAACTCTACCAATTGTTGTTAGACTTGAGGGAACAAATGCTCCTCAAGGTCTCAAAATTTTAAACGACAGTAACTTTAATATTATGACTGAGGCTGATTTAACGCTGGCAGCTAAACAAGTTGTGGAGATGGCAAAATGAGTGTACTGATTAACAAACAAACTAAAGTTATTTGTCAAGGATTCACTGGCAAACAAGGTACATTTCATTCTCAACAATCAATTACATATGGCACTCAGTTAGTCGGTGGAGTAACTCCTGGGAAAGGCGGCCAGACTCACCTAGATAGACCTGTTTTTAATTCAGTTAAGGAAGCTATGATTGAAGTTGGTGCTAACGCCTCGATGATCTACGTACCACCCAGATTTGCATTTGCATCGATTGTTGAAGCTATCGAAGCAGAAATGCCTGTTATTGCTTGTATTACTGAAGGTATTCCAGTTCAAGATATGATTAAAATCAAGGCCATAATTAAAGGCAGTAAATCAAGATTGATTGGTCCTAATTGTCCTGGTGTAATAACTCCAGACGAGTGTAAGCTTGGCATTATGCCTGGCAATATTCATCAGAGAGGAAGTGTTGGCATTGTCTCACGCTCAGGAACACTGACTTATGAGGCTGTCCATCAAACCACTCTTGCAGGTTTAGGTCAAAGTACTTGTATCGGTATCGGTGGAGACCCTGTGCAAGGAATGAATTTCATAGATTGTCTTGAGTTGTTTCAACACGACAAAGAAACTCAATCGATTGTAATGGTAGGAGAAATTGGCGGAAGCGCAGAAGAAGAGGCTGCAGAGTTTATTTCATCTAACATTACTAAACCAGTTATTTCCTACATCGCAGGACTGACAGCTCCAAAAGGTAAAAGAATGGGACACGCAGGTGCTGTCATAAGTGGTGGAAGTGGAGGCGCTAAAAACAAAATTAAATCTTTGGAAAAAGCTGGTGTAAGTATTTCACCAACTCCAGCAATGATTGGAAAAACCTTGCTTGAAACTATAGCAAATTAGAACCTATAACTAGGAACATACATGATTATTAATGACATTAATGTTCCACAAATTTATGACTAAAATTCGAAATAGTAGATTTGCAGTTTCAATGATTTTTGCTATTAATGGTGCTTTATTTGGAACTTGGGCATCACGTATTCCTGCAATTTCAAATATTCATGATTTATCGCCAGCCTCTTTAGGATTATTAATTTTCTTAGCAGGATTATCAGCTGTTGTTGCATTCTCTATTTTTGGAAGAGCTGCCGATCATTATGGTGCGGCATTAGTGACCAAGCTTGCTAGTAGTATATTTCTTCCACTAACCCTTATCTTCATCGCATACGCAAACTCAATTTGGATGCTTATTGCTGCAATAATATTTTTTGGAGGAATTCATGGAGGAATTGACGTTGCAATGAATGCCTGGGCAGCGGAAGTAGAACGTAAAAATGAGCGACCTTTAATGTCATCTTTTCATGCAATGTGGAGTCTTGGATCAGGAATTGGAGCTGGGTCTGGAGTTTTATTAGCGACCTATGGTCTTGGCGTAAAGACGCATTTTACAATCAGCTCTATTGTAATTTTTTTGGTTGCACTTAGTATTTTGACAATTCCTTTTCAATCTGAGAAAAGACAAAGAGACAAAAATGTTCCATTTATTTCAATACCTAGGGGATCTTTACTTACCGTTGCCTTTATAACGTTTTTTGCTTCATTGGGCGAAGGTGCTGTAGCAGACTGGAGCGCAATTTTTCTTATTAGCGTTGCCAGCATTGACGATGGTAGTGCAGCTCTAGGTTTTACTGCTTTTTCTATTTGTATGTTTACCATGAGATTGATGGGTGACAAAATTGTATCTATCATCGGACCTTCGAAGACAGCCCAATACTCTGGATTAGTTGCTATGATAGGATCCATAATTTTAGTTACATTTGGATCTCTTCTTCCATTAGTGATTGGTTTTAGTTTAATAGGGTTAGGTATCGCAGTCATCATACCGTTAGCTTTTTCTCGTGCAGCAAATGACAAAAATATACCTCAAGGCACAGCGATAGCGAGCATCGCAACACTGGGGTATGGTGGAATGCTGATAGGTCCGTTATTTGTTGGGTTTATTGCACAGGCTACATCAATCAAAACCAGTTTCTTAATCTTTCCAATATTGGCATTCCTAATCTTCGCCCTCTCAAAACATCTCTCATTAAAGTCTCTATAGCGTTTTTTCTAACAACATTGCATCCCCGTAACTAAAAAAACGATATTTTTCTTCGATAGCGTACTGGTATATCTGAAACATTTTCTCGATACCAATAAAAGCGCTTACCAACATCAGTAAAGAAGATTTTGGCAAATGAAAATTAGTAATCATTGCATCTACCAAACAAAACTCAAATCCGGGATAAATAAATATATCCGTATCCCCTTTTGCACTGCAAAGTGCTCCTTGAAGTGCAATTGACTCCAGTGTTCTAACAGCAGTTGTGCCCACAGCGACAATTCGACCACCATTTGCTTTTGTACTCACAATTTTATCAACAGTTTCCTGACAAACTTCAAAGTACTCACTGTGCATTTGATGATCTTTGATATCTTCAACTTTCACTGGTTGAAAAGTCCCCGCACCCACATGAAGTGTCACAAATGCGTGATCCACTCCATAACTATTAAGGTTAGAAAGTAATGGTTCATCAAAATGAAGTCCTGCAGTTGGGGCAGCAACAGCTCCATCATTTTTTGCATAAACCGTTTGATAACGGATTAAGTCTTCCTTTCCGTCAATCCGATTAATATAAGGAGGTAGGGGAACATGCCCAATTTCATTAAGCAAAGTCAGAATAGAGTTACTACCAAAGCTTAATTTAAAAAGTCCAGAAACTTTATCAATTACCTGCACCTGTTTGTCACTTTCTAGCATTATATAACTGCCAATCTTTGGAGCTCTGCTTGCTTTAATCATTACCAATGCTTGAAATTCATTAATCAGTCGTTCTACTAATATTTCAACCTTTCCACCAGACTCTTTACGTCCAAAAAGTCTTGCAGGAATTACCTTAGTGTCATTAAGAATTAATAAGTCTTTGGGCTTAAGAAATTCACCTAATTGAGAAAATGTTGCATTAATAAAATCATCTTGCACAACCAATAAACGCGAATCAGTTCTCTTTTCACTAGGGTATTGAGCAATTAATGAATTAGGTAAATCAAAATCAAAATCACTTAATTTCATACTTGTCGAAGTAATTTAGTATTTGATAAGCGGCAGTTACAATTGCACGTGGAGTAATAGTGGCTCCAGTAAATTGATCAAAGAAACCACCGTCTCTCTTAACTTTCCATTTGGATTTTTCAGGCTGATTCAATGAAAGTCCCGTAAAACTCTTAATCCAATCTGATTTGCGAGTTTCTATTTTGTCACCTAGACCTGGTGTTTCTTTATGGTTAATTACTCGAACTCCCAACAATTCTCCTTTAATACTAATCCCAGTTAGAAGTCTGATATTGCCGTTATAGCCATTGGGATAGGTATGTTCAACAAGATGTGCAAAAACTTTATTATTATTTTTCGCAGGGAATATTGTGACTGTCTGTTCTATTCCATGAAGGTTAATATTCCGATCAAAGCTTTCACTCAAAATTGGATTATCATACTCAGTGACAATTTCATTAAGACGCTTAATGAGTAATTGCTGCTCATTTATTTCAATTCTATCTTTGGTATTTTTTTCAGCAAGACTAACAATAAATACACAAACGAGAGTAAAAATAAGCATCAGTAAACCTGACTTTATAATGGTTGAGTTCTTCATTTTCCAAACACTTTAGGTTGCGTATAAAAATCAATCAAAGGAACAGTGATATTTAACAGAAGTACAGCAAAAGCAACTGCATCTGGATAGCCACCAAATACCCTTATTATGACAATCAAGATGCCAATTAAAAAGCCATAAATTAATCTACCTGACGGTGTGGTACTGGCAGATACTGGATCCGTGGCAATGAAAAATGCTGCCAACATCGTTGCCCCATTGACAAGATGAAAGAGTGATGAAGCAAACTGATCAGAGTCTACTAGGAATAGGGCTGTTGACATCACTACTACACCCAACAATAATGAAACTGGGATCTGCCAAAAAATTATTCTACGTAAAAGTAGGTAAATACCTCCTAACAAAAAGCCAATATTAATCCATAGTTGGCTAATGGAATTTAACTCGAGCTCTTGTATTGAGATGCCCATTGTTAATTGTGTTTTCAAATGATCTAAACTCGTTGCTCCTGTTAAACCATCGATGTTAGACAAACCAAATATCACATCAACAGCTTGACTCATGGATAAGTAGTCAGCTGGCCACTGAGTCATTTGCATTGGGTAAGAAATTAGTAAAAATGCATAGCCTAGCATTGCTGGATTAAAAGGATTATTACCCAAACCTCCAAAGATCTGTTTGCCAAAAATAACTGCAAATGAAACACCTAATACTATGATCCACCAGGGTGCAATACTAGGAATAGATATAGCAAGCAAAATAGCTGTTAAAACGACAGACCCATCAATAATTGCAGGCTTAATTTCTGAACCACGTAATCTCAAGAAGAGTGCCTCAGTAATAAGACCTGTAATACAAGCTAAAAAAATCTGGATAAAAACTGACAAACCAAAAAAATATACTTGTGCTCCAATACCTAATGCGAGAGCATAACTAACTTGACGCATGATTTGATTGGTGTTGAGTAACTTAACCGTCATCTTGAGACCCTTGAGCTGATTTAGCAGTGTTAACACGCTCCAAGGCAGCTTCAATTACTGCCTTCTGTGCTTTGTCTTTGGCCATTTTTTCTTTCAAGGCTATTTTCTTAGCTTCCATCATCTCAGCTCTCTCGCGTTTGTTTCTCTCTAGACGCAACTCGCGAAATTCGAATCGCTCTCTAGCATTCTCAGTCTGTTGCTTTTCTTTAACTTGTTGTTTATACAATGCTTTAGAGTGCTGATAATAATTAACTAAAGGAATTTGACTTGGACAGACGTAAGAACAACAATTGCACTCGATACAATCTAGAAGATTATATTCAACTGCTTTATCAATATTTTTACTCTTAGAATACCAATAGAGCTCTTGAGGTAGCAAATCGACTGGACAAACTGTATTACATAATCCACATCTAATACATTCTTTTGTTGGTTTACTCTCCTCTAATTGATCAATAAAAACACAATTGGTATTTTTAGAGACAGAATAATTAGTACTATCAAGTTCAATCCCCATCATCAAACCATTCATACTAATTTTGTGACTTCCTTCTTTAATATCAACAAAACTTAACAAGTAGTCGTAACTTGCCCCAAGCCTAACTTGGAAATTTTTTGACTCTTTTACAGCACTACCTGCTACAGTCACTGCACGGGAAATTAAAGGTCTATTCTCAACCACAGCATCAAACATTGCAACTACAGTGCCTACATTCTGGCAAAGAACACCAACGTCAGATGCAAATTTACCCGTTGGAACCTCAATTCCCAAAAGAGATTTAAGTAGTAATTTTTCGGCGCCTGAAGTATATTTAGTTGGCATCACTTCAATAGTGATGTTTTCATTATTACAAAACTTTTTAAGTGCTTTAATGGCATCCTGTTTGTCATCTTCGATAGCAACAATTGCACGTTCAGCTTTGCAAATGTAGAGTAAGACTTCAACACCTCTAATTACTTTAGTAGGGTATGCCTCCATTAATGCTGCGTCACAGGTAATACCAGGTTCACATTCAGTTGCATTCACAATCAAGGTATGGCAACCTTCTGCCAATCGCACTTTAGTATGTGTAGGGAAGCCAGCACCACCCATTCCTACAATCCCAGAAACGCGTATTTTGTTATAGATTGTATTAGCTGTACAATTCTCGTAATGCTCTGTGCAACCAATACTGGTGTCAACCCACTCATCCTTGCCATCAGATTCAATGGTCACACAAAGCCCTTTGAGTCCTGACTTGTGAGCGTACACATGCTCGTCAATGGCTACAACAGTACCTGAAATAGAAGCATGGACAGGGGCACAACGCTGGTCATCTATTGTCGCTATAATTTGACCCGTTAAAACGCGCTCACCGACACTAACAATTGGTATCGCCTGGTTTCCAATACGCTGCTGCATGGGTAAAACTACTTTGTCTGGCAGAGGTATGCGAATTAAGTCAATTTCATTAATTGGATATGGGTTATCCAATTTCAAGCCGCCATTATATTTATACTTAAGCATGGGCTAACTCCGAAATATCTGGCACATAAGTCCTAATGGTGGGCTTAATTTCAACCATATCAATACAATCTACAGGGCAAACAGGTAAACATAAATCACAGCCAGTACACTCTTCAGCGATAACAGTTGTCATCACCTTCGAGGAGCCCACAAAAGCATCAACTGGACAAGCTTGAATACATAAAGTACAGCCAATACAAACCTTTTCATCAACCACAGCAACTCGCTTTGGTTTGGTTTCTCCGTGCTCTTGATTTAAAGGCAAAGTATCAATACTTAAAAGCTCTGCAAGAGCATCGACACCCTCCTGACCACCTGGTGGGCACTGATTAATTGCTACCTCACCACTAGCTATTGCTTCTGCATAAGGACGACAACCTGGAAAGTCACATTGGCCACATTGCGTTTGTGGCAAGATTGCATCAATTTGGTCAACCAAAGGGTTGCCTTTTACTTTGTATCTTATCGCAGCATAACCTAAGCCTAAACCCAATAATAGTGCCAATAGAGAAAGAGTTGAAATTGCATCTAACATTACACTAATCCAATAAAGCCCATAAATGCCATAGACATCAAGCCCGCAGTAATAAGTGCAATAGGTACTCCTTGAAAGATTTTTGGAACATCGGCTGACTCAATACGTTCTCTGATACCTGAAAAAAGCACCAAAACAAAAGAAAAACCAACTGCAGCACCAAACCCATAAACTGCTGACTGGAGAAAACTATTACTCGCCCCAACATTTAAAAGAGCAACACCAAGCACTGCACAGTTCGTCGTAATGAGCGGTAAAAAAACGCCTAATGATTGGTGTAAAACTGGTGAAGTTTTATTAACAACTAATTCAGTAAAACCAACAACAGCAGCAATCGTTACGATAAAAGCGATTGTTCTAAGGTACTCTAATTCAAACGGAATTAAAAGATAAGTATTAATGAGGTAACTAGTAATACTTGCCAAAGTTAAGACAAATGTCGTTGCAAAGCCCATACCTATGGCTGTATCCATTTTCTTGGAGACACCCATAAAAGGACAAAGCCCCAAAAATTTTACCAGTACAAAATTATTAACCAAAATTGTACTAACTAGGATTAACAAGTACTCATTCATAATCAGCGCAATTTTAAACTAAATATTCTGTCCAATATCTACTCTAAATTAATTCCTTTTTATAAGAAATTTTCTTTAGACTAGGAAAATTAAAACTTTTCTTTTAAACCTGAATTGTTTGCTGCTGCTTGATAGCAGATACTGAATCCATTAGTGTAATCGTGCTCATCAAAGCCCTCATAACTTTCCAAAAGTTTGTAGCTAGTGACTCCAGATCTGAGCATGAATTGTAATTGATCCAAGTGTGCATTGATGCCAATAATTTCCTCCGCATATTTCCACCTCTTGCTTAACAAGTAAGCCTGAGAGTATCCTCTACCATCATCAAAATTATTAAAATCTAGTGCAATCAAAGTGACATCATTCAAAGTGTCTTTCAGCAGTTTGACATCATCTGAAGGTTTAACGATTACCCCAACTCCTAACTTTGATAATTCATTTACATTTTCAATCCATTGTTCGACACTGACAAGCTTAATACTTTCGTTGTCTTTATTTAATACACTAGTGTCAAGTGGTCTTGATTCTGCAACCTTAGCTCCTAAAGTTGCACTTAAAGCTTCTAATTCATTAGACTCACTCATAAACCTTCTCCTTAAATGGCTTAATACCGATACGTTTAAAAACTTCCGTAAATTTTTCTTCCTCTTCACGATTATCTAA
>AFHY01000011.1:26289-27272 GCA_000213395.2 gamma proteobacterium SCGC AAA007-O20
GCTTAATACCGATACGTTTAAAAACTTCCGTAAATTTTTCTTCCTCTTCACGATTATCTAAGTAAACATTAACAATATCTTCAACCGCATCAACAACGTTATCGCCACTAACAGAAGGACCTAATTTTTTACCAATAACAGTTTTATAAAGAGTTTCACCAGCAACAGTTATTTGATAATACTCCTCTCCATTCTTTTGCATTCCTAGTAGGCCTATATCAGCAACATGATGATGTGCACAAGAGTTTTCACAGCCTGATATATTGATATTTAGGTCGCCAATGTCAAGCAATTTATCCATATCGTCAAAACGCTGTTGCACTCTTGTTGCAATAGGAATAGAGACGGCCTTGGCTAAATCACAATAATCACCTCCGGGACAAGCCACAATCTGTGCCAGTGTCCCCTGATGCGGACTCGCTAATCCATATTTTTCAAGTGACTGCCATAAATCAAAAACCTGATCTTTTCGAACATGAGGAAAAACAATTGTTTGTCTTTTTGTTGTTCTAAGCTCGCTATAACTGTATTGGTCAGATAAATCTGCCAAAATCCTCATCTGCTCTGATGTTGCATCACCAGGAGCTGCGCCAAGTTTTGTGAGCGATACGTTGACGATACTGTGTCCCGATATTTTATGAGCTCGAACATTGTTTTTCTTCCATATACTGTAATTAAAATCAACTTTGTCTTCAAAACCATCAAAAGCCAATGGTTTAATAGGCAAAGCAAAATCTTTTTCAAGTTCTGATAAATGAGTTAAGTTTAACTTCAGCTCGGGATCGTCCCTGGTTTGTTTCCAGTCTTCATCAACTAATCGGGAATATTCCTTTGCTCCAAGCTCACGAACTAAAAATTTAATTCGTAACTTTTTAAGATGATCTCGACGGCCTTTTAAATTGTATATTCTCATTGCAGATTCAAGGTAACTCAGGATATCCTCAACAGGAACAAAAGGTAAAAGAATGGGACACGCAGGTGCT
>AFHY01000010.1 GCA_000213395.2 gamma proteobacterium SCGC AAA007-O20
AAGGTGTTTCTTTGGAAGGTCTTTTAAACCCAAAAGATGAATAAGTTTTCCGGAAGAGTTGAGTTGGCAGTCGTTACTAATCGTGTCTGGTTTCATTGAGCCAAGTTTGCAAAATTAGTTCAGCAGAGCGCTTATCGACATCAGCTCGGTCAGCGTTCTTATGAGCGTGGTGCCATTTTAATTGGTTTTTCGCCTCTGAAGAGGATAAATATTCGTCGATGAAAACAACCTCTTTGCTAAAACGCTGTTCTAACTTTCTACCAAATGAGCGCGCTATAAATGTCATTTCTTGCTCTTTCCCTTTACCATCAAGTGGCAACCCAACAACAAATATATCTGCTTGGTGCTTGTTAATGAGCTTCTCAAGTTGGGACCAATTTGTAGAGCCATCTTTATGATGAAGAACAGTTTCAATACCGCTTGCATGAGATGTCAAGCTATTAGCAATTGCTATACCAGTACGTTTTGTGCCAACATCAAAACCAAGGTAAGTTTTAATGGTCATTGAAGTTGCTGAAAAAGCTCATAACCAACGTAACCGTCAGCTACGAGGCCGATATCAGATTGAAATTGTCTAGTTGCGCTTCTCGTCTTTGGACCTGCCATGCCATCTGGCACTCCAGTGTTATATCCCAACAAATTTAAGGTTTGTTGGATTGTTAAGACGTTGTCCCTACTGAGCAGCGGCTCTTCTATAGGTTTGGTGATCAACTTACCACTACCATTTATACGGTCAGCCAGATAACCCACTGAAATAGCATATAAGATTGAGTGATTCCAATCCATTATCACATCGAAGTTTCGGTAAACCAAAAAAGCAGGACCACGATGGCCCATAGGTACAATCAATGAAGCCTTCATATTAGAATTTGGCAGACGATTTTTGTTGGCTCTTAGTACCCCTAATTTAGCCCAGTCATTGACGCTTTTCTTAATACCTAAGCCGGTTTGTTTGTAATCAAAGTTTTTTGGAATAGAGGCTTCTCTGCCCCACTTTTCCCCTTTTGCCCAGCCATTTTTCTTCAGAAAATTAGCGGCACTAGCGTATATATCTTCCTTGTCATTCCATAGATCAATTTTGCCATCTTTGTTGGCGTCAACGCCATAAGCCTGCACACTTGTTGGCATAAATTGAACTGCGCCCATCGCGCCGGCCCATGAGCCCTTTGCATCCAGAGGTATTTTATTTTTATCAATCAGCTTTAATAGTTCAATTAACTCCCTTGTAAAGAAGTTAGAGCGCCTCTGGTCATAAGCCAAGGTTGCTAAAGATTGGACCAAATTATGACTTCCCGTGTAGTGACCATAATTACTCTCAATACCTAAAAATGAAACCAAAACATATGTAGGAACTCCATATTGTTGGGTGGTTTTGTTGAGTAATGAACTGTTTTGTTTTAATGTATCATAGCCATTATTTAGGCGAGTCTGAGTTACTCTTTTGTTGACATAGGTCCAAAAATTTTGATTAAATTCCGGCTGTTTGGCATCCTCCTTAAGAGCCTCAGGTCTAGGTGAAAGTTGAAAAAATGCTTTGTCAATTGTGGTTTTGGAGACACCTTGCTCAGTAGCCATTTGGCGAATCTGCACTAGAAAGTCTTCAAAAGTGTAAGAACTGGCAAAGACGCTTGTTGTAAGAAAAACAAGGCAAATAAATCTAAAAAACATGGGCAAATTATAATGCGTAAATACGGTCTTATTTTAATTCTTTTTTTGCTGAGTGGTTGCTTTGAAAATGAAAATGTTGAGCTAATCAAAGGCGAAAGCATGGGTACAAGTTATTCGATTAATGCTTTGGGTGATGAGCGCATTGAACAAGACATAATTGACAGACGACTTGTTGAAATCAACGGTACTTTTTCAACATGGCAGGATGATTCTGAATTGTCTCAACTAAACCGCGCACCTGTCGGTGAATGGATCGATGTCTCTAGTGAACTGTATATAATGCTGAAACAATCGGTAGAGATTTACCAACAAACCGATGGTTATTTTGACCCAGGTATTGGTAGATTGATCGATTTGTGGGGTTTTGGTGCGAGTGGGGGTAGAACAGAGGCACCTAAAAAGGAGGAAATCGAGCAAGCCTTTGAAAATTCATCAATTAGGTATCTATTGATGGAGGATGGTCGTGTTAAAAAAATCAGAAACATACACATTAATCTCTCAGCGATTGCAAAGGGTTATGCGGTAGATGAGGTTGCGCGCCTTATTAAGATGTCTGGTATTAAGAATTTTCTAGTTGAGATTGGCGGTGAGGTTGTTGCTTCAGGAAACAATAGAGGAGATGATTGGATCGTAGGTGTTGAAAGCCCAGATAACGAAGCTCCCATTCCAATTGCATTGAAAAACGCATCAATAGCTACTTCTGGGAATTATCGTAACTATTTTATTTGGGAAGGTAAAAAATATATGCATATTTTCAACCCCTCAACCGGTTTACCAGCCAACAATGACCTGTATTCGGTTAGTGTCATTCATCCTCAAAGTGCTATGAGCGATGCTTACGCTACTGCAATGATGGCAATGGGTAGTATGAAGGCCATTGAGCTCGCAAATAAATTGAAATTAACTGTATTACTTATAACGATTAAAGAAGATAATAATCAAATCATAAAAATTAACTTACCATAACTATGCCCACCTATAAGCCACTTGCTGAAATATTGAGACCCAGTAGCTTGGCAGAATTTGTAGGTCAGCGGCATCTATTAGACGCTGATAAACCCATTGGTAAAACATTAGCTGACGGTAAACTCCATTCAATGATTTTATGGGGTCCGCCAGGGTCAGGAAAAACAACTTTAGCGCGAATTATATGCCATCAGATGGGCGCTCATTTTGAACAGATGTCTGCTGTTTTGGAAGGTGTTAAAGAATTGAGAAATGTGCTTGACCATGCTCAACGTTATCAGCAACATAACAAAAGTACAGTATTATTTGTTGATGAAATTCATCGCTTTAATAAAGCACAACAAGATGCCTTTTTACCTCACATTGAATCTGGACTGATTACATTAATTGGCGCAACTACAGAAAACCCATCGTTTGAAATCAACTCCTCATTGTTATCTAGGTTACGAGTATATATCCTAAAAAAGCTCAATGATGATGAGCTTAGTATTGTTGCTAACAGGGCTCTAAAGAGCCAGTCGGTCAAACTTAAAGAGGATGGTTCATTGTTACAAATTATTGCAGCTAGTGATGGTGACGCACGCCGACTAATTAACATCATCGAGCAGTTAAGTCAAAAATCAAACAAAACTCTCAATAAGAATGATGTAACAAAAATGCTTCAAGAAAAAGTCGGCACTTTTGACAAGGGGGGTGACATTTTCTATCAACAATTGTCCGCTTTTCATAAATCTGTTCGTGGTTCCTCACCAGATGGCGCTCTTTATTGGATGGCGAGGATGCTTGTGTCCGGTTGTGATCCCAAGGTGATTGCTAGACGACTCCTTGCAATTGCCTCTGAAGATATAGGGAATGCTGACCCAAGAGCACTTCAAATTACTCTGAACGCTTGGGACGTTTACGAACGCTTGGGTGACAAAGAGGGTAATCGTGCTATAGCACAAGCTGCTATTTTTTGTGCTTGTGCGCCAAAATCCAACGCGGTTTATACAGCATTTAACCAAGCAATGGAGGATGCAAGAAACAGTGGTGACTTGGAGGTTCCGATTCACCTATGCAATGCTAGTACAAAACTGATGAAAGAGCTCGGTTATGGTGAAGGCTATCGTTATGCCCATAATGAGCCAGATGCTTTTAGTAAAGGACAAAGCTACTTTCCTGAGGAGATGGGCGAAAAGATCTATTATGAGCCCACCGACCGTGGACTAGAGATTAAAATTAGGGAAAAATTAAAACAACTTAGGTCAACTTCATGAATACACTAGCATCAATTGCGAGCATTGGAGTAGGAGCAACCGTTGGTGCTAGTTGTCGCTACTATATAGGCGTTTTATCTCTACAGTACCTTGGTAAAACGCTTCCTTACGGTACATTGATTTCGAATGTAGTTGGTTCTTTTATTGCCGGTATCTTGGTGGTTGTTATTTTGGAAAAACTCTTACTCAGTGAGACCTATCGGCTGATGTTATTAGTTGGATTGACCGGCTCTTTGACAACTATGTCGACACTTTCATTTGAATCTCTTGAGATGTTAGGTGGAGGGAATTATGGCCAAGCGCTTTTGAATATTTTGTTGAACATAGGCCTTTCACTTTTAGCCGCTGGACTTGGTGTGATGCTAGCTAAATATGGTTTTAGTTTAGCGCAAAGCTAATTTTTCTTCGATGACATCTAGTAATTGAGCGGAGATATTAAGGTCAAATTGTTTGTCTAGTTCGCGAATACAGGTTGGGCTGGTTACATTAATCTCGGTAATATAATCACCAATAACATCGAGCCCTACAAAAATTAGCTCCTTTTCAATCAGCATTGGCGCAATTTTCTTGCATAGATATCGATCTCGTTCAGTTAAAGGTTGACCAGCACCTTTAGCGCCAGCAGCCAAGTTCCCTTTAAAACTACCCTTAGCAGGTAATCGAGCGAGTGCATAGTCAATAGGCACACCGTTAATCAATAAAATACGTTTGTCACCCTGTTTTATTTCCGGTAAAAATTCCTGTGCCATAATGTAGCGCTGACCTTGATTGGTTATACGCAGCAACACTTCATTTATATTTTCATCGCCTACTTTTAGTTTGTATATGTCTTTTCCACCCATGCCATCAAGTGGCTTCACAACGGCTTCTTCGTTATCATTGATAAAAGCAATGAGTTGTTCTATATTGGAACTGACAAGGGTTTTAGGAATGTAGTCAGAAAAATTTAATGCAAACAATTTTTCATTAGCGTCTCTCAGTGAGCTGGGTTTATTAACAACCATGGTGCCGCTGATTTCAGCCTGCTCTAATAAATAAGTTGCGTAAATATAGTCCATATCAAAGGGAGGATCTTTGCGCATAAAAATGACATCAACAATCGAAAGTGAGAGTAACTCTTGTTCTTCACATGAATACCAATCGCTCTCTGAGTCTGTAACAAAAGTTTTTCGGACATTAGCGAATACTTGTCCTTTTAGATGGAACATATCAACACTATCAAAAGTGTAGATTTCCCAATCTCGGCTTTGTGCTTCAAGCATCATTGCAAAAGAAGAGTCTTTTTTTCGGTTGATGCTGGAGATGTCGTCCATCAACACAGCGAGTGCGATTGGTTGCATGCGCTTATTATATAAGTAATCGGTTTAGATATGAATGAGCTTACAAGGCAAAAGTTCTTGAAGTGACAAGCTTTTGGGCGTATAATTCTGCCTCTTTAGTGCGGGGTGGAGCAGTATGGTAGCTCGTCGGGCTCATAACCCGAAGGTCATAGGTTCAAATCCTGTCCCCGCTACCAATTTAGACCCCCTCTTTTGGGGGTTTTTATTAGAAGTTTTTTATGGCCAAAATAGCTGACAAAGTATTTTCAATAATCAGTCCAATCGTTATCGATATGGGTTATGAATTGCTGGGTATTAAATATGTTGCCAGTGGAAAGCTTTCTGTGTTGAGGCTTTATATTGATTGTGAAGAAGGTATTAGGGTGAATGACTGTGAAACTGTTTCGCGACAAGTGAGTTCAATAATGGATGTTGAAGACCCAATCATTGGACAGTATAATCTAGAGGTGTCGTCACCAGGCATTGAGCGACCTCTGTTTGTGGTTGCACATTACCAACGTTTTCTTGGTCATGATGTTCGTCTAAGGACATACAGACAAATTGACGGTAGGAGAAATTTTACTGGCTGTATTGGTAGTGTCGGAGAATCCACTAATACAATTGAATTGGTAACAGAGCTCGGCCCAGTTACTTTGGACATAGATTTAATTGAAAAAGCAAATTTAGTTGCTCATTTTTAGGAGAAACGTATGGATGGAAAAGAGTTATTTTTAATGATTGAGGCAATCTCGAACGAGAAAAATATAACCCAAGAGGATGTCATTGAATCATTAGAAGAGGCTTTAGCGGTGGCAACAAAAAAGCGAAATAATGTAGATGTTCGTGTAGAAGTGGATAGGCATAGCGGAGAATTTAAAACCTTTAGGCGCTGGTTGGTGGTTGAAGATGGTGCTGATTTTGTTGATGACGATGGCACTGAATTCGACTCTGAATTACACATCTATCAAGCTGAGTCTAATGGTGTAATGGTAGACTCTTATGTTGAAGAGGAAATGGAATCAGTCGAGTTTGGCAGAATTGCTGCTCAAATCGCTAAGCAAGTCATTATTCAAAAAGTTCGTGAAGCAGAAAGAACTGTTGTTGTCGATAATTTTTCCAATCGCGTTGGTGAGGTTGTAATGGTTACAGTTAAACGAGTTGATCGAGGTAATGTTTATGTTGACATGGGTGGTATAGACGGCATGATCTCGAAATATGATCTAATACCAAACGAATCAATCAGAAAAAATGACCGTTTAAGAGCCTTTATTAAAGAGGTAAAGTCGACTCCTAGGGGCGCACAAATCTTTTTAAGTCGTACAGCAAACGAGATGATGATTGAACTTTTTGAGATGGAAGTCCCTGAAATCAGTGAAGGTGTAATAGAAATCAAAGCTGGAGCCCGAGACCCAGGGTTACGCTCCAAGTTAGCGGTTAAAGCCAAAGACAAACGCATTGACCCAATTGGTTCTTGTATTGGCATGCGGGGTGCGCGTGTTCAGGCGGTTTCGAATGAACTCAATGGAGAAAGAGTGGATATTATTCTTTGGGACGAAGATCCTGCACAGTTTGTCATTAACGCGATGGCTCCAGCAGAGGTCAGTTCAATTGTAGTTGATGAAGAAAAAGGCTCAATGGACATCGCAGTCGATGAAGATCAATTGGCACTTGCCATTGGTCGAGGCGGTCAAAATATCAAATTAGCTAGTAAACTGACGGGCTGGAGGCTTAATGTTATGTCACTTACTGATGCGGATGAACTGCAGGCAAAAGAGTTACAAAAAACGGGTGAAAAGTTGGCAGGTAATCTAGGCATCGATGCTGAAGTTGCAGGTGTTCTGATAGACGAAGGCTATACCAGTCTATATGAAATTGCTGAAGCTGAAGCTGATACCTTGTCACAAATTGAAGAATTCGATTCTGAAATGGTAGACGAGCTTCAAGAAAGAGCACAGGACGCCCAATTAGTTAAAGCACTTAATGATGCCGAAGCGACTGAGATTCTGTTAGCTCTTGAGGGTGTAGATGAGCCTCTTGCAGCTGCACTGGTTGAAGCAGAAATATTGACGATAGAAGCATTAGCTGAGCTAGCCATTGTTGAACTATTAGAAATTCAAGATATTGGTAATGACAACGCTTCAGCTGTTATTATAGCTGCCAGAGAAAATGAAGGATGGTTTGACTGATAATTTTTTATGTATATACAAGGATTAATTTAATAGATTTATAGGCAATCAATATGGCACATACGGTAGAAAGTTTATCAAAGTTACTCAAAAAGACACCTGACCAGGTTATTTCGATTCTTGCTGACGCTGGTATAAAAGGGAAAACGGTGGAAGCAAACATTTCAATGGATGAAAGAAAGACATTAATGTCGAGCCTTAGTAAACGTTCTGGCAATAAATCAACTATCTCTGTTTCACGCAAAACATCCAAGCCAGACACAACTTCAACCTTAACAGGCGGTGTCAAAATTCAGATTAAAAAGAAGCGTGAGGAGCCTAATGTTATTTTAGATGTTGCTGCAGATGAGGTAATATTGAAGGCCCAAGAAGCTCTAAAAGCCGGCAGATTGGCTGACCAAAAAGATCAAGAGCACGACGCCAAACGTCAAGATATAATTCGTCAACAAAAGATAAAGAATGAAGAGTTAATTGTTCAAAAAAATCATAAAGAGCTTGTTGCAAAAACGCAAGGAGAGAAAAAAGTTGCAGGATCTCCAGTTCCTGAAAAAGCCAAAGAAACAAAAAAACAACCGAAAAGGTTTCGCAATACTTCAGGATCTCCATCAAAACGCAAAGAGCTTCATGTTGCTCACCACAATCCAAATCGTAAACTCAAGAAAAAAGAAAGAACTCAAATTTCACAAAAAGTCCAAGATGAGCAGGCACAACACGGTTTTCATATGCCGGTAGAACCAATTACTCATGAAGTCCTAATCCCTGAAACAATAAAAATCTCTGAATTGGCTTTAAAAATGACCACCAAGGCGGGCGAAGTTCTTAAGGTGATGATGGGTATGGGAGTGATGGCAACTCTGAATGATGTAATTGATCAAGATACAGCAATGCTTGTAGTTGAGGAGATGGGTCATACACCAATAGCCAGTAATGAAGAAACTATAGAAGATACCCTAGTTCAAGATGAAAGTGATACTACAGATACGACTCCAAGGCCACCAGTGGTGACCATCATGGGCCACGTTGACCATGGAAAAACATCTCTTCTCGATTATATTCGAAAATCCAAAGTGGCATCTTCAGAAGCAGGCGGTATCACACAGCATATTGGTGCTTATCAGGTGGCTCAAAAAGGCCATATTATTACTTTTATAGACACCCCTGGTCATGCTGCTTTTTCCAAAATGAGACTTCGAGGTGCTAATGCGACCGACATCGTGGTTCTTGTCGTTGCTGCTGATGACGGAGTTATGCCACAAACCATTGAATCAATTAAGCATGCTAAAGATGCAGAAGTTCCTATTATTGTGGCGATTAACAAAATAGATAAAGAGGGTGTGGCAATCGACAAAGTGAAGCAGGTGCTTTCTACCCACGATGTTATTTCTGAAGAATGGGGTGGTGACGTTTTGATGGTCGGAGTTTCGGCTCATACTGGTGAAGGCATTGATGAGCTCCTAGAAAGCATCACCCTGACTGCAGAAATGTCTGAAATAAAAGCGGCTGTAAATAAACCAGCAAGTGGTGTTGTTCTGGAGGCTAGATTAGATAAAGGTCGAGGTAAAGTTACTACGATTTTAGTGCAATCAGGTACATTGAAAAAAGGCGATATTGTAATTGCTGGTTTAGAGTATGGAAAGATCAAGCAAATTATTGATGACAACGGTAAACCTATAAAAGAGGCCGGCCCTTCAACACCAGTTGAAATTTTAGGCTTGTCTGGTGTGCCAGACTCAGGAGCTGAAGTATTGGTTGTAGAGAGTGAGCGCAAGGCGCGAGAAGTTGCTGATTTTAGAAAAACGAAAGACCGAGAAGTTAAATTGCAAAAGCAGCAGGCTGAAAAGATGGATAACTTCTTTTCAAAAATGGAGGAAGGCGAAGTTTCGACCGTTAATGTTCTGCTTAAGTCTGACGTTCATGGTTCAGCCCAGGCATTAGTTGAAGCAATAGAAGAGCTATCAACAGACGAAGTCAAGATTAAGGTCATTTCTTCTGGTGTAGGTGCAATTAATAACACAGACATTTCGTTGGCGAGTACTTCCGATGCAATCGTGCTTGGTTTCAACGTCCGTGCCGATGCTGTTGCTCGTAAAACCGCTGACAATGAAGATGTTAGGATTGAATATTACAGCATAATCTATAATCTGATTGATGACATGAAGGCCATCATGGGTGGTATGCTGAGCCCAGAGCTTAGTGAAAATATTATCGGTATAGCGAGCGTCAAAGACGTCTTTAGATCCCCTGAATTTGGTGACATTGCTGGTTGCATGGTAGACGAAGGTTTCGTTAAGAAAGATAGCTCAATCCGAGTGCTGCGTGAAAGTGTGGTTATATATGAAGGCGAATTGGAGTCATTGCGACGCTTTAAAGATGACGTCAAAGAAGTCAAGTCAGGTACTGAATGTGGTATCGGTGTTCTCAACTATACTGATGTTGAACCGGGCGACCAAATTGAAGTGTTCGAACGCATTGAACGAGCTCGTCAACTATAGAGGAGATTTCCTTAGTGGCTCAACAACTTAGTTACAGAGCTGAAAGAGTTAATGAGCTTATGCGACGTGAATTAGTTTTGTTGTTAAAACAAGAGACTAAAGATCCTCGATTAAAGCAGGTCGTTATAACTGATGTGATTGTCAGTCGCGACCTAACTAGTGCAAAAATATTTTTTTCTGTTGACGAAGATTCTATCAACATTGTTACACCCTTGCTCAACAAGGCTAGTGGTTTTTTTCGCTCAAGCTTATCTAAAGCCTTGGATTTGCGGCACACACCGACACTGAGTTTTATTTATGATACGGCTCCTAATACAGGGGCTAGGATAGACGATCTTCTCAGTAAACTTTGAATTATTTACCTTCTATGTCTAAACGCAATCAACAAGTTAGAGACATTAGCGGTGTAGTCTTACTGGACAAGGCTAGTGGTAGAAGTTCAAACTATGTTTTACAGCAGGTTAAGCGCTTATTTGGAGCGAACAAGGCCGGGCATACTGGTAGCCTAGATCCACTCGCAAGTGGTTTGTTACCTATCTGTTTAGGCCAGGCTACCAAGGTGGCGCAATTTCTACTTGATGACAATAAGCGCTATTTTGTTCGTGCCAAGTTAGGCCAAGTTAGTAGTACAGGTGACTCAGAAGGTAAGATAGTAGACTTTGGTTCCACTCAAGGCATTGATGAAAGCTCTATTAGAGTCACTTTGTTGAAGTTTATAGGAGATATTAATCAAATTCCACCAATGTATTCGGCACTGAAACGAAACGGCACTCCATTGTATAAGCTTGCAAGAAAAGGTATCGAGATTGAAAGATCTTCAAGACCTGTGACTATTCACGAAATCAATTACCTTGATCTCGACGATGCAGTTGTAAGCTTAGAGGTGTTTTGTTCTAAAGGCACCTACATTAGGACTTTGGTTGAAGATATAGGTAAATCTCTGGGGTGTGGCGGACATGTTATTGAGTTAAGGCGTACAGGGTTTGCTCATCTTGGTCTCAGTGAAAGTAAAACCTATGATCAATTATCAAAACTTAAAGAGCAAAACATTGAGTCTCTTGATTCAGTTATCTTAAGTGCGGATGAAATGATACCAAACCTTGAAAGTGTTTATTTAGATTCAGAGCAAACGAGTGATATTAGACTGGGTAAGAAAATTGAATATCTAGGTTTTAGTTCTTCTCAAAAGCTTAAGCTGTATGATCACAATGAACAATTTTTAGGTATCGGAGAAAGCAATCTAATGTCTGAAATCTTGCCTAAACGGCTATTTGTATAAGCGTAGATGAAGTTCTGAAAATTTAAATAAGTAATAATCATCTTACAATCATTGACTTTGTTTTATATTTTCTTAGCAACTATATTTTGCTAGATTATAATTTGTAACCATGACGACCTTTGATCGATTAGGTTGAAAAAATACAAGGGTAATATTATGAAGGTTTTGGTAGTCGGCTCAGGAGGACGCGAACATGCCCTAGCTTGGCAGTGTGCTTGCTTTAAAGAAGTTCAGCATGTCTTTGTTGCACCGGGAAATGCAGGTACAGCCTTAGAGCACAAAATATCAAATGTTGAGATAGACTCTGAAGATATTCCAGTACTAATAGAATTTGCCAAAAGTGAAGCTATCGATATTACAATTGTTGGCCCAGAGGCTCCTCTTGTGATTGGTATTGTAGATGACTTTCGAGCTCAAGGGTTGGCTATTTTTGGCCCCACCCAACTTGCTGCTCAATTAGAGGGCTCGAAGGCTTTTTGTAAAGACTTCTTGTATAGAAATAAGATACCTACTGCCTTTTATCAAGTATTTACCAAAGAGGAATCAGCCATACATTATGTTCAGGAAAAAGGTACCCCTATAGTTATTAAAGCCGACGGTTTGGCAGCAGGGAAGGGTGTTATTATTGCTAATACAGAACAAGAAGCAATTGATGCTATTCACGATATGTTGCAAGGAAATCTTTTTGGTGACGCTGGATCACGTGTTGTAATTGAGGAGTTTTTAGTTGGCGAAGAAGCAAGCTTTATTGTTATGGTAGATGGAAAAAATATTCTTCCAATGGCAACCTCACAAGATCATAAGGCTCGAGATAATGGAGATAAAGGACCGAACACTGGAGGCATGGGAGCTTATTCACCTGCGCCAATTGTTAGTGAAACTATTTTTGAAAATGTGATGCATACAGTGATTCGAGCTACCGTCGATGGAATGGCATCAGAAGGTGTTCCATACACTGGTTTTCTATATGCGGGATTGATGATTGATGAGAGTAACGAGGTAAAAGTATTGGAATACAATTGCAGATTTGGTGATCCAGAAACACAACCTATTATGATGCGCTTGAAATCTAATCTTGCTTCACTTTGTCTTGCTGCCACACAAGGTAGGTTAGATGAAGTTGCTGTTGAGTGGGATGAAAGGGCCTGTTTGGGAGTTGTAATGGCAGCCGATGGTTATCCAGAAAAATATGCCAAGGGCGAAAAAATTGAACTTCCAAATGATTCGTTCAATACCAAGATTTTTCATGCAGGTACGAAGTTAAACAACAATAATATCTATAGTAATGGTGGACGAGTTTTGTGTGCAACTGCGTTAGGTAAAGATATTCAGCAAGCGCAAACAAAAGCCTATAAGTTTCTAGAAAAAGTTGACTGGCAAGGCGCCTACTACCGAACTGACATTGGTTTCAAAGCAATTTAAGCATAACTCTGATTTGAGCACCATAGGCGTTGATGAAGCCGGAAGAGGCCCATTAGCGGGAAGTGTCGTTGCTGCAGCCGTAATTTTACCGCCCGATTTTCATCTATACGGCTTAACAGATTCAAAAAAACTGAGCGAAAAAAAACGTGATTCACTCTATCAACAGATTACTGACCAATGCGACTGGTCTGTGGCCGAGGCAAGCAGTATTGAGATTGACCAAATTAATATCTTGCAAGCAACCATGCTGGCAATGAAGAGAGCTATTATTGATTTACAGGAAGAATATTCTAAGTACAGGGGTAAAACTATTTTCAATGTTATGGTAGATGGTAATCATTGCCCAGGCATCGCTAACTGTATAGCAATCGTCAAAGGTGACTTGAGTGAGTCAACAATTTCAGCAGCATCTATCATCGCAAAAGTGACTCGAGATCGGCAAATGAGAGAGTTGGATTCTCAATATCCGCAATACGGTTTTGCTCAACACAAAGGTTATGGCACTCGGAAACACATCCTAGCTTTGTCAAAATACGGGCCTATTCAAGGTATTCACCGACACACTTTTAGTCCGATAAAGGAGTTTAGTTAGCGTTCAGTTCCTCAATCTGTTGCTGAAGTGCTGATTGTGCAGCTTCGAGTTCTGCCCTTTTAGAATCAAGTTCTGCTTTCCTTTTTGCTTCTGCTTTCCTTTTATTATCTCTCTCAATTTCTTTTGCAGGGCGTACCAATAAGTAGTTAAATAGTTTAACGACCTTGTCAACATTTTTTGCTCTGGTGGCTAGATTGGTTGCATGCTCTGCTTCTCTTTTAGTGACTGATCCCATTAGATATACTGTTCTTCTCTCAGTCATGAGATGAACATGGGTTGGATGAAAAACTTCTTGGTCTAGAAATAATGTCTCAATCTGTACAGTAATGATTCCATCTTTAGCTCTCGATAAGTAACCACTGTTTGGCATCACTTCAACTTCATTAATGAGTTGCTTTATTCTTGGTGCATTTCTCTTGATTTGTTTTTCGAGGTAATCTCTTGCTTCAGCGCTTGGAGACTCACCGACCATTAGTACAGCTTTGTTGTAGACCATGAAGTTAATATGCATATCTTCAAGTATTGTATCTTTTCTGACAATGCTACTAAGACTCAAGTCAATCGTTTTGTCATCAAGAATTTCACCTGCACTACGACGATCATTTGACATCGTAGCAACCGTAGTTACAGCGGCTGCACCCTGAGCTAGTGGTGAACACGAAGATAAGATATATGATGAAGCTAATAAGGCACATAACAGTATTACTTTTTTCACTATTACTCCTTGCCTACTAAGAGGCACAGTTTCAAATTAACTTTAATTATATTTTAAAGCAGATTTAATGATATTAAAGCCAAACCAACAGATAAATTTTGATAATTAATCAATTAATCAAGCATAATGATGTTTGTTTTCAATTAATCTAATGTTAATCTTGGTTTTAAGTTAAATATATGACAGGAATACTCTTCATTGTCGCCACACCAATTGGTAATTTAGATGATATTACATTTAGGGCTGTTGAAATTCTAAAAAGTATTGATATTATCTTAGCAGAAGACACTCGACACAGTAAAAAACTATTGAAACATTTAAATATTGCAAAGCCCATTCGCGCTTTTCATGAACACAACGAACGAGAAAAAACGAAAGCTATCATTGATGAGCTCCATTCTGGTAAATCCATTGCCTTGATAAGCGATGCAGGTACACCACTTATTAGTGATCCTGGTTATTTTTTAGTGGCTCAAGCAAAAAAAGAAGGTCTAAGAGTTGTTCCAATTCCAGGTGCAAGCGCACTAATTACTGCTTTATCTGCATCAGGTTTGGCAAGTGACAACTTCACTTTTTTAGGTTTCTTGCCAAGCAAGCAAACTGCAAGAGTAAAACTATTAAAAAGTCTTGTTGGTCGAGCTGAAACAAGTATTTTTTACGAATCTCCTAAGCGTATATTAGCGACATTAACTGACATGTATGAAATATTTGGGGATAGTCGAGAAGTCTGCCTTGCTAAGGAGTTAACCAAAGCATTCGAGACAATTCAGACAGACTCAATTTCAAATCTAATTAAATACCTTAATATTGACCAGAGCCACCAGAAAGGGGAATTTGTGATATTGATTTCAGCAAATGATAAAATAGATATAACAGAGGCTGAGACCCAATTGGATTCTCTGTTGCCCATTCTTTGCGCTGAAATGGGTGCATCAAAAGCGGCCAAGCTAGCCTCTAAAATTACCGGCATTGACAAAAAACAATGCTACAAGAGAGCCATAGATTTATGAGTAACTTTTACAAACACCATATTTTTTTCTGTAACAATATTCGCACTAATGGCAAGCAGTGCTGTTCACAAAATGGCGCCAAAGAACTCTACCGTTATGCCAAGGATCGTTGTCGCGAGAATTCGACGCTGGGTGAAGGTCGTTTTGGTGTTAGCGAATCTCGCTGTTTAGGCCGCTGTGAGCACGGACCCGTGGCTGTGGTTTATCCTGATGATGTTTGGTATCAATATATTGACGAAGAAGATATTGATGAAATTATTGAATCACACTTAGAAGGCGGGAAAGTAGTCGAGCGTCTTATAATCAAATAACTTATACATAAAGTAGGCTTTTAGTTCTGTAAAGAAACTTATAAAAGATTCATGCTTTCTAGTATATATGGATATAAATTATTAGCCATCACCTGGATTCCCAAAGCATTTGGATGTTTATAATCATTCTGTAAGAATTTTTTTTCCAAGGCTATGCCTTCAAGCAAAAAAGGCATAAAAGTCAAGTCATGTTCTTCAGCAATTTCTCTATACATTTGATCAAACCTTTGTTGATAAATCCCCCCCATGCTTTTCGGCGAGCGCATCCCAGCAAGTATAACTTTTGAACCACTTTCATTGATTTTTGAAATCATAGTATTGAGATTTTCCTTGATATATTTAGGATCTATACCACGCAACATATCGTTCGCACCTAGACACAATATAACTATATTTGGGCTTTCTCCAAGAGACCAGTCTAATCTAGCTAGACCATTACTTGTGGTGTTGCCAGATATACTTGCGTTAATTATTAGAACTGCAGTCTCTTTAAGGTTGAATTTTGCAGTCAATGCTGAAGATAAATTTTCGTTTTGATTTAAGCCATAACCAGCCATGAGACTGTCGCCATAGAGCATAATTGTGATTTGTTTTGCAGCAAGAGTATTGAGAGATATTATGAATAATAAAAATAAACAGAATAATGACTGAAACCCTTTATTTTTTGAGATAATCATCGGCTGTTTATTATATGGTATTTGAAGAAATGAGTGCAGCTATAGAATTTAGTAATGTTTCCTTAGAATACGGTTTAGGTAATGAACTGATAAAGGTATTAAAGTGTATTAGTTTTTCGGTGAATTCCGATGAAACTGTATCAATAGTCGGTCCGAGTGGTTCCGGAAAAACATCAATTATAATGCTCGCTGCGGGATTAGAAAAATCAACAGATGGCTCTATTAAGATTTATGATCAAGAGATTACCAATCTTAAAGAAAATGATCTGTCGCAAATAAGGCGACAAAATATTGGAATTGTATTCCAGTCATTTTATTTAATTCCAAATCTAACGGCCATCGAGAATGTTTTACTTTCATTGGAAGCAAATCAAAAATATGATTTAGATAACGAAGCCAAAGAACTATTGGGAGAGTTTGGTCTCTCTCATCGAATTAACCATTTGCCAAGCGAACTTTCTGGAGGCGAACAACAAAGAGTTGCCATTGCTCGCGCCTTGATTAATAAACCTAAAATCATCTTAGCGGATGAGCCAACTGGCAACCTAGATGGTGAAAACTCTAAAATTATGATGAAGCTACTTTTAGACTACACGAAAAAAAGTAAAACCTCACTTGTTCTGGTTACACATGACACTTCATTGGCACAACGCTGTGACCGAATTATTGAATTAAATGATGGGAACATTGCTTAATTATCCACAACTTTCTTTTATTCATCGTTATGCGATGAGGGATATAAGTCGGAGTTACAAAAAACTCTGGGTAATCAGCACGACGCTATTTATTAGTCTGTTGCTTCTGTCATTAACATTCTCAATCAAACAATCTATGAATGAGGAAATCCAGGCTAATTCAAAAGAATTACTAGGCGGTGATATTCAAATAAATAGTGGCATTGAGCCCTTATCTACTAACACTCTTGAGAGGTTAGCTCAACTAGGCCAAATTAGCGAGATGATTGAACTTGGGACAATGCTAACAAAACAAGGCGACACTCCAGTTTTTACTCAATTGAGAGTAGTGGACAGCCAATATCCTTTATATGGGGTTATGAAAACTACACCAAAAGATGCCGCTCAAAAATTATTTCTAAGTGAAGCAAAACCTATAGTTTTAATTAATGAAAATATTCAAAACCAACTGCAACTTAATGTTGGTGATGATGTCACAATTATGGGGCAGAATTTTGCAGTTGGAGGGGTAATCTCTTCAGTCCCAGATATAGCTCAGAGCGCTGTTTTTGGTGAATTTGCAATTATTAATAAAGCTCAATTTGACAAATTTAATCTAAAGACTGGTGGTAGTTTCTTGCATAACCACTATCGTCTGAAAATAAGTCCAGATAAAACTACTGAAGGAATAATTAATGAGATAGAATCACTCTTTACTGGTGATAAAACTGTTGAAACTAGACTCCCCAAAGACAGTGTTCAAAGTCTTCGCAGCGCAATAGACAATTTTTCAAACTTCTTAAATTTAGTTGCTGTTAGTGCAATGATTATTGCGGGGATTGGAATTAGTAATACTTTATTGTCCTTTGTTAATCAAAGAAATATTAGCATAGCAGTAAAAAAGTCACTTGGATTCTCTTCAAAAGTAATCCAACTTATATATTTTTACGAGATTATTCTTATACTAATTTTGACCTCAATTTTGGCTTACTTTATTGGCGTGTTGAGCCCAATATTAGCAAACAGTTTAATTCCTCAAGCTTACGGTATTGAACTGCAACCAACCTTCAGTATTTTGAGTTATTTAAACATTGCTTTTATTGGCTTGTTGGTGGTTTTAATTTTTTCAATACCATCGCTCTACTCAATCAACTCAATTAAAGCAGTCGCTCTTTTTCGCAATACGTTTCAACCAGTAAGCCTTCATTTTTCAACCAAGAATATTTTTTATTTAGTTATATTGATAGCAGTTTTGGTTTGTTATTTTGTTTTACAAACACAGCAACAGTTTTTCACCTTAGTGTATTTCTTTGCATTTTTCGCAACTATATTTATTTTTTACGGAGTATCAAGATTATTGATATTCTTTTTGAAGAGATCTTTTAGTTTTTCAAATAATAGCTATAAGATTGCATATAGAAATATTGTAGCTAAAAAATCACTAGCGCCTATTATGACAATCTCTCTAGGGATAGGACTGACTTTACTTTTAACCATTAGTTTTGTAGCAAATAATTTAAAAACAGAAATTTCACAAAGTATTCCTTCTATTGCGCCCGACGTGTTTTTTGTCAGTATTAACAAAGATGAGAAAAATGACTTGGAGAACCTTATTAGAAAATTAGATCCTGAAGTTGAACTTGAATTCATGCCGATGGCGGGCGCCTCGTTCATTTCAATTAATGGCATTCCAATAGAGACTATTGTTTCCCCAGATAATCGATCTTCATGGATTGTTCAGGGTGATAGGAGGATATCTTGGCTAGAAAAGCCTAGTGAGGACAATCCTATAGTGAAAGGTGAATGGTGGGAACCTGGGATAACTGATCAAATGTTTATCTCGATGGATAGTCGTGCAGCATTTGATTTAGGGATGGAGATTGGTGACAAAATTACACTCAATATTCTAGGTAGAGATGTTACTGGTGTTGTAAAGAATTTTAGGAAGGTTGATTATCGTGACATTTCTATTAATTTTGCAATTATTATTAATCAGGCTTTTGCTAATAAACTTCCATTTGAGTATGTTGGAACGCTTAAGTCTAATTTTTCAACTGATGAAATTCAATCAAAGGTTGTTAAAGAATTTCCAAACATTTCAGCTATCAAGATTGATAGGATATTATCTAAAGTTAGTGAAGTGTTGAATAAAATTTTTATAGCAGTGACTGGTATATCTTTGGTTGTTATAGTTATTGGACTTATTGTGATTGTTAGTGCAGTATTGGTTCAAACCACTTTTAGGAAATACAACAATCTAATTTATAAAATACTGGGTGTAAATTTTCCAACCATATTAAAGGCCATGACTTTAGAGTTTGTTATTATTTATTTAACTTTAGTCTTTTTTGCCATAACTGTCGCTGTTGTAGGCTCTTATTTTGTCGTTGAAAATACATTAGGTTTGGATTGGACTTTTGATTCTACATTAACACTATGGATCGTATTAGCGACAGCTGTAGTTGCGTTTATTCTGATAGTTATCGCCAATAAGAATATTTTTAGTCCAAAGGTTTATCCTCTTATTAGAAATGAGTAATTTCTAATAAGCTGATTCTCAAATTTATTTATAGGAGAGAGGCAAGCTTTTGATATAGATTGGCTACTTTTCCCTCTAAGTCGACAATCTTTGCATTGTTTCCAATAATATCAGTTGGTAGGTGATCATTCAGTTGAAGGCGTTGTTCTCGGCTAGCTTGTGCAAGCAACATGGCTTCTACTTTTGATTGATCAATTTTTTCTCTAGTCATGAGCCGACTGATTTGATTGTCAACTTCACAGTCGACCACAATCGCTCTGTCAAAGGGCTGCCAAAGGTTTTTTTCCACTAAAAGTGGGACAACTACAATAACGATGCCTTGTGTACATGCGTCCATAGCGGCTTTCATTTTTTGTAGAATTTTTGGGTGTAGGACTTGCTCAATGAGTACTCGATTGCGTCCTTTTTTGAACAGCTCATCTCTCAAATATTTACGGTTAAGCGTTCCATCATTTGACAAAATAGAATTGCCAAAATTTTCTATTAATTCGTTAAGACCGGCGGTACCTGGTTCTACCACTTCTCTTGCGATAACATCTAAATCAATTATGAAACAACCGTGACCTTCTAAAAGGGCGCTGACTTGACTTTTCCCTGAAGCAATACCTCCAGTAAGAGCAACTTTAAGATTTGACTTTGCCATTTAGAGCATAACTGTAATACAAGACATCACTAAATTTTATATTGAAAAACTAGTTAATGAAATGTGAATGATATTAATCAATTACTTATTTGGCAGTTTGTCTTGACTTTTTATTAAAATATTTCGATAATGGTCGCTCTTTTGGTTATGTAGCTCAGCTGGTTAGAGCACAGCATTCATAATGCTGGGGTCGGTGGTTCAAGTCCACCCATAACCACCATACACAGTAAGGGTTTCAGGGGTTTAGTGTATATCCAATAAATGTTCAGGTACACACTGGGTACACAGTTGGATTAGATAAGAATACCCCTGTAAACCCTATCTCTAGATAGATATTTACTATCAAAAAACCATCAAACTAAATATGTATGTAATATAAATCTACTATTTATGTAGGAAAATCAATGACTTACAAGAACATTAGTTTCCTGTTGATAAAGATTAGATAAATATCCACCCTCCCTCGCATATTTATTCACACTTTGACACCCCCTGGGGGAGGCTCATTGCTCTTGGCTATGTATTAATATAACCTCACTCACACATCAAACGAAATTTGGACTTTGACTAGTTTTGAATTGAAATATAATCCTCCCATTGAAGCTTAATTAAAAGCTAACAATTAAGAGTGCTTAAAATGAAGAATAGCGAAGGAATAGAGCAAAAATTACTAGAGCGTATAAAGCTTTGTAAGTTATCACCTATACAAAGACTAAGCCTACCTTTTGAATGCTATTGGGAGGACTCAGTCTTTATTCAAGAGCAAAAGCTTATTTTTGCCAACCAGTGGCTTGGATTGGGAAGAGTTGATAGATTAGAGCTTCCTGGAGAATATGAAGTGTTTGAGCTCTGTGGACAAACCTTACTTTTGATACGTGATCAAGACAAAATATTGCGATTATTTGCAAACACTTGTCGGCATAGAGGTTCAAAGTTGTTGGATGGTAAAGGACAATGTCAGGTAATTAGCTGCCCTTTTCATGGCTGGACATACGCACTAGATGGCAGTTTAAAGTTTGCTAAAACAATGTCAGAAAATTCTAATTTTGATTTTTCAGAGCACTCCTTAATTGAATATAACTTAAAAGAAATACAGGGGTTTCTTTTTGCTTTTCTTGGAAATCAACCAACAGATTTAGATACTCAACTTGGTGATTTTTCCGAATTGCATCAGCCTTGGTCATTGAATGAATTAATTACAACTAGGCGTGAAGTTTTTGAGGTGCAGTGTAATTGGAAAGCATTTTTAGATGTTTTTAATGAATACTATCATTTGAATAATGTCCATCGAAACAGTATTGATAACCTTTACTGTAAGCCTGAAGAATCAGATAAAACAACCGGAGATTACGCTAGTCAATTTGGACTCACTGCGGGCACAGGGGCATTACTAGAAGCTCAGCAACTTTATGCTTTGCCAAAAATGGCAAATTTAGATGAGCCTTGGAGTCTTGGAGCTCGATATAGTTGGATTTTTCCAAATATGACTTTTGCAGCAGGCCAAGAAGCAATTTGGGTTTACGAAGCTAATCCAATTACCTCAGAGCGCTGTCAGGTTAGACAAAGTATCTGCTTTCCAAAAAATACAACAGAGCTTCCTGATTTTAAAGAAAAATCTCAAGCTTATTATCAGCGCCTTGATGAAGCGCTGGATGAAGACATTACCGCACTAGAAAATCAACAGAAGGGTCTTCATAACTCCCCTTCTCTCCAGGGACAATTCTCAACATTAATGGAGGCAAATGTCGCAACTTTTGCTCAATGGTATGCCAATAAAGTGATTTAGGCTTAGCTATTCCTCACACATCAAATGGAATTTTGAATTTAACTAGGTTCATGTTGTTACTGAATCTTATTTTCAAATAAATCATGATTTTTTTCAAACATACTTTATTTTTTAAACATCATATGATTATAATTGTCTTATGAGTGAATTAATGTACTATGACCTTAAGGAAACAGATAGTCTTGCACACAGTACTGCAGTACAGGTGTCACGTGAAATAGGTCGTAGAATTGTATCAGGTAACTATAAGCCAGGCGACTTAATAGAAGATGAGATGTCGTTAAGCGAGCGCTTTAGTGTAAGTCGATCTGTTGTTAGAGATGCAGTCAAGATTCTTGTTGGTAAGGGTTTATTAGAAGTAAGAAGAGGTATTGGAACACGTGTTCAAGAAAGGACAAAATGGGGTTTGTTGGACAATGATGTATTGGCATGGCATTTATCATCTCCTCCTGATCGTGAGTTTCTAAGACAATTAATGGAGGTGCGATTAATAATTGAGCCTAAAGCTGCTCGTTGGGCTTGCGAACATGGAAGAGACAAACAGTTGGCCGAAATAGAAATAGCTCAAACTCGGATGGAAGAAGAACAATCTTCAATTGAGGACTTTGTGATCGCTGATGCTTTATTTCACAGGGCGATATTCCGAGCTTCAAATAATGAAATCATGCGGGCAATGGAAGGACTAATTTTTTCGGCCTTACTCAGTTCAATCAGACTAACAAATAAAGATCCTCGTAAAAACAAAGAATCAATTCTATTCCACAGGAAAGTAGCTGATGCTATTATTCAAAGAGATGCTGATAAGGCTGAAGCAAGGATGGAAAGTCTATTGGGTGATGCAGGACATCGATTAAAAAAACAAATTAATACCCCAAAAAAATAATTTATATAACCCTCGCTGCTATTTTCGCAGTTACTGACTACTACTCAATCCTACAGTCTTTAATATCACATACAACTATATGCATGAGGCTAGGCAATGCATATTGACTCTTAATTCTATACAAAGAGAATATTTTTAATAAATTACTTGATTATTCAAACATCATATGTTTAAATACATAATACTTTATTAATACATCATTTATTCATACATGAAAATTACCGCAATTAAAAGCCATGTTTTATCTTACAAGTTGGACAATGAAATTGGTTATTCACAAGCGTACTACGATCAACGTTCTGTTCATCTGGTAGAAGTCTCCACCGATGAAGGTTTAACAGGTTGGGGGGAATGCTTTGGCCCTGGCAATATAGCCAAAGCCAATAAGGCTATTATTGAGATGGTTATCCAGCCTATGTTGTTGGGTAGAAATCCAATAGAAAGAGAAGTTATCTGGCATGAAATCTATAATAATCTTCGTGACCATGGTCAAAAAGGTATGCCCATTCAGGCATTGTCTGGGGTTGACATTGCTTTGTGGGATTTAGCTGGAAAGATTACCAACCAACCTCTACACGCACTTATAGGTGGCAAGTTTCGTGATCAGGTTCCTGTATATGGTTACGGCATGATGCTTCATCCGGGAAAACTGGCGAATCAATTGGGAGTTATCAGGAACGAGGCAGCTGCAATTCAAGAGGCAGGATATTTAGCCGCTAAAATGAAGGTTGGTCTTGGTGTAAAAAACGATATTCAACTAGTCCAAGAACTTCGCAAAACGGTAGGTAAAGACTATCAAATTATGGTAGATGCTAATCATTGTTACTCTGTTGGAGATGCATTATATGTTGGTCATGCACTTGACGAACTAGACGTTTACTGGTTTGAAGAGCCAGTAGCACCAGAAGATTATAATGGTTATCGCAGATTACGTAACCAGATAAAAACCAATATTGCAGGTGGTGAAGCAGAGTTTACCCGATGGGGTTGGCGCCATTTGTTTGATAACGATTGTGTTGATATAGCTCAACCGGAAGTATGCTCTATGGGGGGTATCTCAGAATACTTAAAAGTTTTATCTATGGCACATACTAACTTTGTGCCGGTAGTAAACCATGTATGGGGATCGGCACTATCTATTGCCACTAATTTACATCTATTGGCTGCTATGCCACCAGTTCCCGGAGGCTTGTTTCCCCGTGAACCAATGTTAGAGTTTGATACAACAAAAAACTTATTTGTAGATGACTTACTTGTTGAGCCATTAGATATAGAGATTCAAATTTCCAAAAATAAAGGTTTTGTCAAAATTCCTGACGGACCTGGTTTGGGAGTTGAACCGAACTTGGAATGGATTCGTTCATTTCGGGGGTAAATCCTGTATTGGATTCGTCCATTTCAGGCTTAAATATAATAATAGGAGGTAAATAAAATGAAATCGAGTAAATATACAAAATTTCTGTCTGTTGTAATTATTGCAACAGCTGGAGTTATGAATACTGGTATTTCTTATGCTGGTGATATGGTTACTCTTTTGCTTCCGGAAAATGTGAATCCTAGATGGGAGAGTCAAGATGCAGCATTTTTCGTAAAGCATATGCAAGAAATGGCACCCAATATCGAAGTACAAGTGGTTAACGCCAATAATGATACAGCAACTCAACAACGTCAAGCAGAGCAAGCTTTATCAAAAGGAGCAAAAGTTCTTGTGGTGATTCCAATTGATGGAGAAGCTGCAGCTATAATTGCTGATATGGGTGCTGAAGAAGGAGTTCCAGTCATTGCATACGACCGTATGATTCAGTCTCAAAATACTAGTTTTTGGGTTCAAGCTGATCTGAGGGCTTCAGGCCGAGCACAAGCAGCACATATTGTTGCCAACACTCAACCTGGAGATGTTTTAGTGATGCTTAAAGGCTCACCTACCGATCCTAATGCACCTACAATTGCAGATGGTCAAATGGATGTTCTTGAATCTTTATTCCAATCTGGTGAACGCATTCTTGGTTACGAAAATTGGACGCAAGGTTGGGATCCAGCCGTAGCAAGACAATCAATGGACCAAGCGCTTACTAAATTGAACAACAATGTTCAAGGCGTAGTTTCGTCTAACGATGGTAATGCGGGAGCTGCAGTTGCATCTCTAGCAGAGCAAGGCATGGCAGGTCAAGTGCCTGTTAGTGGTTTGGACTGCACAGTTGCAGCACTACAAATGATGTTAACTGGTGAAATGACTCAAAGCGTTTGGAGAGACTTTAATCTGATGATGTTATCAACCGCTCAAGCTACTATAGCTCTTGTTAATGGTGATTCATTGGATGGAATCGTAGTTGGTACTTCACCAGCGAACTCTGCTGGCAAAGAAGTTCCGATGGTACCAGTTGGATTCTATAACGCTGTTGGTGAAGAAGGTGTTGCTTATGTAATTGAGCATGATTCTTCCATTACTAAGGAAGATGTTTGTCAAGGAACTGCTGGTGCTACCGCTTTTTGTAGTAGTTAGTAATTCTTTCAAATAAGTAATATAATTGTAGTAAACATATTAAGCCAGGGATAACTCCCTGGCTTAATCATAGTCATTTCATTTTTTTCAACAGGCTTGAAAGCACTTTGTTGACATTAAAGTATTAACGAATATTTATGAACAATAATAATATTAACCCGTTGAAAAATACCTCATCTGAACAAACTAACCCAATTCATTTCAGTGCTCAAGGCATTATGAAGAAATTTGGTGGTATTGATGCATTGAATGATGTCAATTTTGAACTAAGACGAGGTGAAGTAATGGGCTTGGTGGGAGACAATGGCGCAGGAAAATCAACATTAATGAAAGCCATTTCAGGTGCACAGTTGTGCGATAGTGGTGCTTTCTTTATTGATGGAGAAGAAGTTAAGATTAATTCACCTCATGACGCATCACGCAAGGGCATTCAAATAGTATATCAAGACTTAGCTCTATGTGAAAATTTGGATGTAACAGCAAATTTATTTTTGGGAAATGAAATTCGATACTTAGATAATTTAAAGATTATTCCTAGAGCATTAAGACCTCTTAATCATCTATCCATGGAAGAGCAAACAAAAGCAGCTCTTAGAAAATTAAAAGTTCATACAATAACCTCAATGAGAACAAAAATTGGTTTTCTCTCAGGTGGACAGCGCCAATCAATTGCTATTGCTAGAGCAACTAAGTCTGATTCCACAATAGTTTTACTGGACGAACCAACTGCAGCTTTGGGTGTTTCTCAAACTAAAGAGGTGTTGCAACTAGTAAAAAGATTAAGAGAGACTAATCATGCGGTGGTTCTTATCTCTCATAACTTAAACAATATATTTGAAGTATGTGACCGCATTACTGTTATGCGACAAGGAGAAAACATTGGTGTATTTGATACCAAAGATACAACACCTGACCAGGTTGTCAGTTCTATAACGAGGGGTGAGTGATGCTTAAAAATATGCAAGAAAAAATTGGCTATTTGAGAGAAACTCAACTTGGAAGTTTTATACCTGTGTTATTAGCTCTAATTGCTATCTGGGTATATTTTGGGATTGTAGAACCAGTTTTTTTAAGCCCACGGAATTTTTATTTTTTATTTATGCAAAGTGCAGTTGTGGGAACTTTAGCAGTTGGGGTAACTCTTGTTTTATTAATGGGAGATATTGATTTATCTATTGCCACTGTTGCAGGTGTTTGTGCAGCAATTGTTGCAGTACTCTCTACGAAAATGGGTGTGTCTGCACCTATTGCTTGTTTAGCAGGATTGGGTGCAGGTGCTTTATTAGGTGGAATTATGGGGACAATTATTGCTTATTTTCGAGTCCCATCCTTCGTGGTTACTTTAGCAGGACTACTGGGGTTCCAAGGTTTAATGATGAAAATTTTAGGCATTCACGGCGCAATAAATGTTCGTGATCCATTTATTCGTGGCCTCACTACAACCACACTACCCGACAGTATAGGATTAATATTGGCCGCCATAGGTATCATCATTTTTGGATTAGCCATCTGGAACAATAGAAGGGCTAGAAATGCAAAAAATTTAGATAATGACTTATTATATGTATCGATTATTAAATTTATATTTTTCTCAACTTTGGTACTCACAGCGACCTTAATACTTAATGCTTATCGAGGTGTGCCACTAACAATTATTATTCTATTAAGCATCACAGGATTTCTTGGATGGTTAACCACTTCGACTTCCTATGGAAGAGCCATGTTTGCAGTTGGTGGTAATTTAGAATCAGCTAGACGAGTCGGTATATCCATTGAGTATATGCGTATTTCTGCATTCGCACTTGTTGGCTTCATGGCGGCTGTTGGCGGGATTATTGGTGCATCAAGATATGCCTCTGTATCGTTTAATGCATTTGCAGGAGGACCCTTGTTGCTTGAAGCAATTGGAGCAGCAGTAATAGGAGGAACTTCTTTATTTGGCGGAAGAGGAAGTGTTTGGAACGCCATACTAGGGGCTTTAGTAATTGGATCTCTTGGCAATGGACTGGATTTAGCAGGCGCAAGAGCTGCTGATAAATTGATGTTTTCAGGGGCCATACTTCTAATAGCTGTCACTTTAGATGCTGTAACACGCGGTGCTGCATCTAGAAAATAATCTTAAAAGGAGGAAGAATGAAATATTTTTCAATTGCGAACAGTGACAAAAAAATATCAACTATTGGATTAGGAACGATGATTTTTCATCCAGATTCAAAAGATAGAGATTTTTCTATATTAAATGAATTTATTAAGCAAGGCGGTACTTTTATTGATACTGCAGAAGTCTATGGTTCAGTAGAAGAGCATGGATATTCAGAAATGGTTATTGGAGATTGGCTCGAGGAGAATCCTGGAGTTAGGGATAAGGTTTTTATTATTAGCAAAGGGCTGATTCCTGGATATTGCGCACCAATACATCCTGGCGGTGCAAAAATTAATCCAGAGTATATCCATAAAGCTATTGACGGTTCGCTTAAAAGAATGAAAACGAAATATTTGGATTTATGGATGTTTCACCGTGATGACCCTAATCAAGATGTTGGCCCCTTGGTTGATGCCTTGGATGAAGAGATAAAAGCTGGACGTATACGTGGATACGGAGCATCAAATTGGAATGTAAACAGAATTCAAGAGGCCATTGATTATGCAAATAATAATCAAAAAACTCCAATGCAAGGATCAAGTCCACATTTTTCATTGGCTTTGGCCAATGAACCATATTGGCCTGATACAGTTGTAACAGATCAAAATGATAAAAATTGGTTTGAAAAAAATAATTTTTTACTAGTGGCTTGGTCATCACTTGGTCGTGGTTTCTTTGCAAGAGGGAATATAAATTACACGGATGACGCTGATTTAGTAAGGGTTTTTTATTCTGAAGATAACTTTGAAAGAAAAGATAGAGCTAATTCCCTTGCTAAGACAAAAGGAATATCTGTTTATGAAATTGCTATAGCTTATGTTATTAATCAAAAATTTCCAGTAGTTGCATTAGTTGGAGCAGAGTCTCCCGAGGAAGTAATAACTAACACTAAAGCAGGCTCTCTTACACTCAGCACTGAAGAAATAAATTGGCTGAGTTTAATCAAATAATTAACTATTAGTAATGGGAGATTGGTATGTTTGAAAAAAAAATGTACATAGATGGAAATCTTGTCGGCAATTCAAAACAATATGATGTTTGTTGCCCTGCAACTAATAAAAGAATTGGATCTGTAGCTTGGGCGAGTGAGAAAGAAACCCATCAGGCCCTAGAAGCTGCTAATAATGCTTTTGATGGCTGGTCCAATACACCAGTTCAAGAAAGAATTGGCTGGATGATAAAACTTCGTGATGAAGTAGTTGCTAATGAAGATCATCTACGTAAATGTATTCATTTAGAAATGGGCAAGCCCTGGAATGCGACTCAAGAAGATATTGATTCACTAGTTAATAGTCTTACTTTTTATTCTGAAGAAATAATAAAACGAGAGCCAGAATTACTCCCTGATAAAGATGGGACACACACGCATATATTAAAAGAAGAGTCTGTAGGGGTTGTCGTAGCATTTATTGCCTGGAATTTTCCATTATTAAATTTAGCTTTTAAAATTGGACCAGCAATGGCAGCGGGCTGCCCAATTATTATTAAACCTTCTTATAAATCGCCTCTTTCAGCTTATGCAATTGGAGAGTTATGCGCCAAAATCGGCTTACCTAAAGGTGTTGTGAATATTATTTGTGGAGATGATGAAGTAGTGGGAGATACTCTGTCATCATCATCAATTCCTTCATTGCTTACTTTGATTGGATCAATTAATACTGGTAAGCATATTATGAAAATGGGATCATCAACTATTAAAAGATACTCTATGGAATTGGGTGGCAATGCCCCAGTAATAGTTTTTGATGATGCAAACCTAGAGTTGGCTGCAGATATTATTACTGCTTTAAAGTTTGGTAATTCTGGACAAATATGCGTAACACCCAACAGAATTTTTGCTGCAGATAGTATTAAAGAAAAACTAGTTAACTTGATAGTTGAACGTGCAAAAAATATAACTGTTGGCCACAATAAAGACATGGATATTGATATGGGACCACTTATTGATGCCACCGCTCTTTCAAGAGTAACTGAACTTGTACAAGATGCTATTCAAAATGGTGCAAATTTATTATATGGTGGGGGAAAACCAAATAAATTTAAAGATGATGGTTATTTTTATGAACCCACAGTTATTGATAATGTCAAGCCATCTATGCGTGTTTTTAAAGAAGAGGTCTTTGGCCCTGTTATAAGTATTTGTAATTTTAATAATAATGATGAGGTTCTCAATGAGGCCAATAATACTGATGCAGGATTAACTGCTTATATTTTTACTGATGATCAAATCATTGCAGATAATTGCGCTAATAAGTTGCGATTTGGAGAAATTCAAATCAATGGTGTTAAATATGGGATCGATTTACCACATATCGGTATTAAGCAATCTGGAATTGGTTGTGACTGTTCTCATTTAGCACTGAATGATTATCTAGTGATAAAAAGAGTGACTCAATCCTTATCTTAATTATTCTGTTATGAATCAAAATATATGCTGGATTGGAGTTGACTGGGGAATTACTCATCTTCGATGTTATGCTCTAAATGATGAGGGCAATTTACTTGATAGTGCTTCATCTAAAGATGGCATTAATAAAATTAAAGATGCAAAATTTGAGGAGGCCTTATTGACAGTTATTGATCCGTGGCTAGAATCAGGGAAAGTCACTCCGGTATTGGCTTGTGGTATGGTGGGTTCCAGAAATGGATGGCTTGAAACGCCTTTTCAAAAAACGCCTTGCAGACCTTGTGATTATGAGCAGTTTGTCAGAATTACTTGTAATGATTCAAGAATTAAGATTTATGTTATTCCAGGTGTGGCTAATCTCAAACAAATAGATTTGATGCGCGGCGAAGAAACTCAATTGGCAGGGTTACTGTGCGATATAGACTCTGCTATTGTTTGCCTTCCTGGTACACATAGCAAGTGGGTTCAAATTAAAGATGGAAGAATTGAAAAATTCAGCACTTTTATTAGTGGTGAGTTATTCGATTTAATGAGCAATAAGTCAATGATTCGTTACAGTGTTAACAAAGATGGTTGGGACAATAATGCTTTTACCGAAGGTGTGCTTTCTAGTTTCAAGACACCTGAACTTCTATCGAATAGTTTTTTTAAGCTGAGAGCAGATGACCTAATGCATAATATTGATCATGCGGCACTCCGGAGCAAACTATCAGGTTTAATTATTGGTCTAGAATTAGCAGGCGCCAAAGACTATTTGAAAGAACAGAATGTTCAATTGATAGGTGAGCCAGTTCTCAATAATTTGTATTCTATTGCTTTAAGTTTGTTGAAGGTAGAAACTTCTGCTCACAATGCAAGCCAGATTACACTTTCTGGCTTGAAATACGGCTTCAATTCGATGCAAAAATATTTAGGATCAGAACAAAAGGGCAATAATGGATAACCTTATCGCAATACTTAGGGGTATTCGCCCTAATGAAGTGCTTGCTGTAACTGAGGTACTTATTGAGTGTGATATTCGATCAATAGAAGTCACAATGAACTCACCTGAGCCATTGACGTCGATTGAATTGATGACAAAGGAATTTGGTCAACAGGCAACTATTGGAGCGGGCACAGTCACGAAAATTACTGAGGTTGAAGATGTGGCTAGTGCAGGTGGTAAATTTATAGTATCTCCTAATTGTAATGAAGCCATAATTCGCCACACTAAAGCACTTCAATTAGGCTCTTATCCAGGGGTATTCACAGCCACTGAGTGTTTTTCTGCCTTGTCTGCTGGTGCTGATGCTTTAAAGGTGTTCCCAGCTTCATTAATAGGACCCCAGGGCATAAAAGAACTTAAAGCTGTATTACCTATGAGTACAGCCCTTTTTGCTGTTGGTGGTATTTCTTTTGAAAATATAAACATCTGGAAGGACGCTGGGGTCTTTGGCTACGGCATTGGTTCAAGTTTGTATAAGCCAGGCAAATCAATTAATGATATTAGAACTAGTGCTCTTCAATTGAAACAAATTATATAACAGCCGATAAACAAAGTTTTTATTAACGAAATAACATCAATTCTCCTCGAGGGCCTTCGGGCCCTCACCCCTCCTTCGTATAAATGCTGGGGTACGCTCGGGGTACACTAGAATGAATTGAAACCCTTCACTTTTTATATATATTTACTAT
>AFHY01000009.1 GCA_000213395.2 gamma proteobacterium SCGC AAA007-O20
ATTTAAAAGAAGGCGCTTAAGTTAGAGAGTTTTTTCAATAGCAGTCTTATGAAATGCTTTAACTTATATTAGGTATTATTAATTTCAGCAAACGGTCTACTGCTCCACGATTTTTTTCAAAAGAGTTTTTTGCATTTTCACCAAGTTTCTGTCTCTTGGTATCATCCAAAAGTAGAGTAGATATGGTTTTCATAAGATCATCTGCGTCACCAACCTGAATTGCAGCGTCCTTTTCTAAGAACAGCTGTGCAATCTTTTCAAAGTTAAACACACTTGGCCCAAACAATATCGGTTTCGATGCTGCTGCTGCCTCCAGCATATTTTGCCCACCAGTATCTATAAGGCTACCACCGATAAAGGCAATATCACAAACACTGTAATATGACAACAATTCTCCCATACTGTCGCCGAGCAGCACTTGAATGCTTTCATCGCATCCCAGTCCGTCCGATCGTCTTTTCACTTTAAGACCACTCTCAACAATTAGATTAAAAACTTCATCAAAACGCTGAGGATGTCTTGGAACGACAATCAAGAGTGCATCAAATTTTTCTTTAAGGCTGATATAGCTTTGTATAATTTTTTTCTCCTCCCCTTCGCGCGTGCTTGCAAAAACGACAACACGTCGTTGACCAATCATTTGTTGTAATGACTGGGTTGTGTTGGGATTATCTTTTTCGTTGCTGTCAAACTTCAGATTACCAACAGTGACGACCTTATCTGGTAATGCACCAAGTGATAAAAAACGTTCACTTGAGGGATTATTTTGAGAGCCTATCAATGTCAACTGATTAATCGTTTTTTGAACAAGTTTGGAGGAAAATTTTTGATATTTATTGAGCGAGCGCTCTGATAGACGGGCATTGATAAGCATGATAGGTATAGCTTTTTTATTGAGATTATTTATAAGATTGGGCCATATTTCCGTCTCTAGTAAAATGCAAGCAACAGGATTAATTTTATTAACAAAAGAACCTACAATAAAGGGCAAATCAAAAGGGAAGAAATAGTGTATTACCCTGTCCTGGTAATGATTCCTTACTGCTCCTGCACCAGTAATGGTGGTTGTGGTAATTGCCAGCTTGTGTTCAGGGTAGATGTCTAATATTTTATCAATGAGTGGCCTAGCTGCATTAAATTCTCCTACCGAGACGCAGTGAACCCAGATCACCTTGCCTGAAGTTTTAGTGACAAAGCCCAGCTGATTTTTGAGTTTAGCTTTTCTGAAAGGGCTCTTTCGCTCTTTCGCTATTAATTTAAGGATTGCTATTGGTAGACTAAGGTAAAGCAGTAATGTGTATATGAATCTGTTCATCTAATGCTTGTAATGGCCTATCTTTCGTTTTAAGGTTATATCGATTTGCATTATTTGTGCAGAGCAGTTGATAAGGAAAAAAGGTATAATAATTGCCTGCTATTATAGCTTTTTCACGTAACTTTTATAGCGTCTATTTTGTTTTTTAGGTGCTTGTTAAGACTCCAAGTGGTCGAACAATAAATAAACTTAATTGAGATATTCTAACTATTGAACTTATGAAATTTGTAGACTCAGCAAGCGTTAGGGTGGAGGCCGGAAAAGGTGGTGAGGGCTGCCTCAGTTTTCGTCGTGAAAAATACATCCCAGATGGTGGCCCAGATGGTGGTGATGGTGGTGACGGTGGGAGTATTTTTTTCCGTGGTCAAGAAGGTTTAAATACGCTCAGTGAATTCCGCTATAAGCGCCTATATAGAGCTAAAAACGGACAACCTGGCATGGGTAAAGATAGGCGTGGAAAATCTTCAGATAACTTGTATGTTGAGGTCCCATTGGGAACAAAAGTAATTGACTTAGAGACTGATGAAGTGATTGGTGAAATTACTACTCATGAACAAGATCTTTTAGTCGCAAAAGGTGGTTTTCACGGTTTAGGCAATGCGAGGTTTAAGTCTTCTATCAATCGTGCCCCTAGACAAACCTCTCAAGGTACTCCTGGTGAAATCAGAGAGATAGGCTTGGAGATGAATGTGATGGCAGATGTTGGACTTTTGGGCATGCCTAATGCTGGAAAGTCTAGTCTTATTAGACAAATCTCTGGAGCTCGACCTAAAGTTGCTGATTATCCCTTTACCACGTTGCACCCAAACCTAGGTGTTGTAAAAGCTGGTTCACAACATTTTGTGATGGCTGATATTCCTGGTTTAATAGAGAAAGCTAGCGAAGGTGCTGGTCTGGGCTTTGAATTTTTAAAGCACCTTTCAAGGGCAAGGATATTGTTACATGTTGTTGATATTTTGCCAGCTGACGGTTCTAACCCTGTAGATAACTATCTTGCTATTGAGTCAGAGTTGAAGAAATTTGATGAAGAGCTTTTTACCAAACCTCGCATACTCGCCATCAACAAGGTTGATCTGATTGAAAAGGAGAATATCAATAAGGTCATCAATAAGTTTGTGAAAAAGGTTAAATACAAAGAAAAAGCGTTTAACATATCGGCATTAAATGGCTTTGGTTGTAAGTCATTGGTATTTGGATTATCTGAATTAATTGAGCGAGAAAATGATGAAAAATAAGTGTTGGGTTGTGAAAATTGGTTCAGCGCTGTTGACTAACAATGGCAAAGGAATCGACAAACAATTAATTGCGAGATGGGTTGAACAAATTGTTGATTTACAAGCCCAAAATATTGATATTATTCTGGTCTCGAGTGGATCAATTGTTGAGGGTATGAAGCGTCTTGGCTGGGAAGAAAAACCAAATGACATTCATAAGCTACAGGCAGCTGCTGCAGTTGGCCAAATGGGCTTGGTTCAAGCTTATGAATATCTTTTTGCAAAGCACGACATTCATACAGCACAGGTACTCCTGACACAAGATAATTTAACCGATGCTAATCGCTTTGAAAATATATCCTCGACATTAGAGAATTTATTAGAGTTTGGTACAGTCCCAGTTATCAACGAAAATGATACCGTTGCTACTGAAGAAATTAAGTTTGGTGATAATGACACCTTAGCTGCCCTTGTAGCGAACCTAATTAGTGCAGACAGGCTTATTATTTTGACGGATCAGAAGGGTGTTTTTGATGAAGATCCTCGCAACAATAGTGAAGCAAATTTGATTCATAAGATTCGTTTTGACGACGAAAAACTAGAACGAGTAGCCGGAAAAACGAGTGGTTCTCTGGGTTCTGGTGGAATGTACTCAAAAGTGATGGCTGCGAAGCAGGCAGCAGAATCTAAAACGCCTACCCATATTGCCTGGGGAAGGGAAGAAGAGATTTTAACTAGGATGTATTCAGGTGAACATATAGGAACAATAATTCATTGCTAGCATATATAGGTTTAGGATCTAACTTACAAGGACCAAAAGAACAAATAGAGAAGGCTTTGAAGGCATTAAGTGAGGCTAAAGAGACAACTTTGATGTCGGTTTCAAGTTTTTACCAATCAAAACCATTGCTGGATATGCCTGGACCAAATTACCTCAATGTAGTGTGTAAAATTGAAACTGACTTGAGTGCCCTTGATTTGTTAAACTTTTGTCAAGAGATTGAGGACAATCAGCACCGAGTGAGGGAGGTTAAGTGGGGTTCGAGAACGATTGATTTGGATATACTACTATATGGTGACCAGGTTTTGGCAACTAAAAGACTGACCATTCCTCACCCAGAAATTATCAACCGGGCTTTTGTATTGTTGCCCTTGTTAGAAATTGAACCAGGACTAAAGCTGCCTCTACTAGGTCCATTAAAAGGCCTACTAGAAAGAATTGAACCATCTGACGTTGAAAAATTATGAAACATTCTGATTTATACTTATTCAAAGCAAGGGGAGAAAAGATTACCTGCTTGACCGCTTATGATTCCTCAATAGCAAAATTAATTGATCATTGTGGTGTTGACGTTGTTCTGATTGGTGACTCTCTTGGAATGGTAATTCAAGGTCACAAGAATACACGCTCAGTTAATATTCAGGATATGCTATATCACACTGAGATTGTGGCAAATTCCTGCCAACAAGCACTTGTGATTGCAGATATGCCTTTTCAGAGTTATGATAGCAGCGAGTTGGCATTAATAAATGCTCAAAATTTAGTCAATGCAGGTGCGGATATGGTCAAAATTGAGGGTGGTCAAGAACACGAAGAGGTGTTCCGTGTTTTATGTTCAAATAAGATCAATATTTGTGGACATTTAGGGCTCCAGCCGCAGAAGGTGACCGAATCAAGTGAATACAAAATACAAGGCAAGGACGAAAACTCAGCAGAGTTAATTTTGAGTGATGCTCTGTTACTTGAGTCTTTAGGTATTAGTTCACTTGTTCTGGAATGTATACCAAGTACCTTAGCGAAAGAAGTTAGCTCAAAACTTAACATTCCAACGATTGGAATCGGGGCAGGCAAGAACTGTGACGGTCAGGTCCTAGTTTGCTATGACATGCTCGGCATTACTCAAGGAAAATTGCCTCGTTTTGTGCGTAATTTTGTGAGCACTGAAGGTACGATTCCTTTGGCAATCAGCGCCTTCGTTAAGGAGGTCAAAGCAGGAACGTTCCCGTCAACTAGAGAGAGCTATTGATGCATATATTTGAACAAATAGGTCCTCTTGAAGAGTACTTAAATAGCTGTCGTGAAGATGCTCTAAGTATAGCTCTAGTACCAACAATGGGTGGTCTACATGAGGGGCACCTGAAACTAATCGACAAGGCAAATGAATGTTCTGATATGGTTGTGGTTAGTGTCTTTGTGAACCCAACACAGTTCGCCGAAAATGAGGACTTTGAATCTTACCCAAAAACCCTGTCAGAGGACAAGAAACTTCTTGAAGCGATAAAAGTAGACGCAATGTTTGTTCCCTTGGATAATGAAATCTATCCAGATGGCAGTTCACAAGACTACGATGTCGGCGAAATGGGCAATATACTTTGCGGCATCTCTAGACCAATACACTTCAATGGCGTTGCTCAGGTAGTAGCTAGATTGTTTGACATTGTCAAACCTGATTATTCTGTGTTTGGTGAAAAGGATTACCAACAATTACTGATGATTAATTCTCTGGTTGAAAGGCTAGGCATAAAAACGACTATTGTTTCTGTTCCAACTGTGAGAGAGTCAGATGGATTAGCGATGAGTACCAGAAACAATTACTTGAGCCCGGAAGATAGAACCAATGCACCACTTTTTTATCACCAACTTGTTGCAACAAAAGAAGCAATACAAAGTGGTACTGATATATCAAGTGCCACTGAGCAAGCTGTAGATGCTTTGAGTACAGTCTTTGATGTTGAATATGTTAAAGTTCTAAATGCAAATAACCTTACACAAATCACGACATCTTCTAGAGAAATTATTATAATATCTGCTGTGAGGTTGAGTGAAATTCGTTTAATCGACAATATTGTATTCAGGAGGTCAAATGTTTAGTATTACAGAAGATGCAGAGATTTATGTCGCGGAGCTTTTTGAGCAGCAGGATGAAAAAACCCTAGGCTTGAAAGTGGACGTTGAAAAAGCGGGAACCCCTGTTGCCACAGTGACATTTAATTTTTGTACCACCAATGATCTGCCTAAAAGCTACAATGAGTACCCTTATAAGGGCTTTAGCGCCTATATTGATGACTCAAATGATGAATACTTGAAGGACTCCAAGGTTGCGATGAAAATAGATGGTGCGACCAAAAAGCTCACCATCACTGCACCGAACGCTAAGGGCGAGGCTCCTAAAGATGATGCTCCACTTGAAGAGAAAATATTGTTTACAATTGTCACCGAAATTAACCCTAATCTGGCTTCTCATGGCGGATTTGTTGAATTGGTAGAAATTACTAAAAAGAACGAAGTGGTTCTCAACTTTGGTGGTGGCTGTCAAGGTTGTAGTTCTGTTGATTTAACCTTAAAATCAGGTGTAGAGACACAACTCAAGGGGCTCTACCCAGAGATTGCCGCAGTGCTAGATTCAACTGACCACTCCAACAAAGAGAACGCCTACATGTAGGTTTTTATGTATCTTAAGTTCTGGCCTATAAGTACCAGACGATTATTATAAGAACTACAACAGCTCCAATAATGTACGTCGTGCGATTCATAATTACTCCTATTGATATTATTAATATATACCAGTTAATTATAAATTACAAAAATATTAAATACTAAGAGTTTTATGACTGTCCAGTGTTTCTTTAAAATACATTAACAAACAACTCTTTAAATTTATCAATCGAATCCAGGGTGAGTCAGTGGAAAAAATAATTGTTTATACACATTCAGACTGTCTAGCTAAAGATAATGGTCCAAATCACCCAGAAAGAAAAGAGCGCCTAGAGACTGTTCTTAATTCAGTTAAGGAGCTGGATAGTCTTGATATAGTCATCAAAGAGGCGCCATTGGCAGCAAATGAAACCATTAATCTTGTGCATCCACAATCACACCTTAACGCCATCTTTTCAATGATTCCAAGTACCGGTCTTGTTGGTGTTGAGAAGGAGCCATATGCCGACACATTCCTATGTAAGCACAGCAAGGATGCAATATTGAGGTCCTGTGGAGCAGGAATTGCAGCTGCAAATGATTTAATTAATAGCAACGAAAAAAGAATATTTTGTGCCGTTCGGCCACCAGGTCATCACGCTGAGACTAGCAGAGTAAACGGTTTCTGTTTTGTTAACAATGTTGCAGTCACTGCGAGATATTTACAGAACCAATATCAACTTGGAAGGATTGCAATAATTGACTTTGATGTCCACCACGGTAACGGTACACAAGAAATTTTTTATAGCGATAATAGTGTTGCTTATGGCTCGATACACGAGCACCCATTGTTTCCAGGGACGGGCTTAGAAAACGAAACTGGGATAGGTAATATCTTTAATGCACCAATCCAATCTGGCACCAGTAGTGATGAGTTTTTAAATATATTCGAAGGAAAGATTCTAGAAAACATTGACAAATTTAAACCCGAAGTTATTTTACTCTCAGCTGGCTTTGATGCACATAAAAGGGACCCGTTGGCAAATATTAATCTGGAATCCGAAGACTACTATACGTTAACAAAAAGTATTCTAGAAATTGCAAACCTTCACTGTGATGGCAGGGTCATATCTTTCCTTGAAGGGGGATATGACTTATTGGCACTCTCAGAAGGCACCAAAGCGCACCTAAAAGGATTCAATGATAATTAACTTGAAATCTCCATCAACCGCTAAATATTCTTATGAACGAGTTTGATCTGATTCGCGAGTATTTCACTTGGCCCATCAAAGATCCCAGTGTTGCATTAGGTGTGGGTGATGATGCTGCACTCTTTAGCCTAGAGCAGGGTTATCAACTAGTGACCACAACCGACACTCTAGTCGAAGGTGTTCACTTTAGTGCTAGCACTCCAGCAAAAGACATTGCACATAAATCCTTAGCAGTTAACTTAAGTGATATCGCTGCAATGGGGGCAAAGGCCAAGTACTTCACCTTAGCGATTTCACTACCCAAATTAGATCAATCCTGGTTAAAGGAGTTTTCCGATTCACTAAGACAGTTATCAGGGTACTATAAAGTGAGCTTAATTGGTGGTGATACAACTAGGGGTTCACTCACCATCACCATCAATATGTTCGGAATCGTTGAGTTCTCAAAGGCACTAACACGTTCAGGTGCACGACCAGGTGATGGTGTCTATGTTTCTGGCACAATTGGTGATGCAGGGTTTTGTTTTTGGAAGCTCGGTAATGGTCTTGTGCCGAGTAATCAGGAACTTAAAAGACTCAACTGCCCGACACCCAAAATAGAACTAGGCTTGGAACTGAAGAACCTAGCGAGCGCTTGTATAGATATCTCCGATGGTCTTGAACAGGATCTAACTCATATCCTTAAAGCGTCTTCAGTGGGTGCAATTATCGAAGTTGAAAAAATACCCATCAGTGAAGCACTATATGTTCACATCAAAGATACCAATAACTGGTCAATTCCGCTATGTGGTGGTGATGATTATGAGTTATGTTTTACAGCCCCTGAAGATAATGAAGAGGCTTTAAAAATGGTTTCAGAGTCTTGTAATGTCAACATTACCAAAATTGGCGTTGTCAGCGAATCATTGGGATTGCAGATTGAGGGCTTTGATGGCCCTAGAAAGTCATACCAACACTTCTAAGGCTTAGGTTTTAGATTTCTTTTTTCTCTGAAATAGTCTTACAGTCGATACACTGGTCAGCTGTCGGTCGTGCCTCAAGTCTTTGCAATGAGATCTCGATACCGCAAGTTTTACAATAACCATACTCGCCCATGTCAATCGTGTGGAGCGTATTATCAATCTTGTTGATAAGCTTTCTTTCACGGTCCCTAGTCCTTAACTCGAGTGCAAATTCTTCCTCTATGGTGGCTCTGTCATTGATGTCAGCGACAGGAGATGAGTCTTCCTGGATATGATTGATGGTGTTTTCTGCTTCAAAAACTAACTGATCACGCCATACGTTTAGCTTGTGAATAAAGTGCTTTTGCTGGCCTTTTGACATAAAATTTTCACCCTTTTTGGGAATGTAGGCCGGTATCTCATTAAAGTTTGGTTCTGTGGTCATTTTAGAAAGTTTATAAAAAAAGAGTAGTTTTTACCAAAAATTGCCTAAAATAGCAATGTTTTTTTGAATCTTTATAATCGTAGTTTACATAAAGGAGATCTATGAACAAGATCGTTAGTCTGGCCGATAACAGTAATGTTTATGACGTTGCCAAGGTAACGCCACTGTCAATTGCTGTGCAGATAAGTGAGCGTTTTGGTAACCAGATCTATTTAAAGAGGGAGGACGAACAGAGCATCCATTCCTTCAAGCTCAGAGGAGCCTACCAAAAAATGAGTTCATTGAGCGACGCGCAAAAAATCAAAGGTGTTGTTGCTTCTTCGGCTGGAAATCACGCCCAGGGTGTTGCCTTGGCGGCAAAAAAATTAAAGATCAGAGCGGTTATTGTGATGCCAAGTAGTACCCCTAAAATTAAGGTGCAGGCTGTTCAACAACTAGGCGCTGAGGTGATCTTGCATGGTGATATCTATGATGACGCCTTTCAGTATGCAAATAAGCTGTGTTCTGAGAAAGACCTAAACTTCATTCATCCCTATGACGACATCGACGTTATTGCAGGTCAAGCCACAGTAGCCAAAGAAATTCTCACTCAATTAAAAGAAGTCGATTTAGTTTTTGTCCCTGTTGGCGGTGGTGGGCTGATTTCTGGGATCGCAAGCTATATCAAGCACTATGCGCCTAAAGTTAAGGTCATCGGGGTAGAGCCTACAGATTCAGCGACACTTCACAATGCACTTGAGGGTAATGAGAGAGTAGTACTTGAAGATGTCGGCAGGTTTGCCGATGGCGTCGCTGTCAAACAGATTGGTGAGTTGCCTTTTGAGATTGCAAAACAGTGTGTTGACGATGTCGTTTTGGTGAGTAATGATGAAATGTGTGCAGCCATAAAGGATATCTATGAGGATGTGCGTGCAGTCTCTGAACCTGCAGGGGCTCTTGCAACTGCTGGAGTAAAAAAATATATCCTTGAACATGAACTTAAAAATAAAAACATTGTCTCCGTGGTTTCTGGTGCAAATGTCAACTTTGACAGACTCAGATATATCGCTGAAAGGGCAGACCTGGGAGAACTCACCGAGGCTATCATAGCAGTAACTATTCCTGAAGAGCCTGGCAGCTTTTTGAGGTTCTGTGAGCTCCTCGATAACCACTCCGTGACCGAGTTCAATTACCGATACTCTCCAACTGGTGATGCTCATATATTTGTTGGTATCGAGATTTCCAGCGGAGACAGTGAAAAACAGGCGCTCATCGACAAACTCAGAAAATCCTTCGAGGTTCTTGATATGAGCGATAACTCGATGGCAAAGACCCATATCCGTTACATGGTCGGTGGTCACGCCAATGCAGAAAACGAGGTTATCTATCGTTTTGAGTTTCCTGAAAGACCTGGTGCGTTACTGAATTTTTTAAAGAAAATAAAAACCAAGTGGAATATTTCTTTGTTTCATTATCGTAACCATGGCGCCGACTTTGGTCGAGTACTGATTGGTCTTCAGGCCGACAATGTGGCAGAGCTCGAATCCCGATTCGATGAGCTCGGCTATTACTATAAAAACGAAACCGACAATAAGGCGTACCAGTATTTCCTTTAATAGACTCACCTCAATCGAGATACCTTCAGTACTCTCTATTGAAGAGCGGAATTCAGATTATCCTTGGTCTCAAGGTCAGTTTACAACAAGCATTGAAAACAGCAAGAATCTTTGCTATTGCTTGAACCTGAATGGTCAAACGATTGGCTACCTTATCTCTATGTTGGCACTAGATACCGCTGACATCCTTAATATCGGTATTGATCCTGACTTTAAAAGGCAAGGTCACGGTAGAGCTTTATTAAAACACCTCATTGAAGAGCTCAGAAAAAGGCATATTGGTGAAATTCTTCTAGAGGTTAGGATAGGAAACAAGTCAGCGATTCAGTTCTATAAGAAGCAAGGATTTAAAGAAATCTCTGTTCGGAATAATTACTATATGAAAAACTCAAAGAACCAATCACAGGGAGAAGACGGTATAATAATGAGCATAAAAATTCCTTCAAAAGAAATTAAAAATGTCCTATAAAAATATCACAGTTCCAGCCAGTGGCAAAGCTATAACGATTAAGGATAATATCCTCAATGTCCCCAATAAACCCATCATTGGCTACATTGAGGGTGACGGTATCGGAGTCGATATTTCACCTGTAATGCTGAATGTCGTCGACGCGGTGGTTAAGAAGGCCTATAAAGGTGAGCGCGAGATCCAGTGGATGGAGATCTATGCCGGCGAGAAGGCCGACAGAGTTTATGGTGAGTACTTGCCTGAGGAGACCCTCAAAGCAATCAAAGAATTCTCGGTCGCCATCAAGGGTCCACTGACGACACCGGTTGGTGGCGGTATGAGATCCCTGAATGTCGCTATAAGACAGCAACTAGATCTCTATATTTGTCAACGCCCGGTACAGTACTTTGACGGCACGCCATCTCCGGTAAAAGCCCCTGAGAAGGTCGACATGGTAATCTTCAGGGAGAACTCTGAAGACATCTATGCAGGGATTGAATTCCAGACTGGTTCAAAAGAGGTCAAGAAAGTGATCGACTTTCTACAGAAAGATATGGGCGCGACAAAGATACGTTTTCCTGACACTTCAGGTATTGGCATCAAACCGGTCTCGACTGAAGGTACATCGAGGTTGGTTAGGGCTGCTATCCAGTATGCTATAGATAATGACAAACCATCAGTAACACTCGTCCATAAGGGCAACATTATGAAGTTTACTGAAGGATTGTTCAGAGACACAGGCTACCAGATTGCCAAGGATGAATTTGGTGCCAAGGAAATTGATGGTGGACCATGGTGCAGCTTTACTAACCCTAAAACAGGTCAAGAAATTATAATCAAGGATACGATCGCCGACGCCTTCCTGCAGGAGATTCTGCTCAGACCTGAAGGGTGCTCTGTAATCGCCACACTTAACCTCAACGGTGACTATATTTCTGATGCTTTGGCAGCTCAGGTAGGCGGTATCGGTATTGCCCCAGGTGCCAATCTTTCAGACAGCGTTGCGGTATTTGAGGCGACCCACGGCACTGCTCCTAAATATGCAGGTAAGGATATGGTTAATCCCGGCTCTTTGATTCTCTCTGCGGAGATGATGCTGAGACATATGGGTTGGACTGAGGCCGCGGATTTGATCCTTAAGGCAATGTCAAAAACGATTCAAAAAAAGACCGTCACCTATGACCTTGAAAGGCTCATTGAGGGCGCTACTTTGTTGTCTTGTTCTGAGTTCGGAGAGGCTCTAAAGAATTCCATTAAATAACTCAGAAATTTAAGCTCTATTTTGGGTTATATAAGCAAAGAATTGATTGACTGAAATTACAGAGCTCGTTATAATCTCACGCTATTCCCTGATAGCTCAGTTGGTAGAGCGACGGACTGTTAATCCGTTTGTCCCTGGTTCGAGCCCAGGTCAGGGAGCCAAATTAAATAATCAAGACATCTCCGGATGTCTTTTTTATGTATATGGTAAAAAGATGTCTACAAAACATGTAAAAAGCTCTCCAAAGAATGATAAAAAATCTTAGCAATAAACTTACTTTCATTGATTTATTTGCTGGATGTGGTGGACTTTCTCTAGGCTTAGAACAATCAGGCTTTTACCCTTTATACGTTAACGAATTAAACAAGGATGCCTTGGAAACCTATCTCATGAACCGAGACCAAGAGTACCCTGATTTACGAACCAAATACTTCTCAACTGACATCAAGGATGTTGTTCTAGATGGTAATTATTTTGAAACACTTTTAGATGATTTTCAAAAGGATTTTAAGCGTGACTTTAGAAAAGATTCAGTTGACTTAGTGGCTGGTGGTCCACCTTGCCAAGGCTACTCTGGAATTGGAATTAGAAGGTCATATTCTGTTGACAAAAAACAACTTCCTTCTAATCACTTATATGAGGACATGGCATATGTTGTTCATCAAATCAAACCTAAGATATTTCTCTTTGAAAATGTTGAAGGATTGCTGAGTGCAAGATGGACTAAAGAAGGCGAGAAAGGTGAAATATTCAAGGATGTCTTGAAAACGTTTCATAATCTTACAGACTACAACGTTAAGCACAAACTGGTTCATGCCAAAGACTATGGAGTGCCTCAAAACAGACCTAGAATTCTTGTAGTTGGGATCAGGAAAGACATCAAGTTGAAATCAAGTTCTGCAATAGATGCAGTAGAAGGCGGTTTTCTGCCTCAACCTACTAATGATTATCCTAATCTTGAAGACGTTCTATCAGACTTGGTTGATGTGAACTTTGAATACGGCGGGGAGTCAGTTACTTATAGTAAGAAACCAATGAATAGCCTTCAAGAGGATTACCGTATGAATATCCATTCTGGTACTTTGATGAAGAAAGGGCATGTGCTTACGGAGCAAAAATACAGCAAGCATTCAGATAAAGTGGTTGAAAGGTTTACCCATATGATTAATAACAAGGGTCAGATACCTGAGCATCTTAAAACTAAGAAATTTGCACAACGCTTACTCCCTAGAAAATGGGGCAAGAAAGGTCCAACGATTACCGTCACCTCATTGCCAGATGACTTTGTTCATTATTCACAGCCTCGTTGTCCTACTGTTAGAGAATGGGCAAGATTACAAGTATTCCCTGATTGGTATGAGTTCGCTGGAAAAAGAACCACAGGCGGTATAAGGAGAGCAGGTAATCCTCGTGAATCTAATTTTGAAAGAGAGGTTCCCAAATACACTCAAATAGGTAATGCGGTTCCAGTTAAACTTGCTTTAGCGGTTGGCAAACACTTTCGTTTTATTCTAGAAAAGTAGTACTATTTTTTAATTATTTGCTGCGAAAGCGCTTAGTCACTATCTTTGCAAATTCTGAAAAAGAGATTGAGTACTCTTTAAAGTACTTTAATTTTGTTTTGTTATCTGCAACTGATTTAGGTATCGTTCCATCTTTCTTTACCATCTTAACTTTGTTTTCAAGTTTCCCAATCATTCGTTCAATTTCACCTCGATAACAAACTAATTGATGATTTTGTTGCATCATACCGGCAAGTATATTAGCGCCAATAGAATCTAAATTTTTTGATGCTGAATCTAAACCACTACCAGTAATAGCAACCGCTTGGGCGCTTCGCTTTAATTCTCCACCAACCATTCTGATACGGTCATTTGAAGAGAATTGAACTGCTGCAAATATTTGGACATCTTGGTCTCGATAATCTTCAACCCAAGGAAGAACAAAGTCAGTATCAGAATAGGTTCTAGATTTATGTTGTCTTTTGAAATCCTTTCCTTCTAACAAGCCACAAGATGTGAGGATTACATCTACAAATTCTTCGCCAGCAATACCCGCATTAGAGACTCCAGATTGTCTTGTTGAGGTGAATATTACTTGATTGAAAACCGCATGAAGCCTGAACTTAATGACAGGATTAGCATTCTCATTATTTAGAAGATATTTAACTAAATGAACAGTGTTTGGATAGTCATAGATTAGTTCAGTACTATTTTTATCGACATAATTAATCAAGTTAAAATTAATATAGTCACTAATGTCTTTGTTTATCTTGTAGATACCATTACAGTAGTCATTAATTTGGTTGTCTAGGTCATCAATATTAAACTCAACTATGAACTTATTTCTCCAAAGTTCAAGTTTATATTGCCGCTCTTTCTCGAAACTGTCACGACATCTTTTAACAAGTCCCTTATCTTTTGATGATTGCAGGAGTTCTTGTTTAATCAATGAGGCAGTCTGATTTGCTGAATCTTGCCAGCCATCATTACCAAGACTTTCAATTAATTCTATATTCATTTTTAATCTATATCTATTTGAGCTATAGTATATAGAACGATTATCAGATTTGAAAATTCTGGTGATATTCAATTTAAAGATCTTCACCTAATATTCACTTATTCTACATTTTAGGTTTTTCTTTTGTCTATAAACTTAAATGTATAATGAGTTATAGTAAAGGAATGGTTCACCTCACGAACCGGGCATTTGTTCCTTATTGTCGCCCTAGGATTTCCCTTAAAGCACTAAAACGGAGGTAGGTATGTCATACCAAAACCAATCTGATTCAGACCATTTAAGTATTATTGTAGGGCCACCCGGACCAGACAATATAATAGATTCCGTTCATAATTTTGCTGCTGAACACAACATCTCTCTGGATGATGCTTGGACAGCATATGTAAAATTCAAGGCGGATAAATTCATCAAGCCTAACGATATTCCTAACGATATCGGTTTAACTGATTTCTCTGAAATGTTTACTGATGTATTGGGGAAATACGTTAGAGTCTCAGAGTATTTCTTGACGCATTACGTTCATAGCTTTTCAACTAATGGAAAATTGTTGACACAGATAAAGGATGTCTCTGAAAGACAGCCTTATTTAGCTCCAGCAATTATCTTTCATGCAAAGAACATTCTAGACGTCAGAGGGAAGCCAATCAATATCAGGCAGTTTGACAAATTGAAAAGAGAAATGCTGCAAACTTTGATGATTTTCCTTATGACAGCCAGTTGGATTCACGTATCCATATCGTTTGAATATGAGAAGGCTAAAACAAAATAATGTAGATTAAATAAAGGACTGGTTCACCTCACGAACTGGGCATTTGTTCCTATTGTCGCCCTAGGATTTTCCTTAAAGCACTAAAACGGAGGTAGAAAATGAACATTAAACAATTAATAGAAAATGCTGAGGCAGGTGATATGAAAGCTCAGTCGAGCCTAGCCTATTTGTATATCGAAGGTGATGGTGTCCCTCAAGATGATGAAAAAGCTTTTTATTGGGTTAAAAAGGCAGCCGCTCAAGAAGATATTTATGCTATGTACAACTTAGGCTATTTGTATTGGAGTGGCAAAGGCACTTCACAAGATTACGAAAAAGCTTTTTTTTGGTTTAGCTTAGCAGCTGAAAAAGGACACCTTCCTGCACAAAATTACTTAGGAGCGATGTATAGTGATGGACGCGGAGTTGATCAAGACTTTGAAGAGGCTTTTATTTGGTTATCCATTGCTGCAAAACAAAATCATCCTAATGCTCAATGTCGTTTGGCATTAATGTATATTGAAGGTAATGGCGTACCTGAGTCACTATCAGAAGCGGCACATTGGGCTAATTTAGCCTATGAGCAAGGTAGTGAGTTTGCTGCTGAAATGATTGATGAATATGAGCTTTCGGGTTATATTGGGCGGTATCACATATAAAATTCAGAAAAATATCAGTAACCATATAACTTTTAAGTATATAAAAGTTGTGTTTTAAATGAGATAGAATGAGTTTATGAGTTTTTTTAATAAAAAAGAGGATCCTGATCTTGCAAGTTTTGTAAATAAGCTTGCTGGCTACTATTGCAATTTTTTAGAGACTGATTTTAAAAAAGGTCGACAACCAAAGAGAAAGTTTGCTTATAGAGATCGTGCTGATAGAAAAATTGGCATCCGCGCATCAAAATATCCTGGTTTTTTAACACTGCTACATAAAAAGGTAAACGAAAAAAACCCAAAAGAATTCAAGATTAAACCTGGAGAATATACATCAACCCTATCAGTAGTAGTTGAGGATTCAATTGCAGCGGCAATAGATACTGTAGATATGAGTCCTTTAGAGAGTCATTTCTCGGCACTTCACGATGAAGTCTCAAAGGCATTATCTGTGAAAGATAAGGATATTGAAAAGATATTGGAGGGCTTATCAGAAGCTACAAAGAAAATTATTGATCGATATATTATTTCACCTGTTTTAGACGTTGTTGGACCAGTTTTTGAAAGACAAAGTACAGCCTCTATAGCTTTAGACCAATTAATTAGTTACTCTGAGGAGATCTCTACTATATTAACAAGTAACGCTGAAGAAAGCTTTCCAACAGCCTTAGGAGACTTAGGATTTAGAAAAGATGGTAAAGCTTTAACAGAAATTTTCAATGAGTTACAAGATGAAGAATATTATAAAAAAACACTAAAAAAATATTTTTTAGACTTTGTAGCTGCCGATATTTTCACTGAATTTCGTGAACTTCTTACTACACATAGACTTGCTGAGAATACCCAGTTTTATGTCAATATTGGAGAAGTAAAAGATTCAAAAGGTATCTTTCCGATTTATTGCCTTCCTATAGATATTACTATCGATGAAGGTAAAGTTTTTCTTTCTTTCGAACCTCTTTTATATGCCAACAAAAAAGCTATTGATTATATGGTTGGACAAATATCGGCAGAACAAGGAATCAGAGCAATCAATCCTATAACAGATAGAATTTTTTATAAGTCAGATGACGAAACCTTTATTGATCTCGCTAATAAAACTTTCTACGATATATTAATGGGACTTCACGCTGAAGGCGAAATATTTTTGACAGAAAAATCAAAAATGATTGCCAAAGGTGCAACTGGTATTACTATTAATAACGAATTAAGCATCTCTCTAGCAGATAAATCAGATGAGTCAATAGTAAATGACTATGAAGCACTAATGACTGGCAAGGATGGTGGTGATCAACTTCTCTCAGTATTTTCAAATATTATTGATAACTTCTTAACAACAAACCCTGTCTCTATTGAAAAAGAAATTGATGACGAATGGATTGATACAGAAGTTACTGAAAGACTGGTTTTTCTTAGCCCTCTGCCACTAGCAGAAGAACAAAGAAAAATTCTTTCTGCAATTAAAAATAAGGACAGTAAGTTTATTTCTGTTGAAGGACCTCCGGGAACTGGTAAATCTCATACTATTGCAGCAATAGCGTTTGAAATGATTCTTAAGGGAGAGAATATATTAATTCTATCTGATAAAAAAGAGGCTTTAAACGTTGTAGAAAATAAAATAAATGAGGTGCTTGAAAAAGTTAGAGGTAAAGAAACAGCATTCGTTAACCCTATATTGAGATTAGGTAAAACAGGCTCAAATTATGCAAATATTATCAAAAATACTTCTATTAATAAACTTAAGATAGCAAAGAGAACTTTTGATAGCACTAAAGAAGTGTTTTTCGCTGAATTTGATGAGACCAATGGCCAGCTTAGGAAAGATATTCAAGACACTACTTTAGCTGGAAAAAAAATTGATATAGAAAAAATCATTAACTTTTATGTTAAAGAGACAAAATTTTTAAAAGATTATCCTGATATTGAAAAAGTACTCGATCAAGAAGATGATTACTTAGAAATTCTTAGTTCTATGCAAAAATTAGTACAAAACAATAGAGAGTCTTTTTCTAGTCTATTTGTACAAGGAGATCTAAATAAATTATCTCAGTATGTTGACTTGGCTGCCATTATTGAAGAAACACCAGACTCTATTTTAGATCTACTTAGACGATACCCAAAAATTAATATAGATAAAACTGTACAGATTGATCAAATTTTTTCAAAGATCAGAGCTGCAAAAGGACTATTTGGCTATATTTTTGCAAAATCCGCATTAGATAGAATTTCTAAAAACCTTGAGGAAATTACTGGTGTTTATATTACAAGTCCCCAAAATAAATTTGCTGAATTAGAAGAATTGAGCGCTCTTGCAGAAGAGTTAAATTCAATTCTTGTTCAATATGGAAGTGATAACTCAAATATAGAATTATTTAAAGAATTTCTAATTTCAGAACTAAGATTAGATACAGATGAGTTCTAACCAAGCCTCGCTTTAACGTCTGGCATTGGTTTAGCAAAAAGCACTAGTATATTACCGACAATGATCAAAACAACTCCAACTAGGCCAGTCCAACTCCATTGGTAATCCTCAAAGAAAGTTGATATCAGTAAAGCAATAACTGGGGTAAATACATTGACATAAGAGGCTTTATCAGCACCAATATTACCGACCAACTTAAGATAAACCCCAAAACCCAATACAGATGCTACTATGGCTAAATATAGTAGTGAAACAACATAACTAGAGCTGGTACTAAATCCAAAACTAATATCGCTTATTGCTACATAGCTCACAATCATAATTGAGCCATAAAGCATGCTGAAAGCGTTACTTTGTAAAAGTGGCATTTTACGTGCTTGCATCTGCCCTGAAAACAACATACCGATTGAGGCAAAAAAAGTAGCAAGTAAAACCCAAATAAAGCCTTTTGCAACTCCAGTTTCTATTGACCACTGAGTAGTGCTCAGTTCATTTGAAAATATTACCCCTAGACCAATAATTCCAACTATAGCACCTACTAAAATCGGCAGCCTAATAGGCTTTCTAAAAAATATAAAACCGTTAAAAACCGTAAAAAGTGTTAAAGTAGAAAAGATGAGACAAACCATTCCAGATGTTAAGTAAAAACTGCCAAAGTAGGCACAAATATAGTTAATACAAAATAGAAAAAATCCTAGAATAAGCCAATCTATATGACTACGCCAAGAAAAGGAAAGTTTGTTGCCACGAATCAAACACCAAATAAATAATATAGCAGAAGCTAGTAGAAACCGCCAAGCTATAGAAGCCTGAGGAGCGACATCACCTAACTGAAAAGTAATAGCGAACCAAGAAGTACCCCAGCAAAATAAAACTAAAAAATAAAGAGCTACATTCATGGGAGATAAAAAACCAATAAATATTGTAATAGTTTCTTTTTAGTTAACTCTATTAGAAATTAAATCAGTCACAACTCCCGGTTCAGCTAAGGTGGAAGTATCCCCTAAGTCATCATAATCATTTTCTGCTATCTTTCTCAATATGCGACGCATGATTTTTCCTGACCTTGTTTTTGGTAAACCTGGGGAGAATTGAATTTTATCAATCGTTGCGATTGGTCCTATTTCTTTTCTTACTAAAGCCACTAAATCTTTTTTTAGATTGTCGTTACCTTCAGTACCTGCCATGAGTGATACATAAGCATAGATGCCCTGACCTTTAATTTCATGAGGCATACCAACAACCGCAGCCTCACTGACCTTAGGGTGAAGGACAAGGGCTGATTCAATTTCTGCCGTTCCTAGTCGATGACCGGATATATTTAAAACGTCATCCACCCTACCAGTAATCCAGTAATAACCGTCCGAATCACGCTTAACCCCATCACCGGTAAAAAATTTACCCGGATAGGTTGAAAAATAGGCTTCCATAAAGCGTTCATGATTGTTGTAAAGCGTCCTCATCTGTCCAGGCCAAGAACGAGCAAGTACTAGAATTCCCGACGCTTCGCCTTCCAAAACTTCACCACTATCACTAACAACTTGAGGCTCAATACCAAAAAATGGTTTCGTCGCAGAACCTGGTTTTAGAGGTGTTGCAAAAGGCATCGGTGTGATCATATGACCACCGGTTTCAGTTTGCCACCAGGTATCAACAACAGGGCATCTGTCTTCACCAATAATATGGTAATACCATTCCCATGCCTCAGGATTAATAGGTTCACCAACGGTTCCCAAGATTCTTAAACTTGACCTAGAGGTTTTTTGAACAAGTTCATTCCCTGCACCCATTAAAGCTCTAATTGCTGTAGGTGCAGTATAAAAAGTATTAATCTGATGTTTATCAACAACTTGCCAGAAACGTGAAGCATCCGGGTAATTTGGGACGCCTTCAAACATTACTGTAGTGGCACCATTAGCAAGTGGTCCATAAACAATATAGGAATGACCAGTAACCCAGCCAACATCTGCAGTGCACCAGTAGATATCTCCTTCTTGGTAATCAAAAGTATACTTATGTGTCATTGCAGCATAAAGTAGGTAACCTCCAGAAGTATGAAGTACTCCCTTTGGCTTACCAGTTGAACCTGAGGTGTAGAGAATAAATAGCGGGTTTTCAGCATCAAACATCTCACAAGGATAGTTCGTGGAAGCATTCTTCACAAGATCGTGATACCAGATATCCCTCTCATTCCAAATCACTTTACCACCAGTCCTTTCAACAACTACTATCGAATCGACACAATCACAATCCCTTGTGGCCTGATCTACATTAGCCTTTAAAGGTATAGACTTGCCTCCACGCACTCCTTCATCAGCTGTAATAACTATTTTGCATTTACTATCAAGAATCCGATCTCGCAAAGCATCAGGAGAAAAACCACCAAACACAACCGAGTGGATTGCGCCAACTCTCGCACATGAAAGCATCGCGATAGCTGCCTCTAAAATCATAGGCATATACAAACATACCCGGTCGCCCTCCACCACGCCTAATTCTTTCAAACCATTTGAAAACTTGCAAACCTTTTCATGAAGTTGGCTATAGGTTATTGATTCACTTGAGTTTGGATCATCACCTTCCCAAATAATTGCCACCTGGTTTGCACGCTCAGGAAGGTGACGGTCTATGCAATTGTATGAGACATTTAATGTAGCACCTTCAAACCAGGCAATCTTTCCTTTAGTAAAATCAACATCTGAAACCTTATCCCACTTTTTTTCCCAATCGATAAAAGTATCAGCCTGTTCTACCCAAAAAACTTCTGGTTCATTCATTGAGCGTTCATACATAGACTCATAAGTCTCTGAATCGATTAATGGTGTCCTGTCAGTGTGGATAATTGGATATGTCATTGAATTTCTCTAAATATTGATATATGAAAAAACCATGTTACCAAATCATTGAAAAGTATTATGAGGAAATATATTGAATTTTATTAGCTAAAAAAAAATGACGCAATGCGTCATTTTTGTTTGTTTAACAACAAAGGATTTACTCAGATTCTTCCTCTATCGCTATATCATCACTTTTAGTATCCAGAGTAGCTTCAGAGAGTTCCTCAGTAACCTCACTCATTTTTACCTCTTCTGAAAGCTTATCCTGAGCATTTAGCTCCTGTTCCATTGTATACTCTTCAGTCAAAATAGAAGCATCGATTAAGCCGGCTTCAATTTCCCTTAAAGCCAGCACTGTCGGCTTATCTTTACCGACATCAAGTGTCGTCCTATAACCACCAGAATTCAGTTGATGTGCTCTTTTTGCAGCCACCAATACTAATTCAAATCTATTCTCAACTTTGTCCAAACAATCTTCTACTGTTACTCTTGCCATAATCTTAATTAACCTTTCTTAATCAAATGATAAAATGGAACAATTTTACGTGATTTTACAAAAAATGGAAAGACTTATTGCACTTGATGTTGAGACTACGGGTTTGAGAATTTCAGAAGGGCACCGTATCATTGAAGTGGGTGCCGTGGAGATACTGGATAGAGAAATAACGAATACCGAATTTCAAAAATATGTTCAACCAAACAGAAAAGTGGGTGAGTCTGTAAACATTCATGGTATTACGGATAAATTTTTAATTAATAAGCCTCAATTCAATCAAATTTCCGATGACCTTCTATCTTTTATTGAGGGTACAACATTAGTAATACATAATGCGCCTTTTGATTTGGGTTTCCTTAACAATGAACTGAAAATTTTTGGCATCAAAGAAACGATTGAGAATATCTGCACTGTTATCGATACATTAGCAGAATCTAGGAAAAAAAGCGAAGATCAAGGCCAAAGACATTCTCTAGACGCACTTTGTAGGAGATTTGAGATTGATGATAGCTCGCGTACAAAGCATGGCGCTTTAATAGATGCAAGAATTCTTGCCAAAGTTTATCTAGCAATGACTGGCGGCCAATCAAACCTTTTTCAAGAAGTTACTAATACTGAATCACAACAAAGTGACCCATCATTAATTAAGAGAATTAAAGAAAACCGAGATAAAATCAAAGTCATCTATGCTAAGAAAGATGAACTTGAGGCTCATAAAAATTATTTTCAAAATTGATCAAATCTGGGGAGATTAGGGATTGACTAAGGATGCTATCAAAGTATAATTACACCTCTTTCGGAGTGTAGCGCAGCTTGGTAGCGTATCTGGTTTGGGACCAGGTGGTCGGGGGTTCAAATCCCTCCACTCCGACCAAAAATTATTGATTAAATGTGTTAGCCTAAACTTTATTAAAGCAAAGTTATTGCGCCCATAGCTCAGCTGGATAGAGCAACGGCCTTCTAAGCCGTAGGTCATACGTTCGAATCGTATTGGGCGCACCACTTGTTGAAATTATGGCGGGAATAGCTCAGTTGGTAGAGCCCCGGATTGTGATTCCGGTTGTCGCGGGTTCGAGCCCCGTTTCTCGCCCCACTTACTATTAGGGTTTAAGCCCAATAGATTTATTGACTTATTCTGATCTGATCAACTATAATTTCCAGTTCTAAATTATTTGGTGCGATAAATATTTTTTTTGTTTTTTTATCAAAACCAAAGCTCCAAATAAATTCCTCTTGTTTATGTTCGTGAAACAAATACCATTCACCATTTTCGTGTTGTTTTAACAACCTAATTGTTCCATAAAAGTCGGCAAATAAAAATAATTCAAAATCATCTAAATAAATACCTGCAGTTAAACATCCCGGCCTCGTAAAGGTTTCAAAAATTGGAGTTAAAACGTCAATTAATCTATCTTTTCCTATTCTTTTACTTCCCTCATATACTGGCCACCCAAGATTGACTGGCATATTAGAGTACAAGTCATCCAATAAAAATGCCGCCTCAACATAATATTGCCCACATTGCAAAACAAACATTCTATTTTTTGAATCAACAGTTACTCCCCAGGGATTTCTAATTCCATATGCAATAATTTCGGGCTTTAGTTTTGATTTTGATATATCAAGCCTTAGAATTTTTCCCTTAAGAGAGTTTAGATTTTGAGCTTCATCTGCATCATAACCATCTCCTACTGAAAGGTATAACCTTCCTGGTGCTACTTCATGCATTTTATGAAAAATTCCATTGTCTGTTGCCACAATAAATATTTCTTCAGGTCTAGTGGCTGCAGCCTTAATTAACTGAGTCGTTGATCCAACAACATCTGCAAGAGCAATAACATCTTTGGGTGACTCTGGATGAACCAAAACTGCAGCATCAGGGTGGTGTTGCATAAGCCTTTTGAGTCCCTCTGCTTTGAATTCCTCGTGTACAACACAAGCTCCATCCCATAAAAGCATGTCCGCACCAGTCTCCGTTTGAACGTAGTGGCCTAGGTGCTTGTCAGGTGCCCAAAGTATTTTTTTACCCTCTTTGTGTAATTTCTTAACTATTTTGAGGGCGCTGCCAGATGTCACAACCCAGTCAGCTCTGGCTTTGACTTCGGCCGAAGTATTAGCGTAAACGACGACGACATGATCAGGGTTGGCATCACAAAATGCTGAAAAGTCATCGATTGGACAAGAAAGGTCAAGAGAGCAAGTTGCCTGATCATCAATAACCAGCACTCTCTTTTCAGGGGAAAGAATTTTGGCAGTTTCGCCCATAAATTTAACACCAGCAACAACAATTGTTTCTGCGTCACAGTTTTGACCAAATCTTGCCATTTCCAAAGAGTCTGCAACAATACCTCCGGTTTCTTCTGCCAGAGTTTGTAAATCTGCACTGACGTAATAGTGGGCCACCAAAGTGGCATGTTTTTCCAGTAGCGCTTGTTTTATGGAGTCTCTAATATTCATTGTGGTGATTTTACTACTAGATTGTCTTTAATTTTAACTCTCGTAGTTGTGTTTTTGGAATATTTGCTGGAGCATCGGTCAACAAACAGGCCGCCGTTTGTGTTTTTGGAAATGCAATAACTTCTCGAATAGAGTCAACTTCACAAAGTATCATCACCAGCCTATCTAGACCAAAAGCAATACCACCATGAGGAGGGCACCCATAATCGAGAGCGTCGAGAAGAAACCCGAATTTATTTCTAGCTTCATCATCGTCAATACCAAGTAATTTCAAGACCGTCTTTTGCATATCACTTTGATGAATACGAATAGAGCCTCCGCCAACTTCTGAACCGTTAATGACAAGGTCATAGGCTCGAGAAAGAGATTTTTCTGGCTCGTTTAATAGCGTTTGTTTGTCAACACTAGGTGCTGTAAATGGGTGATGAATCGCATTTAAGGAACCGTCATCTTCAACATCAAACATTGGAAAATCGAATACCCAAACAGGCGCCCATTCTGAATCGAAGAGGTTGAGATCACGAGCTAATTTTTCCCTTAAATTTCCAAGAGATTCGTTAACAATTTTGGCTGTATCGGCACCAAAAAATATAATGTCCCCAGTTGATGCTTTGGTTTCCTTAATCACCTTGTCAGTAACTTCGTCACCCAAGAATTTAATGATTGGCGAAGAAGCCCCGTCCTCCATAATTTTTATATAAGCCAACCCCTTTGCTCCATAAATATTAACGTACTTAGTGTAGTCATCTATTTGTTTACGACTAATCGAAGCGCCACCAGGAACCTTCAATGCGACCACTCTACCTTTGTCACTGTTTGCTGGACCAGAAAAGACTTTAAATGCAACATCTTTCATTGTCTCATTCATATCAACCATGTGCATTGGAATCCTTAAATCAGGTCGATCAACGCCATATAATTTCATAGCTTCGTGATAGCTAATGGATGAGAATTTCTTAGGAAGGTTAACTTTGAGTATCTCTTGGAACAAGCCTCTAATCATTTCCTCCATCAATGAAGTTATTTCACTCTCATTCATAAAAGATGTTTCTACATCCAGCTGAGTAAATTCTGGCTGACGGTCTGCCCTTAAATCCTCGTCTCTGAAGCACTTAACTATTTGATAATAGCGCTCAAAACCTGACATCATGAGTAATTGCTTGAATAGCTGTGGGGACTGCGGTAGTGCAAAAAAACTACCCTCGTGAGTTCGGGAAGGCACAAGGTAATCTCTGGCTCCTTCTGGCGTAGCCTTTGTCAAAAATGGTGTTTCGATATCGATAAAATCGTTTTTATCCATAAAGTCACGAATATATTTTGTCACTTTGGATCTAAGCCGGAGACGCTTTTGCATTTCATCTCGACGCAAATCAAGGTAGCGATACTTTAATCTAACTTCTTCAGAGGTGTCTACAGAGTCAAGCTGAAAAGGAATAGGTTTTGAAGTATTTAGGATTTCAATCTCGTTAGCAAGAACTTCAATCTCCCCTGTAGAGATTTTCTTATTAATCATTTCACTATCCCTAGCTATTACCTTTCCTGTGACTTTGAGAACGAATTCATTTCGTATGATTTCAGCCAACTTGAAAGTTTCATTGGTTTCAGGATTGATAACGATTTGTGCAAGGCCTATCTTATCTCTTAGGTCAAGAAAAATGACACCACCATGGTCACGCCTTCTGTTTACCCAGCCACATAAAACAACTTCTTTTTCGAGGAAACTTTTATTTAATTCTCCACAGAAATGAGTCCTCATTCCTAATCCTTAATTTTAACCGAGTTAGGTGTCACAACGCCTGCAGAGATAACTAGCTTGAACGCTTCTTCAACACTCATATCAAGTTCGAATGCATCTTTTTTCGCCAACATGACAAAAAAACCTGAGGTTGGATTAGGGGTGGTTGGCACAAAAAGATTCATGATTTCTTCACCGATAATGGATTTAGCTTCGCCTCTGTAATCACCTGATTGAAATGCAATTACCCAAATTCCCTTGCTTGGATATTGAATTAAAAATGCCTTTCTAAAACTTTCAGTAGAAGTATTAAATACAGTATCAGAAACTTTTTTTAATACGTTGTATACGTTTCTAAAGCCTGGAATTTTATTCAGGATTTTTTCCCATAGGGCTACTAGCTTTCGGCCTAGTATATTAGTAACCATCACTCCCGTGATAAGTATGACTAATAGTACTAAGATAATTCCTGAACCTGGAATAGTAGTATCTAATTTAAATATAGTTTCTGGTAGGTATTTTTGTGGAATAAGATTATTGATAAGCTCTAAGAAGAATTTAATAACGATGACACTTAAAGCTAGAGGTATCCAGAAAAGAAGGCCTGAAATAAAATAATTTCTTAAGCGTTTCACAAGTCCAAAAAGTGAGAGTAAAAAAGTGTCATTTTAGCACAAGCTGGAATATCAATTGCTATCTGAAATATGGAATCTAGAGCATACTAAGAATTTAATTCCTCTTTTCGAAGTGTTAATATTTCGTAACCATTTTCGGTAACCAAGATAGTGTGCTCCCATTGTGCAGAAAGCGAGCGGTCTTTAGTGGTAACTGTCCACCCATCTAGTTTAGAGGTAATTACTTCATAGCTACCCAGATTGATCATCGGTTCAATAGTGAAAGTCATTCCTTGCTCTAAAACAGGACTTCGATTGACTTTACCGTCATCGTAGTGAATGACTTGGGGCATTTCATGAAAACCTAAACCAATTCCATGACCACAATAGTCACGAACAACTGCACAATTCTTGGCCTTTGCATGAGTTCCAATTGCTCTACCAATCTCACCTAAATGTATGCCTGGTTTGACTTTTTCAATTCCAATTAGCAAACATTCGTGTGCAACCTTGCAAATTCTTGTTGCTTTGACAGTTGGCTTACCGATAAGAAACATTTTAGAGGTGTCACCATGAAACCCGTCTTTGATTACAGTTATATCGATATTGATAATGTCACCCTTTTTCAGTTTTTTCTCTCCAGGAATTCCATGACAAACAACATTATTGATTGATGTGCATATTGATTTAGGGAAGCCGTTATAGTTAAGTGGAGCAGGTATTGCATCTAACTCATCGACTATATAGTTGTGACAGAGTTGATCTAGATACCCTGTAGTTACACCGGCCTTGACGTGAGGTTCAATCATTTCCAGTACGCTCGCAGCCAACTGTCCAGCAATATGCATCTTTTCAATCTGCTCAGCAGTTTTGATAGTGATCGTCATAAAAAAAATTAATTAGGTTGAATTGAGCGAGCTTCAAGCGCCTTAATTCTATTTTCTAGTGGTGGGTGAGATGCCCACAACTGAGACCAGCCCGTTTTAGGTTTTTCACCAATCCCAAATGCAGCTAATTGCTCTGGAAGGGGTTCAGGCTCTTTTTGTGCTAAACGTTTAAGAGCATTAATCATATTTTGATGGCCTGCTAAGTCAGCGCCACCTGTATCAGCTATAAATTCTCTTTTTCTAGAGAAATACATTACAACGATACTTGCTAAAATCGAGAGCACTATTTGAGCAAATATAACTGTTACAAAATATCCAATTCCATGGCCACTTCGATTTTTAAGTATAACTCTATCAACGACGTGACCAATCACTCTTGAAAAGAAAATTACAAAGGTGTTTACAACTCCCTGAATGAGAGTAAGGGTTACCATGTCACCGTTTGCAACGTGACTTATTTCGTGACCCACCACAGCCTCAATCTCGCCTTGACTCATATTGTCAAGTAATCCCTGTGATACCGCAACTAGTGCATTATTTTTGCTCGCTCCTGTTGCAAATGCGTTCATTTGACTAGAGGGGAAAATAGCTACTTCAGGCATCTTGATACCAACAATACCGGACTGTTTTTTAACAGTTTCTAATAACCAGCTTTCAACATTATTCGCTGGCTGTTCAATAACCTTAGCGCCAGTCATTCGCTTAGCCATCCATTTTGAGATGGCAAGAGAGATGAAGGCGCCACCAAAACCAAAAATACCTGAAAAAATGACCAAAGCGTTAATGTTTAGATCGCTACCGTTTTGAGCAAGAAGACTTTCAACCCCCAGTATTCTTAATGTAATACTTAGGACCACCATGATGGCAATATTGGTAATTAGGAAGAGAAAAATTCTTTGCATATATTTGTTCCTATTTAATTATTAGTTTATAAAAGACATTTTATAGAAAGACTTACTTTATTTTTTAATATTTCATCATCAATACCCTTATAAAAGGGCTTGATGGAAGTATTTGAATCGATTTAAGTTGAACAGAAACAATCCAGTATTTATCTTCCAGGCCACATCATTCGAGATTCTGTCAACGTGCAGGAATTTTCACCATTATTGACGAGTATTAATTGGTAAACGTTGTTTTCAGGAGTGATGATTGAGTAATCACCATCAGCATAGATTGTTACATTTACTGTTGGATCTTCTGCAACTTTTAGCATAGTTATATCGTTGCAATTCTGAGTATTAACTTGTGTTACATGTACAGTTGAAACATAACAGAATTCACCATCGGGGGATAGAGTCACAGAAAAGACAGAGCTTCCATTGTTGTATTTTTTAGTTGATAAGTGCAAAGATGGGTATAAAGAAGGATCGTCAGGATGAGCAAAAGTTATATTTAAACCCTTCAAGTCATAAGACTCTTCAAGTTGACCTAAGTAAGACGAACAAGTTGCACTGATACCTCTTTCTTGCGCTTCGCTGCTTAAGGATGCAGCAATAACAATGTTAGCAATTAAGCCACCTAAAGTTAAAAAAATCAATCTAAGCAAGTGATTCATTGTGACCTCGTAAATAGATAATTGAGGTGATTATAACAAAATAGTGAAATTATTTATGATATGAATTAATTTGAGATTTTTTTTAAATAAAAGAGTATTTATAGGAATATTTGATTGTTAGGGTAATTTAAAGTACTTTATAATCAAGTTTCTATTAACAAGGAGAGATAGTAATGAAGTTAAAATTTTTATTTATCGCCATTTTGGCATTGCTTGCAGCTGGTTGTATGGATAGTATTACCGCTGTACCTAAAGCAGCAATTGATGGCACAGCGAATTTTGTAAGCTCTGTTTGGGATGCAATAACTTTCTGGGATAATTAAATCCCTTCAATTTAATATCTTAACTTTTCCCACAGCTGGACGATTTTTTTTTCGCTGTTGTGGGAAATAGTTTTTATTATAAGTTCTAGTTAAAAAAGTAGTTATACATTTTTATCTTCGAACAAATGCCTTCTCTATAACAAACTCTCCAGGCGTTTTTGAATTGCCTTGTTGCATTCCTATTGATTCAAAATATTCTATTAAATCTGTATTAAGTCCTGTCGATCCACAGACCATAAATCTATCTAATTTAGCATCAATGCTTTCATATCCAATTTCTGAATTTAGTTCTTCGTTTTTAATCCAATTTGTAATTCTACCTTCACGTGGCCATTGTGTTTTGGTCAGAGTACTAAAGTATATAAATCTACCCTGAGTTACTTTTTCCCATTTGACGTTAAATGATTCTAAATCTGATCTGTAAGCAAGTTCTTCTGGGTATTGAACTGTATGGGTTAATATAACTTTATCAAAACGTTCGTAAGTTTTAGGGTCTTTTATAATGCTCATAAAAGGTGCTAAGCCTGTGCCAGTAGAAATAAGATATAGATTGCGTCCTGGTAGAAGGTCTTCAATAATTAAAGTGCCTGTCGATTTATCTCTTACAAGTATTTCATCACCAACTTTAATTTTTTGTAATTTAGAAGTTAGGAGCCCATCTTTAAGTTTAATTGATAAAAACTCTAAATGATCTTCATAATTTGATGATACAAATGAATAGGCTCTCATGAGTTTTTTGCCTTCATGCTCTATGCCAATCATTGCAAATTCACCATTCTTAAATTCATTTAAAAAATTACGGGTAGTTTTAAATGAAAAAGTCTTATCAGACCAATGACGAATATCAGTAACTTTTTCTATATTTATTGACGTCATATATTTTATTCCAACATTAAGATTGTCAGCATAATACAGAAGCATTGAGCCGTTTGTTAAAAATAATGCAAAAAAAGGGCTATTGCCAACCTCTTGAACCACATTAATTTTGAATTACATCACCAGTCGTTGTAAGTTTGTTAGCAATCATTTTTACGATGTATTCTCAGTGCTGCTTCATACTCTCTTTTTTTATATATATCAAAATGAACTATACACCTTGACCCTTTGAATTTACAAGGTTTTTCCTTATTTAAATTATATTAATGACATTTTGAAAAACTGTAAGCCAATATGTATTGAGAGTAACTTTTTTATTTTTTGTTAGTCAAATATTAGGCTGAAACCCTAATAGGAATGGGGTGAGAAACGGGGCTCGAACCCGCGACAACCGGAATCACAATCCCTCCGCAACTACGTTGCTTACATCCAGCACATTTAGAAATATCTTCACTCATATCATTTTTAGGAGTAGTTTATTCATACTAGAATTATATTTCAATTGGAATCTAGTTAAAATCCAAATTTCGTTTGATGTGTTAGGGAGTATTATGAAGTGGGTGAGTTAATATAAATAGAGGGATTCAGATAGCCAATCGACTATAGTACAATCTCCTTTGATACCCATACTCAGTAGTAAAACTTTAGGCATTGCTTGTTTTTCATCTATTAATTCTATAATTGAATTAGCCTTTAAAATTCCAAATCTTATTTTTTGCTCTACAAAATAAATTTTTCCACTTTTCATATTAACTACTAGTTCGTATGGTGAAGATTCTGTTTCTGTATATATAGTGTAGTCTTTATCAGCATCAACTTCGTGATATAAAAAGACTCCATTCTCAATCTTACCTACACATTCATTATCAATCCACACACTTCTATTGACTACTGCACCTACGAAGCTATTGCGATAAATATATATTGCTGATTTACCCACAGGAGGAGCAATGAATTTCTTTGCTTGATGTGAGGCAGTTTTTAAATGCACTGGCTCTATGGAACAGCCAATTAAGCCAAGAGATATTAATAAGATTAGGAGTAGTTTTTTCACACTACATATTGTCGATTATCTTTTGCTTCATTTTCTCGAAATCTTCTTCATTAATAATTCCGGCATCTAGAAGCGATTTTATCTCTTTGAGTTTTTCAATATAGTCGACTGGTTCAGTTGAGCCTCTTTGTAATTTTCTTGAAACCTAGCAACCCTTTACAGATTGTGCTGTCTCAATCGCTTCAATCGTTCCTTTGAACATAGCAACGTCTGCCTCGTGGTCTCCTGATATTTGACTAGCAGGAATAAGGACAAAAAAGACAGTAGCAAAATCCCAGTTTGCTTTGGTATTTTGCTTTGACGAGTATGTTTGTAAATCAGTTCTGGCATCCGATCTTAAAACTGCAAGTTCAGAACAAGTATTTTGCATAAACTTTTCGTGTGAAACAAATGATGCAGAAATTCTATCAGGTCTCGATGCACATCCCACCAAAATTAATGAAAGTACAAGCCCACCCAAGAGGCTTTTTTGTAAAGTATTCAATCTAATTCTCCTTTAATTTATATCTCAAATGAAATCATACACGCTTACACTTACAATTTGTAGAGTCATTGCTTATTTAAATTTTATTAATTTCATTTTGATAAACTGTAAGTAAAAGTGTACGTTTTTTTGTACCTAAAATTGATTTTGGGTGGTACTTAAGTTTCTATTTGACCTTAGTTGTCTTATGGGGTATATACTTAGCTCAATATAAATTATAGTCTTTAGGATAATCCTATGAAAAACAAGTTCAATTTACTAGTTTTAACAACTATATCTGCTTTTACTTCAGGCTCCATACTTGCTGAAGAATTAAGTTACGACTATATAGACACAACCATTGTTAGATACGATTTAAAGTCAACCTCCACCACTTTTACTTATGATGGTTATTCCGTATCTGTCAGTAAAAAATTATTTAAGAATGTGCACTTATTAGGTAGTTATTTGGATTTGGAAAAAGGTAATGAAAATACTATTGGCTTTAAATCTATTGGCTTTGGAATGAATTACCCAATCAATAAAAGCACTGATATAGTTTTTGATTATCTGCATTTTAACTGGGAACAGTCTCATACTTCTTCAAATTCTGTAACCACAAAAGGAGAAGGAATTATTAATTCAATAGAGCCTGAGATTAGACATCAATTTTCAGATGATATAGAATTGAATGCTGGCTTGGTATATCGAAATATTGCAGGTCTAGATATTACTTATAAAGGCTTAAGTGCTGGGGCCATATATAGAATAAATAATAATTTCTCTTTAAAGTTTAAAATATTTAGCGCAAAAGACTCGGCCTCTAACACTGTAGATTGGAATGGTAAAGAGTTCGGTATCCGTTACCATTTCTAAATATTAACCCCTAGAGTTTTGCCATAAAACTCTATTTATTGACTTCTTTTTTAGTTGAGTATTAGGCTGAAACCCTAATAGGAAGTGGGGCGAGAAACGGGGCTCGAACCCGCGACAACCGGAATC
>AFHY01000008.1 GCA_000213395.2 gamma proteobacterium SCGC AAA007-O20
TCTGTAAAAATCATTCCTAAACGTTCCCATGTCATTGATAGCTTCCAAGTTTTCCAAGTGCTGCTTCCAGCCATCTGGCAAATTATCATAAGCAGCGCTCATGCTTGCCCAAAGAGTGTCACCACCAACGTCAGGAATTTTTATACCGTGCAAAATACTGGCAAATGGAGGGTTAGCCTTGAAGGTAAGATCCTTGTGCCAGTCATTAGTATCTGGAATGATATCTTCATCATTCTTAAGTAAAACAATATTTTCATAACCATCAACATGAGGATAGACAGGATGAGAGGGCTCCGGTTCGCCAAAACTTTTTGCTAGTTTTAGATGGCTTTTGGGCGACAAATCTTGGTCTCGAAAAAAAACAACTTGATATTTAATCAGTGCCTTGTATATCTGATCACATATATCATCGTTTAGGTCTTTGTTAAGCGATACTCCAGAAATCTCTGCTCCGATAGCAGGTGTAACTGCTTCGATTTTCAAAATTCACTCCTTAATCAAAAAATCAATACTTTATAAGAAAAACTATGAAAAAGCAATAATTACTTATGATTCTTGTTTGTCATGCTTTAACCACCATAAAAGAAGTAATAACTGAAACATTAATAATGGGATAACAGACAACATCGTTACTTCCCAACTATAGTTGAACACAAACCAGCCCGCTGAAAGAGCTGCAAAAGCTTGAAAACCAAAAATTAGAAAATCGTTAATTGATTGAACTTTAAACTTTTCATTTTCATTATAAGAACGAGGTAATAAATTAGTACCTCCAATAAACAAAAAATTCCAACCCAGACCAAGGAGCATTAAAGACCACCAGTAGCTATTTAAAGATTGGCTGAGGTATGCAATGGTAACAGAGATAAATAAAAAAATCACACCAAGAATCATCATTCGAGAAAGCCCTAAATACTTAACAATCATTACTGTAAATAGTGATGGTAGAAACATCGCAATAACATGACTTTGAATGACAAATTTAGTATGCTCAAGTGAAAAGCCGTCTATCACATGCATACTCACTGGTGTTGCTGTCATGACAAAACTCATAACAACATAACCTGTAGTTGCAGCACAAACAGCAACGATGAAAGAGCCTTGCTTAATAATTCCAATCAAGGGACGTTTTGATTTGCCCTCTTGTTCATGAAATTTTTCAGTTGGTTGAAAAAAACAAAGCAACACAAAGGCAGCAACGAAGAGCAAGGCAAGCAAAACAAATGAGCCTACAAAATCGACCTCAAACCAATCTTTTCCTAAGGTAGCAACTTCAGGCCCAAGATAGGCTGATAGCAGACCCCCAAATAGAACTATAGCTATAGCTGTAGTTCTTTGTTCTTCTTGAACGCTTTCAATTGCTGCAAATCTAAACTGATACATCGTTGCAGCAGTAGCACCTAATAAAAAACTTGACAGACAAAAAAGAAGAAAAGATCCAGTATTAATAGCATAGATACCTAGGCCTATTGTGGCTATTGTGTAGAGACAAACACTTAAAAAAACTCTTTTACGACCAAAAAGAGACATTAGCCGATTGACCGGCAGAATAGTGAGTGCAGTGCCTACTACAATTATCGCAACTGGAAGAGTTGAAAGATTTTTAAAGTCAGTAAGTGAGTTACCGATAATTCCGCCAACGAAGACCATGAATACGGCAACTGACATAAACAACGCTGAACTTATCGCTAATAACCAGACATTTTTTGGGAGTTGAAGCATTAAATAAGGTTTTCTTCTATTGATTGGGACGGAATTATTGCTTTTTCTTTCTTTTCCAATTATCAATCGTTTTTTGCTTTTTTCGGCTTAATGTCAGTTTTTCACTAGGAGCGTCTTGGGTGATAGTTGAGCCAGCTCCAATAGTAGCATTTTTACCAACTGTTATTGGAGCAATTAATTGAGTATCAGATCCAATAAATGCACCATCTTCAATGATGGTTTGATGTTTATTTGCACCATCATAATTACAAGTTATAACACCTGCACTAATATTAACATCTTGACCTATTGAGCTGTCACCAACATAGCTTAGATGTGGTACCTTAGATTTATCACCAATTGTGGATTTTTTTACTTCAACAAAATTACCAATTTTGGCATAATTGCCCACCTTAGTTTCTGGGCGAACACGAGCAAAAGGACCTACAGTTGAGTGGCTTCCAATTATAGAATTTTCAATAATAGAATTTGCCTTAATTTTTGCATGATCGCCGATTTTAGCGTTTTTTATGATACAATTAGGTGCAATTAGAACATTTTCACCTAATTCGTTTTCACCTTCAAAGATGACATTTATGTCTACTGAACAGTCCTTACCAAAGATTAAATTACCACGACAGTCGAAGCGATTTGGGTCTTTAATAGTTAACCCGTTATACATCAAATCTTTTGCTTGCTTTTGCTGATAAATTCTTTCCGCTTCAGCCAATTGATTTTTATTGTTTATACCCATAACTTCAGATACATTGTCGCACACTAATGATGAAATAGTAACATTATCTGTGACTGCATTTTCAACAATATCAGTGAGATAGAGTTCCCCTTGTTTATTGTTGGGTTTTAGTTGGCTTATATATTTCTTCAAAAGAGAGCCCTTGATGGCCATAATACCGGTATTAATTTCTCTTATTTCTTGTTCTTTGTCGCTTGTATCTTTGTGCTCAACAATAGATTTTATAACACGGTTCGAGTTCCTAATTATGCGACCATATCCTGCTGGCTCAGCATGAATTACACTAAGAAGTGAAAATCCAGTTTCCTTTGCCTTACTTATAAGTGTCTTTAATGTGCTAGTTTTAATGAGCGGTACATCCCCATAGAGTATTAAGTACATTGATTGATCTTTGACATAGGGAGTTGCTTGTTTTACAGCGTGTCCTGTCCCTAATTGTTTTTTTTGTACTACCCAATTTATAGAATGGCTTTTAATTGAATTCTTTACGAGTTCGGCATCATTACCAATCACAATATTGATTGAAGTAGACAAAGGATTAATTGCATCAATCACGTGCTGCAATAATGATTTGCCACCAAGGTGATGAAGCACTTTCGCTTTATTTGATTTCATTCGAGTGCCTTGGCCGGCAGCTAAGATGATGGCGGAATTGATTCTGTTAATAATGCACTTAAGAATGTCGGCTCTGCAGTTCACAAAGTTATCGAGACACACCCGGTTTCTGGCTTGAGATATTTAAATGTTAACCAGTCATTTACACGCAATATAGTTAATGAAAGTCAAGGAAAAAGTGACCATATACTGCAATTCTTGTACCAACACATTAATAAACCAGAATTCCAAATCAGGTTTCGTTGGCGCAACAATTCTGTTGCTATTTGGGACAATCGAATTACACAACACTACGCTGTTGTTGATTATTTACCTAATATTCGTCATATGCAGCGCGTAACTGTTCTTAACGACAAAAGAGTGAAATAGTTTAATTTAGTGTACCAAAACTACTTTTTATATCTGAAATTAAGTCCTTTGTATCCTCGAGACCTATATTGAGTCGAATAAGATGCTTACCATCATGCACCCATTTACCATCACGTTTATACTGTCTTGCTGTTACAAGACTTTTAAAACCACCCCAACTATAGCCAAGCCCAAACATCTCGAGTGAATTTATAAATAACGCAATTTGTTTATCTGAATATTTTTCTTTAAATGTAAATGCAAAGAGCCCAGATGCACCAGAATAATCTCTCTTCCAGATATTGTGCTGAGGATGTGATTCTAGACCCGGATGAATTACGCAGTCAACAATGTCTTCTGTTTCAAGCCATCTCGCAATCTCAAATGCAGACTTTTGATGAGCACTGAGACGAACTTGGAGTGTTCTTAATCCTCTCAAAGCTAAGTAACAGTCATGCGAGTTCGTATAATTTTCAACTGCATGCAAGTACCCATCAAACACTTCTGAATACTTCCTATTTACGGTTACGCAGCCTATTAAAACATCAGAATAGCCACAAATATATTTCGTAGCCGAGTGAATCGAGATGTCAACTCCAAGATCCAAAGGTCTTAAAAAGAATGGCGTAGCCCATGTATTATCAATGACTGTAGGAATGCCTGCTCTTTTTGCTATTTTTACAATGGCAGGAATATCTTGAATTTCAAAAGTATTAGAACCTGGAGACTCTAAAAAGATCAGTTTGGTATTATCATTAATGTATTGGCTAATTTCAGAACCAATATTCGACTCTATATGTGTAATTTTAATGTTATATTTAGCAAGAACTTTATGGCAGAATCTCGCAGTGGGTCCGTAAACATTGTCAGTAAGTAGCACCTCATCACCACTCTGAGTAAACGCCATTAATGTACATATAATTGCATTAATACCTGAAGGAAATGTACGCGAAATATGGCCATTTTCAAGCCTGCATATAGCTTCTTCAAAGCTCTTCTGAGTAGATAAACCGCCTGTCCCGTAAGTGACACCAGGGTACTGTCCCTTCTCATGCAACTGCATATCCTCATAGCTTTCAAACAAAACCGTAGAACCACTTTGTATAGAAGGATTAATGGTTCTAATTTCCCTATCGCCATAACTATAGCTATAGTCATTCCAACCAATCAATTCACTAGGCTTACTCATACCAATAAATACTATAATAAATTGGAAATCATCATAGGTGTAATTCTCTATTTTGTCCAGTAATTTATCTACTTAAAATAAATTTATAGATGAATCAATTGACTGATAGCGGGACAGTATAAGGCCAACTTTGTAGGCAATTTGAAGATATCCTGAAGAATTGCTTGATATTCTTGAAGTTGCTCTTGATGAGAATTTTTTTGACGCTCAATAAAGGTATCAATAGATTCGTCTTTTGTTGGTGAAGCTGTTTTGAAGTCAACAATCCACAGCACGCCATCCTCAATAAACAGTCTGTCAATAATAATATTTTTTGCGTTATTACTATATTCGGCTTCAACTTGAGTAGACTCTCTGTGCTGAAATAACCAATCAAACACTTTATCTTGCTTAGTATTCTGAAGTAACTGACAAACTTGTTTGGTGTATGTGTGAAGGAGTTTTTTTGGCAAACCAAACTCCAGTAACTTTATCTCAACACTTTTTTCTGAGGGTTCAAACAAACTATGCTCTAAAAAATAATGAACAATAGTACCTAACGCACTTTGATAAATTAAATCAATATTTCTGGATAAATTTTTCGGTTCATTAATGTATTGAGTTTCCCTTTCAAAAAGAGTCGGGAGCTCTGTGTAACAAATCATTTTAGGTGCAACTAATTGTTTGATATTTTCTTCAGGAAAATTTTCCAAGTTGTCAATTGATTCTTGATAAAAATGACTCAACAGATCAAGAAATGTATTACTTGATACTTTGCCTGATTTATTAACGCTACCCAGTAAATGTAGTTTTTCTTTTGCACGACTCATCGCTACATATAATAAGCGCATCATCTCGAAATGACTTTGTTGTTTTTCAATATATTTCAAATATAGATATGTCTTGCTTTCCTCTCTATCATAGGCTGATTTGATAGGCGCCAATAAAATATTATGGTTCGAAAATTCTTGTATTTGAATCAATGATGAAGGATTACTTTTCCCTATTTTCCCTAACCCAGGAAGAATAACAATATCAAACTCTAATCCTTTAGCCTGATGGATAGTCATAAGCTTTACAGAGGCAGGCTTAGAAGGCGCATATAAGTCCTGAAGCATTAACTCCAGGGTATTAATATTAAGATTTTCGTTATTCTCGCATTCATTCAAAAGAGAAACAAACTGAGACCTTATACTTCGTTGTTGTTGGTTCATTTCTTGCTCTGGATTCAACTGATTTAGAGCATAAAGAAAACGCTCAACAAAAGAAAAGCGCCCTTCATTGAAAACTGCCTCTGAAATTGCTTGATACAGGTGTTTTGCTCGTTTTATACCATCCTCAGTAAACTCTTTAAAAACAGCATTGTCACTTAATTGGTGAAAAATTGTTGTCTCATTAGAGCGACTAAGAATCAATAATTCATTTAGTTTTAAACCACACCAAGGGGAGCGAAGAATTGAAAGCCAGGCCAATTTATCTCCTAAACTTATTAAGCCACGAGTTAGACTTATTAAATCTCGGGTAAACAAATCAGACCTTAAAGGTTCTGTTTTGACAGCTTCAAAATTAATTTCATGAGACTGTAGTGAGACAATGATGTCTTGCAAATGAGTTCTCGACTTCACTAATACTGCAATCTCTTGAGTTGGATCCTGTTGCAGTGCTTTACTGATAATGGTGCTCACTTGATCAGCCTCTTGTCTATTTTGTCCATAGCCAAAGGGATAGAACTTAACTGCATCCAGAGGCATATCTTTAGAAACTGAGGTGGACTTTGAGAAATGAATCGCGCCCTGTATTAGGTTATCCACATTGGGAAAGATATCAGAAAAAAAAGTATTGTTTGATTCAACAATACTCATATTTGATCTAAAGTTAGTATGCAGTGATATTGAATTTATCTTTACATTTGCAATTCCATTTTTCATTACTTTCAAAAAAATTCCCACCTGGGATTCACGAAATCGATAGATTGATTGCATTGGATCACCTACCAAAAATATTGTTTTACCGTCACCCTCTTGCCAGCTCTCAAGCAATTTTTGAATAAGACCTAATTGTGCATAAGAAGTATCCTGAAACTCGTCAATTAAAAGATGTTTGATTTGATAATCCAAAAATAAAACAATATCACTGACTACTTCACGACTATCTAGCGCTTTAATTGCTTGCATTCCAACTTCTGAAAAATCCTGAGCACCTTGTTCTTCAAATATCAAGCTTAATTGTGCAACACCTAGTTTCAATGCTTGGCTAATATCGTTGATATTGCTTATGGTAGATTCATGTTGATGAGCATTTGGTAATTGATCTAACTCAAGAAGTTGTTTTTTGAAAATATCTGCAGAAACTAGTTCTTTCAAAATTACCATCAAAGATTTTTTTTGATCTTTGAGTTCTGGTGGAAATCCAAGTGACTTATCTATTTTTTTTCGCCATTCTCCGCTACTTTTTGCTAGCAATAGATCAGCAATTATTTGCCAATTAGACAAATCACTTAGCTTGTCACCAGGAAGTTTGTTAATTTTAGAAACTTCAGGTCGAGTATTAGCTCTAAGCAAAGTGAAAATATCTACATTCAAATACTCCGATGCAATCTCTCTAAGAACTTGTAAATGTTCAACAATAATTTGTTGCGCAGTTCGCTCCAAAAAATCAACATCAAGCACACCTTTGAGATACAACCGAGGCAACCATTGCTCTCGTTTTGATAGCATATATACCAAAAGCCGATAAAACTTATCTACATGATTATCCAAATATAATAAAACTCTAGCAATAGACTCGTTGTACTCGTCTTCCTCAATCAACATCAGTGTTTTTTCTGCTGCCATTTGATACATGTATTCATACTCATAACGATCACTCATTATTCTAGGTGGTATTAGTTGTTGCAATGATGGGTATTTCGACACAATCAAACTTGAAAGAGAATCAATGGTGCTAATTTTTATCCGTGAAGGATTGTTGAGCAAATCCCACTCTCGAAGTTCAGACTGTTTTAAAACCTGATTAGCAAGTTTATAGGTCTTCAGTTTGTGTGCTTCTTTGGGTGGAATTGATTTTGCTTGCAACAATGAACTTACCACTCTGTGTTTAAGTTCATCTACTGCCTTATTGGTAAAAGTTATTGCCAATATAGTTTCAGGCTCATCAGCAATGCTAAGTAATTTTAGATAACGCTGAGTAAGTAGTTCTGTTTTGCCAGAACCCGCTGGCGCTTGTACAATAAAAGAATCGCTTATAACTAAAGCCTGATCTCTTTGAGATTGATCATTCACATTGACTCTGGTGCACTCACCCCTAATATATTTAGTCCGTTTACAAACACTTGTTTGGTTGCAGAAATAAGTGACAGTCTAGCTTGAGAAAGCTTTTTATCATCAATCAAGAAAGGACAGATGTTGTAATAGCTATGGAAATGGGTTGCCAATTCACGTAAATAATAAGCTAACTGGTGAGGTTCATATTGTAAGGCTGAGGATTCAATAACACTTTTATAACGACTAAGTTCTTTTAAAAGTGCCTTTTCGCTATCCTCTGTAAGCAATGACAGGTCAGCTATTTGATTCTCAAATTCAATACCTTTGTCTACAGCTTGCTTAAAAACAGAGCAAATACGAGCGTGCGCGTACTGGATATAGAAAACTGGATTTTCATTAGTTTTGGATTTAGCTAAATCTAGGTCAAAGTCCATATGCTGTTCTGATTTTCTAAGAATATAGAAAAAACGAGCAGCATCATTGCCTACTTCGTTACGCAGTTCTTCTAAGGTCACAAAAGAACCACTACGAGTTGACATCTGTACCTTCTTGCCTCCACGATACAAGTTAGCAAACTGAACCAGCAGAATCTCTAATTTATTAGGATCATGATTAAGTGCAGCAATGGAGGCTTTAACTCGAGCGATATAACCGTGATGATCAGCACCCCAAATATTAATTACCTTGTCATAGCCGCGTTCAAATTTCTCAAGATGATAAGCAATATCTGAGGCAAAATAAGTATGGATACCATTATCACGAACAACAACACGGTCCTTCTCATCTCCATATTCCGTTGTATTGAACCAAAGTGCTCCATCCTTTGAATAGATATGACCGGACTCCTTTAATTTGTCAACACTAATCTTAGTTAACCCATTATCAATCAAAGACTGCTCTAAAAACCATTTCTCAAAATTAACACCAAATTCAGCTAAATCAGTTTTAATCCCATCGAGAATACTATCGATACCAATACGAAAGATGGCTTCATAACCTTCACCCAAGAGTTGCCTTGACCTAACAATCAGTTCATCAATATGGGATTCTTTATCACCTCCCTGTTGACTATCTTTGCAAACATCTTTATAGACTTCAGATGAACTCTTTCGCCATCTATCTCCATATTTTTTAAAGACGCTTTCAGCGATATCTTTGATATAGTTGCCTTGATAGCCGTTATCAGGAAACCTAAGTTTCTCTCCAGATAAAGTCAAATACCGGAAAAAAATACTCACAGTCAGAATATCCATCTGCCTACCTGCATCGTTGACATAATACTCATTGTCAACCTTAAAACCAGCAGCCCTTAGGAGATTAGAAATTGTAGCTCCATAAGCAGCTCCTCGGCCATGACCTACATGAAGTGGTCCTGTCGGATTTGCTGAAACAAATTCCAAGAGCACATTTTTTCCCGAGCCAATAGTCGACATACCATAACTGTCACCACTATCAATAATGTCATTAACCACAGCACTGCTTGATTCATCAGAAAGGAAAAAATTAATAAAACCCGGTCCAGCGATTTCTGTTTTTTTAACAAGTTCAGATTCTCCTAATTGATCAACAATAGTCTGCGCTAATTTTTTCGGATCACTCTTGGTCTGCTTTGCCAACACCAATGCAACATTCGTTGCATAATCACCATGAGTTTTATCTTTAGTATGGTCTAGTCGAATCTTTGAAGGTAGCTCAGTGAGCAGACCCTTTTCGATTAGGTCGCCAAGGCTTTTAATAAGTAGATCTTGTAACTGCTCTTTCATGATTAATTAACTACTGATTTATTGAACTATGTAGTTGACATTTTAGTTTAACTCGATACCACATTATTATCCAAATATTGTATTCAAATTTGAAAAACAAAATTTTCATACTTGATAAATAAAATTATAAATTTGCACTCTAATGTGCCTCTTGCCAACTATCTCCAATACCCACATCAACAACTAAAGGAATACTTAGTTTGGCGGCATCTGACATCATAGAACATATATCTTCAGCATACTCTTTTGCCTTATTGGTCTCCATCTCAAAGACCAATTCATCGTGTACCTGCATAATCATCTTGACACCATTATTCTCACGATCTATCCAGGCCTGAATATCTAACATTGCTTGTTTAATAATGTCGGCTGAGGATCCTTGCATAGGTGCATTGATTGCTGTCCTCAAGGCGTGTTGCTGTAGCATTTTGTTTTTTGCATTGATTTGAGGCAGGTAGAGTCGCCTACCCAATATCGTTTCAACAAAGCCTTGTGATTTAGCCTTTTCTTTTGTTTCATCCATAAACTTCAAAACACCCGGATAGTTTTCAAAATAACCGTCAATATATTGTTTGGCTTCCGTTCTAGAAACATCAATTTGTTTTGCCAGACCAAAAGCACTCATACCATAGATTAGCCCAAAATTAATCGCTTTAGCTTTTCGGCGCTGCTCTTTGCTTACTTCTGACAACTCTGTGTTAAATACCTGAGCAGCAGTTGCACTATGGACATCAATATTATTTGCAAATGCCTCAATCAGATTTTTGTCCTTAGAAATATGCGCCATAATCCTCAGCTCAATTTGAGAATAGTCAGCTGCCAAAATAACATTACCTTTATCAGAAACAAACGCTGATCGGATCTGTGCACCCTGTTCCGTTCTTATCGGGATATTTTGAAAATTAGGTTTTGAAGAAGAAAGTCTCCCCGTTGCAGTTACTGCTTGATGATAAGAAGTGTGTAAGCGACCCGTTTGTCTATTTATTTGCTTTGGTAGAGCTTCTAAATAGGTAGAATTTAGTTTAGTTAATGTCCTGTAAGACATAATTAAATCCACCAATGGGTGTTCCAAAAGTTTTAGCGCCTCCTCATTTGTTGATGGTTGGCCCTTAGCAGTTTTCTTTTTCGGTGTGAGGCCCAATCCTTCTTCACTAAATAAAATTTGTTGGATTTGCTTAGGTGATTCAAGATTAAATTCATCTCCTGCTATTTCAAAAGCTTGAGTTTGAATCTCCTGCATTTCAGATTTAATTTGAACCTGTTGATTGAAGAGTGAAACCTCATCAATAAGTGCGCCGTTGCGTTCCAACTTTAGCATAATATTTACTAGAGGTAGTTCTAAGGTTCTATACAATGTCATTAATTTTGGAAATTGTTGTAACTTAGATTCCAAGATTTTGTTTAATTCATAGGTGACAATAACATCTTCACAGGCGTATGGTAACGCCTCTTCTATATTTACCTGATTAAAGGTCAATTGTTTTTTACCACTTCCTGCTACATCAGCATAATGAATTGTTTTATGACCAAGATAGTACTCTGCTAAATCATCCATGTTGTGACGTGTCGCCACAGAATTTAAGCAGTATGATTTGATCATAGTATCGTCAACAATTCCGCTCAAATCAATACCTATATTTGCTAGTACATGGGCATCATATTTTAAATTTTGACCAATCTTACCAATAACTTGACTTTCAAGAATAGGCTTTAATGATTTCATCACTGACTGTCGAGACAATTGTTCTGGGGCATCTAAGTAATCGTGTGCAACTGGTAAATAGTAACTTTGCTTATCAAGTAAAAACACTAGTCCAACAATCTCTGCATTCATATAATCTAGACTGTTGGTTTCCAAGTCAAAAACAAAAGACGTAGACTCTGATAACTGCTTCAGCAAGGATTCAAAATCAGCTTGTTTAAGAATTAGTGTTTGCGTAAATTCCTGAAGAAGTAATGTACTCTTTTGATCTTGACTTTCACTCACTAAAGGTTCAATTGTCTTAGTTATTGGTTTTTCTTTGATTTGATCAGCTAATTGCTTTAGCCACATAGAAAAACCATATTCTGTATACAATTCTATCAATTCTTCTGTGTTTGCTCCCGGCTCATCATCAAAGATATTAAGAGGTAAATCAACATCAAACTTAAGTTTGACTAATTGGTAAGAAAGATTTAACAAGTCAAATGATTCTCTTAACTTTTCACCAACCTTGCCATCTATTTTGTTTGCATTAGCCTTAACACCTTCTATATCACCATACAACTGTAACCATTTTATAGCCGTCTTGGGGCCTACACTTGGTACTCCAGGTATATTGTCTGAAGCATCACCGCTCAAAGCTAACAAATCTAAGATTTGGTGTGGCCTAACACCCATTTTTTCTTTCACCATTTCTGCGTCATAAAGTGTGCCTTTCATATTAAGTTGCTTGATATGGCCACCTACTAGTTGAAAGAGGTCTTTGTCACTACTCGCTATGATGGTTTTAATATTTTTTTCATGTGCTAGTTTAGCTAATGTTGCTATAACGTCGTCTGCCTCAACACCTTTTGCACAAATAAAGTGAAAACCCATCGCTCTAATGATTTGATATAGAGGTTCGATTTGAACAATCAACGATTCATCCGCGGGTTTCCTATTGGCTTTATATTGTGGATAAATTTGATGACGAAAATTTGATCCTTTGGAATCAAAAATCATAATCAGCTTGGCATCTTGATATTGTCTTTGTAAATGTTTAATCGCATTAATAACACCAAACATTGCGCCCGTTGGAAAGCCTTTATCATTACTTAAATTTTGTGACAAGGTCGAGAAGTATGAACGGAACAAATATGCCGAGCCGTCGACTAAAATGAGTTGCTGAGCCATGAAAGAATTTTACCTCTAATCTCAGCTTTTTTTATGCCAAACTCACTTTTGAAAAACATCAGCTTAGTCGTATATTATTCTGCCTTGTTAAGGATTGTTAGCTAAAATATAAGTATGCCTGATGCACTCATTACCGCTGACAATATTTCACTTAATCATAACGGTAAAAATATCTTAGATGATGTGAGTCTGAAATTACATCCTGGGGAGTTCATTACCTTGATTGGTCCTAATGGAGCTGGAAAGAGTTCCTTAATTAAAGTTCTATTAGGGATCATTAAACAAGATAGTGGCCAAGTGAATCATAGTAATAATGTTCGTTTAGGCTACACTCCTCAATCATTTACTGCCAATCCTTTTATTCCAATATCAGTTGTCGATTTTTTGACACTCAACCAAAAGACTGATAAAAACTTTACCAATCAAACATCTGAACTTACAGGTATAAAAAATTTACTAAATGCGCCCTTAAAAAATCTCTCAGGAGGTGAATTACAAAAAGTACTACTCACACGAGCCTTGCTTAACAAACCAAACGTACTTATATTGGATGAGCCCGCACAAAATCTTGATGTAGATGGGCAGATGCAATTATACAAATTGATCCAAGAGATTCACCAAGAACAAAAATGCGCTGTGTTGATGGTTTCTCATGATCTTCACCGAGTAATGAAAGAGTCCACCCAAGTTCTATGCTTATATCACCATATTTGTTGTGAAGGGCTTCCAGAATCGATTCTAAAAGATGAACAATTTAATAATTTATTTGCGGATCAAATACATGAATTAATGGCAACTTATGAGCATCATCATAACCACCAGCATGAGCATTAGAGACGACTCAAACTCTTCTGACTGATATAATTAAGCCTTTTTTTTATTGACAAAATTATGAAAGATATTATTGAAGCGGCCTTTGAAGATCGCGCCCATATCACACCTGATTCAGCCAATACAGAAGTTATACAAGCGGTTGAAGAGGCGATTCATTTGCTTGACACCGGTAAGGCTAGAGTTGCCGAACAACAGGGGATAGGAGATTGGCAGGTTAACGAGTGGTTAAAAAAGGCTGTTTTACTGTCTTTCAGGTTAGAAGACAATATTCCAATGACAGCCGGCTTCACTCAATATTATGACAAAGTACCTTCAAAGTTCGCTAGCACAACACCTGAAGAGTTCAAAGCTGCAGGTGTTCGAGTCGTTCCACCTGCAACAGCAAGACGTGGCTCTTATATTGCCTCAGATACTGTTTTAATGCCATCTTATGTAAATATTGGTGCTTATGTAGATTCTGGAACAATGGTCGATACTTGGGCAACTGTGGGTTCCTGCGCTCAGATTGGTAAAAATGTTCATCTTTCCGGAGGTGTTGGTATTGGGGGTGTTCTGGAACCATTGCAGGCAAATCCTACGATTATTGAAGATAATTGTTTTATTGGTGCTCGGTCAGAAGTAGTGGAAGGAGTAATCGTTGAAGAAGGTGCTGTCATTTCAATGGGCGTCTATATTGGACAATCTACAAAAATCTTTAACCGTGAAACTGGTGAAGTTACTTTTGGGCGAATACCGGCAGGTTCTGTGGTTGTATCAGGCAACCTTCCATCAAAGGACGGTAGTTATTCTTTGTACTGCGCAGTAATAGTTAAGCAGGTTGATGCTAAAACAAGATCTAAAGTTGGTATCAACGAGTTATTACGAGGTATTTAAACAATCTCTATTTATACTAACCTAGCTTATAAGAAAAAAACCCGCCTTTTGGCGGGTCTTTTATTGAGTTAATATGTTACTTTTAACGTGTAAATATCTTGTAGATTAAGAACGCTGCAACTAAACCAACTAAGTTGGCCCCACCAAGCGAACTGATTATTCCAGTTAGGCTGCCAAGAATGTCCCCAGGAAGGAACGCAGCATCAGCACCAAAGATTATCTGTACAACTACTGCAAGTGCAATTACTGCAACACCAGCCTCAGTTAACTTTCTGATCCATCCAATTATATTATCCATTAGCATAACATCTCTCCTCTAGAGGTAAAAGACAACCAACATATTTGTTGATTGTTGCACTTTTTATAGTACCAAAAACATTGTGTCAAGTTTATTGGTAAGAAAATTAATAAAAAAACTAAAATTAAGCATAAAAAAAACCCGCCTTTCGGCGGGTCTTTTATTGAGTTAATATGTTACTTTTAACGTGTAAAGATCTTGTATACCAAGGCCGCTGCAAGTAAACCGACTAAGCCGGCACCGCCAAGCGAACTAATAATACCAGTTAAGGTAGCAATTACATCCCCTGGAAGGAATGCAGCATTGGCACCAAAGAGTACTTGTACAACTACTGCAAGTGCTATCGCAGCTACACCCGCTTCAGTTAACTTTCTGATCCATCCAGTTACATTATCCATTAACATAACATCTCTCCATTAAGTTATAAAAGACAACCAACATATTTGTTGATTGGTGCACTTTTTATAGTAGCAAAAACAGCATGTCAAGTTTTTTTGAGGAAAAAACACTAAAAATAGAAGAAATTTTGCAGAAAAAATCATAATTGTTGCAAAAAAACAACAGAAAATATTGTTAAATAGCTATAGATAGAAAAATACCAAAAAACACTGTCATACCAATAAAATGGTTGTTTATGAAAGCCTTAAAATAGTCCATTTTTTGACGCTTCTTGATCAAAAATTGATGATAAATCATAAATAATAAAATAATTATTAAAGAAATATCATAAAAAGCCCCTAAATCGAATAAATTTCCAATTTTTATAAACACTATCATTAATAAAATTTGTAGTAAAGTGATGAAAATTTGGTCGTATTCTGCAAACAAAATCGCTGTTGATTTGACTCCAATTTTTAAATCTTCATCTCTATCTGCCATTGCATAAAGGGTGTCGTAAATCAGCGTCCAGAGCACAGTTGCCAGAAAAATCCATCCTGCTGATGCAGGCACAGTACCGGTTTGAGCACTAAATGCCATAGGCACACTTATCGCAAATGCTAAGCCCAAAATTAACTGTGGTAGATTTGTCCAACGCTTAGTAAAGGGATATAAAACAGCGAGAGCTAATGCAATAAATGAGATCTTGATGGTTAATGTATTGGTTAACAGCACCAAAGCGAAAGCTGCCAATGCTAAAGCAAAAAATAATAGTAAAGCTGCTTTCGGGCTAATTTCGCCTGCAGCAATAGGTCTATCACGAGTTCGAGCGATATGTTTATCAATCTCACGATCAGCATAATCGTTAATTACACAGCCTGCACTTCGCGTAATAATTACACCAAAAGTGAATATAATTAATAAATCAATATCGGGCCAACCTTCAGCACTCAAAAATAGTGCCCAATAAGTTGGCCACAAAAGTAAATATATACCAATCGGTTTATTAAGACGCATTAAACGGAAATAGGCATTCATAACTTGTTTAAAAAATCCTCAAGTTCGATTGGTAATGGCGCGACTACTTTTTGGATTTCGTTTGTCGTAGGATTTGTAAAAGTAATTGACTTGGCATGCAAAAATAGTCGATTCAAACCTTTTTTCTTCATCAACTTATCAAACAATTGGTCACCGTACTTATCGTCCTGTGCAATGGGGTGGTCTGCATATTTTGCATGCACACGAATTTGATGGGTTCGTCCAGTTTCGATTACAACTTCTACTAAGGAGGCACTGAAGTCATCTTTTTGAAAATTCTTCAGCGGATGAAAATGACTTACCGCTTGTTTTCCCTTAGCATCAATCACACTATATCTAGAATTTTGATAAATCGGAGCATCAATAGTATGGCGTTTTTTACTCCAAGAATTGTTGACTAGAGCGATGTAACGTTTTTCCATTTGGTGCTGTACCAGTTGCTCATGTAATGCTTTTAAAACCGATCGTTTTTTTGCCAAAATCAAACATCCTGAAGTGGGCCTATCAAGCCGATGAACAAGTTCAATGGGTTGTTTATATTTAGTCTTCAAAGCCTCAATCAAACCAACACTGACATTACTTCCACCATGTACAGCCATGCCGTGATGCTTATTAAGAATCATCAACCCATTGTCCTCGTATAGAATTGACTGATTAAGTACATCAATTAAATTATCCGAGGGTTTTATGACTTTTTCAGAAGCAGTTTTTATAGGAGGGATGCGCACAATATCTTCCGGTTGTAACTTGTACTCTGCTTTTTTTCGGCCTTTATTGACCCTCACTTCACCCTTACGAATAATTCGATAAATATGAGATCTAGGAACACCTTTGAGTTGCTTTAATAAATAATTGTCTAGCCGCTGCCCTATTGAAAACTCGTCAACTGTTACAAGTCTAGCTGTGACATGAATAGTCATAAAATCACGAAAAAAATAATTGATTAAAATTTTTCGTTGTCACCGTAGCCATTTCATCAATACTGGTATTTCGAATTTCAGCGAGTTTTTCTACAACATAATAAGTATAAGCTGGGCTATTAGGTTTTCCGCGGAAGGGCATCGGCGTCAAGTAAGGACAGTCCGTTTCTACTAAAAGACGATCAGCGGGAATTTTCTTAGCAACTTCACGCAAAGGTTTTGCGCTATTGAATGTCAAAATTCCAGAAAAAGAAATATACATTCCAAGGTCCAATGCAGCCTTAGCTGTCTCCCAATCTGCGGTAAAACAATGCATAACTCCTGCCTCAGCTTTTTCCTCAGATAGAATCCTAATGGTATCTTTTGTTGCATCTCTCATGTGAACGATCATTGGCTTACCAGACTCGTTTGAAGCTGAAATATGGCGACGAAAACGTTCTCTTTGCCAGTCAGCATCGTCTTTTTTAATGTGAAAGTAATCTAGCCCAGTCTCACCAATCGCAATCACCCTATTGCTTTTTGCGTAAACCAGTAACTCATCGACTTCTGGGTCTTTACAATTTGTTTCTGTCGGATGAACTCCGACCGATGCGAAAATACTCGGGTGAGCCAATGCCAAGTTGTGCACTTGATCAAAGTGCTCTAAATCAATGCATACGCACAAAAATTTTGACACTGATAAACCCTCAGCGTGTTCCAGCATTGATTCGATGCTACCTCCAAAAGCATCTAAATCAACACGGTCAATATGGCAATGAGAATCAACGATTTGCATAGCAAAAATTATAACTGAATTTCTAAAAGTGAACGCTTGTCTGAAACAAAAGGTACCGTCATTGAATGCACCTTCATATTAAAATTATCGACATCCTCTTCCTCAATATTACTACCCTTCATCAACAAGTAGCGGCCATTTTCTTCGAGAAGATGTTTAGTTAATTGGATTGTTTTACTTGCTTCTGCAAAAGCTCTTGAAGTAATTTGAGAAAATAATTTCTTAGGTTTAAAGGACTCAACCCTACTATTTACTACTATTAAGTTTTCAAGGGCTAATTCGGATTTTACAGCTTGCATAAATCGGCACTTTTTACCTACACTATCTAATACAAATACCTTGATTTCAGGTTTCATGATTGCTATCACAATACCTGGCAGCCCTGCACCTGAACCCACGTCTAATAGTAAGCCAGGTTGTACAAAATGAATAATTGATAAGCTGTCTAACAAATGCTTTTTAACCGACTCAATGGGATCCCGAATAGCGCTCAGGTTATAGACCCTATTCCATTTTTGAATGAGTGAGAGATAACGAAGTAGTTGCTGGATTTGTTTATCTGAAAGCGGTATGTTCATCACCTCTGCTCCTTCACAGAGTAACCGTTTTTTTTCACTCACGACGCAGTTTTATAGGTTTTTAAATACACCAGAAGAATAGAGATAGATGCAGGTGTTACGCCTTGAATTCTACCAGCCTGTCCAATTGTTTCAGGTTTTTGTTCGTTTAACTTTTGTCTAACTTCGTTAGATAATGCCTTAATCTTAGTGTAATCAATTTCAGCCGATAAATGAGTATCTTCATTTTTTCGATATTTTTCAATCTCATCTAACTGTCGTTTGATATAACCTTCATATTTGATTTGATTTTCAATTTGCTCAATGAGTATAGTGTCCTCTAAAAATGGCTTGGCCTTCTCAATTTTACTAAGTGTTTTATAATCTATATTGGGTCTTTTAAGCAATGCTTCCAAATTATATTCACGACCTAGTTTTATTCCCAGTACAGCTTCAGCTTGAGCGTCACCTGCCTGAATCCAAAAAGCCTTTAAGCGTTTCTTTTCTGTTGCCACTTGTTCATACTTACCACCAAATGAACGCCAGCGAAGATCATCAATCAGGCCTAATTCTTGTGCCTGAGGTGTTAGCCTTTCGTCAGCATTATCTTCACGAAGCAATAATCGATATTCAGCTCGTGAAGTAAACATTCTATAAGGCTCATTTGCTCCCTTAGTTGTCAAATCATCAACCATAACGCCAATATATGACTCATCTCGTTTGGCAAGCCATGGGGATTTTTCTTGTACCTGTAAGGCAGCATTGATGCCAGCAAGGATACCTTGCGCAGCCGCTTCTTCATAGCCTGTTGTGCCATTAATTTGACCAGCAAAAAACAATCCAGATATCTTTTTAACTTCAAGCGTTTGTTTTAAACCACGCGGATCAAAAAAATCGTATTCAATAGCATAACCTGGGCGGATAATTTTTGCATTTTCAAAACCCTTGATTGATTGAACAAAGTCTTCTTGCACTTCATAAGGCAAAGAGGTGGAGATTCCATTTGGGTATACCTCATGAGTGGTCAGTCCTTCTGGCTCGACAAATATTTGATGAGAGTCTCTATCTGAAAATCGTACAATTTTATCTTCAATCGAAGGGCAATACCGTGGCCCTACACCTTCAATATTACCACTATACATCGGTGAATCTTTCAAACCATTACTTATATATTCATGTGTTTTGGAATTAGTGTGTGTAATAAAGCAAGGAATCTGTTGAGGATGATCTATTGAACTACCCATAAATGAAAAACTTGGCACAGGAGTATCCCCATGTTGTTTTTGCAAAACATCAAAGTTAATAGTCCTTCCATCCAAACGAGGAGGGGTGCCTGTCTTTAATCTGCCAACTCCTAAATCATAAGAACGTAATTTTTGTGATAAAACGTTAGCTGGAGCATCACCCGCACGACCTCCTTGGTAATTTTGCTTACCAATGTGTATCACGCCTCCTAAAAAAGTACCTGACGTAAGAACAACTTTATCTGCAAAAAATTCTAAACCCATTTGAGTGATGACACCTTTTACTTGATAATTCTCAATAATTAAGTCATCAACTGGTTGTTGAAATAGAGTTAAATTTTCTTGACCTTCAAGTTTGCTTCTAATTGCTGCTTTATACAATATTCTATCTGCTTGCGCTCTGGTAGCTCTTACAGCTGGTCCCTTTGAGGCATTTAAAGTTCTAAATTGTATGCCAGCTTTGTCTATTGCTTTGGCCATTACACCACCCATAGCATCTATTTCTTTGACAAGATGTCCTTTCCCAATACCTCCAATAGCAGGATTACAGCTCATCTGACCTAATGTTTCAATATTATGTGTAATTAATAATGTATCAACACCCATGCGTGCTGAAGCAAGCGCCGCTTCTGCGCCCGCATGACCACCACCAACAACAATTACTGGAAAATATTTACTTTGCTTCATTTTCTTTTCATCATTCCAATATAAAAGGCCCGTAATATTACGGGCTCTTAATTATACGCTCTATGTTTTAGCTAATCTGCGAGTCTAGCCCACCTAAAACATAAGATTTACTAGTATTTATATCCAGCTTCAAACAAGGTATCTTGAGAAGAAGGTTGAGAACCTGCAACATAATCACCTGTCGAGGCTTCAGAGTTTGCTTGTGCTCTTGCCATTAAAGCTTTTTGACCAGCCACAATATCATTGCCCTGCCATGCTTGCAAACATGATTGCTGCAATGCTCTGCCATAAGAAAATGAGAAGCTCCGTGAACTTGTACGATTAATACTATTCATAGTATTAAGATAGACAGAAGCATCCTCTTCAGTTAAACCACCAGAAAGAAACATGATCCCTGGAACGGCTGCAGGAACACAACGCTCCATTGTGCGTACAGTCGTCTTAGCAACTTCTTCAGAACCTGCTTTATTATCGTTATCGGCACCTGAAACAGTCATTGAAGGCTTTAATAAACTACCCTCTAGGAAAACACCGTTTTCTGCACATGCCTTATAAACCTCCGTTAGAATTCTTTCTTGGGCCTTGGCTGTCCGCTCAATAGTATGATCACCATCCATAAGAATTTCAGGCTCAACAATTGGCACAAGACCAGATTCTTGACAAATTCTAGCGTAACGAGCCAACCCCCAAGCATTTTCTTTAATGGCGAGATCAGTAGGACATCCATCAGCAGTAATTTGTAATACAGCACGCCATTTTGCAAAACGAGCACCACGCTCATAATACTCTGCTGTTCGCTCGGCCAAGCCTTCTAAACCCTTACACCAAGTTTCAACTTTGTGAGCCCCTGCAAGTGGACTCAAACCTTTGTCAACTTTAATTCCAGGAATTATTCCCAACTTATCAAGTTTTGAAATCATGGTTTCACCATCTACATGATTTTGATATAGCGTCTCTTCAAAAAGAATAGCACCACTTATGTATTCACCAAGACCTTCTGTAGTAAACAGCATGCCACGATAAGCTTGACGGTTCTCTTCTGTATTTTCCATATTAATACCAGCAAGGCGTTTGCCAATCGTTGGTGTAGATTCATCAACCGCAAGCAAGCCCTTTCCTTTTGCTGCTATACGATTAGCTGTTTCTCTCAATTCATCCTGTTTATTAATCATTATTTTTCACCCTCCATATTTCACTATTTAATTTTAAATTGACGAAAAAAAAACGCTCATCTAGGAAAATTACCCAAATAAACGTCATTGTCTTGTCTTAACAACCAACTTTGGCCACTAAGAGGGGATCATTATACTTAATAATTTCCTTCTCCAACACGAACTATTTTTATCATGTTTGTTCCGCCTGATTTATCTTTGTGCATTCCCTTCGTTATGATTACCAGGTCGCCATCTTCAACAGCTGATTTCTTCTGAAGATTTTCTATCACATGGCTGTTAATGGCATACCAATCATCAGCACTTGTTTTTTCCACGCCGCAAGGGTACACACCTCTATACAAAGTGACCTTTTGTAAAGTTTTCTCACTGTCAGACATCGCAAAAATTGAAATATTTGAACTAATTCTAGACAACACCAGAGCAGTATTTCCTGTTTGAGTCAGTGCTGCAACTACTTTTGCACCAATATGATTTGCAGCATACATGGCACTCATAGCGATTGAATAATCAACGTCTTCAAAGTGCGAGTGAAGTCTGTGACGAGATAAGCTCGCTCTTCGACTTTTTTCAGCCTCAAGACAAACATCACTCATTGCTTTAACGGCATTGACTGGATAATCACCAACAGCAGTTTCTGCTGAAAGCATTACAGCATCTGTGCCATCAAGAACGGCATTGGCAACATCAAACACCTCTGCCCGTGTGGCAATGGGATTAGCAATCATTGACTCTAACATTTGTGTCGCTGTAATCACAACTTTGTCACTAGATCGAGCCAATTTTATAAGCTTTTTCTGCACTGCTGGTAACTGTGGGTCTCCGATTTCAACCCCCAGATCCCCACGAGCAACCATAATTCCCGCTGACTCATTTAATATCTCTTGAATTACGTCGTCTGCTAATGCTTCAGCTCGTTCAATTTTCGAGATAACGCTTGCTCTTGAACCAGCTTCTTTTAAAAGTTTTTTAGTTTCACGTACATCATCTCCACTGACAGGAAAAGATAAAGCAACGTAGTCAGCCTCAGCCTTTGCTGCAATCAAAATATCTTCCTTGTCTTTATCAGTTAGGGCGCGAGCGCTTAATCCTCCGCCACGCAAATTGACGCCTTTATTGTTATATAAAATACCTTCTTGAATGACGGTTGTTAGAATCTTTGAGCCTTCAGTACGTTCCACTTCAAGAATTATTTTTCCATCATCTAATAGCAGAATATCTCCGACTTTAACATCATTGGGTAAAGACTTATATTCAATACCAACAGAATTTTGATCGCCTTCGTTTTCGTCTAAATTTGCATCAAGTGTAAACTTGTTGCCATTTTTTAATTCAACTTTGTCATTTTTGAAAGCAGATATACGAATCTTTGGGCCTTGAAGGTCCATTAAGATGCCGATGTAGGTATCGTTTTCTTTTACATAGTTTCTCACTGCCGCAACACGGCTCAAATGCTCCTCCTCTGTACCATGAGAAAAATTGATGCGTACAACATTTACACCAGCATCTAAGATACCTTCTAATACTCCTGGTTTATCGGTTGCTGGACCCAGTGTTGCTAGAATTTTAGTTCGTCTAGTAATAATTACTCCTCTGTTCTGTTTTCTAAAACTTCTACAACTGGTAATTTCTTTCCTTCTAGAAATTCTAAGAAGGCGCCACCACCAGTTGATATATAGGATACTCTGTCTTCAATATTAAATTTATCTAATGCAGCAAGAGTGTCACCACCACCTGCAATTGAAAAAGCTTTGGATTCTGCAATCGCATTTGCCAAGCTTTGAGTACCGCCTGCAAATTGGTCAAGCTCAAACACACCAACAGGTCCATTCCAAACAATCGTACCAGCATTGAGGATAATCTCAGCTAATTCACTGGCAGATTTAGGCCCAATATCAAAAATCATATCATCTGCTGCAATATTACTTGAACTTTTAATTTCAGCAGTCGCAAACTCAGAAAACTCCTTGCCACAAACTACATCAGTTGGTACAGGAATTTGACAGTCCTTCATCAAAGCTTGGGCTGTTGGAATGAGGTCATGTTCACACAAAGATTGACCAACAACATGGCCTTGAGCAGCAATAAAAGTATTAGCAATACCACCACCAACTACTAATTGATCAACAATTTTTGAAAGGGCATCTAATACATTCAACTTAGTTGATACTTTTGAGCCACCAACAATTGCAACCATTGGTCTCTTTGGGTTGTCAAGTGCCCTTCCAAGAGCTTCTAGCTCTCCAACAAGAAGTGGGCCTGCACAAGAAATAGGTGCAAACTGTGCGACACCATAGGTCGATGAATGAGTTCTATGTGCCGTACCAAAGGCATCTTGCACACAGACGTCGCACAAGGCCGCCATTTTTTTCGATAAAATCTCGTCGTTCTCCTTTTCGCCTTCGTTGAATCGTACATTTTCACAAAGCACAATTTCACCTTCTTCTAACTCCACACCATCAAGCCAATTAGATACAAGATTCACTGGCTGACCAAGTAATTTAGTGAGATGTTTAGCTACAGGCTCTAATGAAAACTTTGCGTCAAATTCACCAGCAGTTGGCCTACCAAGGTGTGTAGTTAACATCACTTTCGCTCCAGCCTCTATTGCATGAATAATAGTTGGTAGAGAAGCTACAATACGTTTATCACTCGTAATCTCACCATCCTTAATTGGGACATTTAAATCCAGTCTAATTAAAACACGCTTACCTGATAAATCCAGGTCGGTCATTTTAATTACATTCATCAATTTATCCCCATAAATTCAAATAATTTACTCGGTGATATACCCGGCTAAACGAAGTAGATTGCATGTATAGCTGTACTCATTGTCGTACCAAGAAACCAGCTTAACAAATGTTGAATCCATTGCCATGCCAGCCTCAGCGTCAAAAGTTGATGCGCAAGTACTACCAATGAAGTCAGATGAAACCACCTTCTCATCTGTATAACCTAAAACTCCTTTCATAGAGCCTTCTGAAGCAGATTTCATTGCAGAACAAATGGATTCATAGTCAGAGTCATTATTTAACTCAGCAGTTAAATCCACTACTGAAACATCTGAGGTTGGTATACGGAAAGCCATTCCAGTTAATTTACCGTTTAACTCAGGCAACACAACACCCACTGCTTTAGCAGCTCCAGTTGATGAAGGAATAATATTTTCCAAAATACCACGACCACCTCTCCAGTCTTTCATTGAAGGACTATCTACAACCTTTTGAGTTGCTGTTGCAGCATGTACAGTTGTCATTAAGCCGCGCTTAATGCCCCACTCATCATGAAGTACTTTGGCAATCGGCGCTAAACAATTAGTTGTACAAGAGGCTGCTGAGATGATCGCTTGACCATCATATGAATTATGGTTAACACCATAAACAAACATTGGAGTTCCGTCTTTAGAAGGGGCTGATTGAATTACTTTTTTTGCGCCTGCATCAATGTGAGCTTGACAACTATCTTCTGTTAAGAAGAATCCTGTACAGTCAATCACTAAGTCTGCTCCGATCTCGTCCCATTTTAAATCAGCAGGGTTACGCTCTGCAGTTAAACGAATCTTTTTACCATCAATAACAAAATTATCACCTTCAACAGCGACATCTTTACCAAAACGACCATGAACTGAATCATACCTGAGCATGTAAGCCAAATAGTCGTTGTCAAGTAGGTCGTTAATTCCTACAACTTCTAAACCATCAAAATCTTTCTCAATCGCACGAAAAACCATCCGACCAATGCGACCAAAACCATTAATACCAACTTTAACTGCCATCTTTTTACTCCTTAAGTATTTTAACCTAACACTGACTCAACAGTTGAAACTACGTTCTCTACTGTAAAGCCAAAATGTTTAAACAAATCTCCCGCAGGTGCAGATTCACCAAATGTCGACATAACCACAACACCACCGTCAAGACCAATATATTTATACCACGACTCTGCAACACCAGCTTCAATTGCCACACGTTTAACTCCAGGTGTTAAAACAGAATCTTTGTAATCCTGATCTTGGTCATCAAAAGCATTAGTAGATGGCATTGAAACAACTCTTACATTCTTATCAGTCATTACTTCAGCGGATTCAACTGCTAAGCCAACCTCTGATCCAGTAGCAATTAAAATAATTTCAGCTTCACCTTTGCAGTCCTTGAGAACATAGCCACCTTTTTCAATATTTCTGACTTGGTCATCCGTACGTTCCATTGGAGTCAAGTTTTGGCGCGAGAAAATTAATGCTGTTGGTGCATCAACTCTCAGCATTGCCATTTTCCAAGAAACCGCTGATTCAATTGCGTCACATGCTCGCCAAGTTTGAAAGTTAGGTATTACTCGAATAGTAGATAGTTGTTCAACTGCCTGATGCGTTGGACCGTCTTCACCAAGACCAATTGAATCATGACTATAAACAAAGATAGAACCGATTTTCATCATTGCTGACATACGAAGAGCGTTACGCATATACTCCATAAACATCAAGAATGTTGCACTATAAACCTTGAGCCCACCATGAAGAACCATTCCATTCATCATCGCAGCCATACCAAACTCACGGACACCCCATGAAATATAATTACCGTTCGCATTATCAGCATTAACAACAACACTGCCAGACCAATTGGTCAAGTTAGAACCCGTTAAATCAGCTGACCCTCCAAACAATTCAGGAACAATAGGTCCCATTGCTTCAATCGCATTTTGCGAGGCTTTCCTGGAGGCAATATTAGGCATTTCTTCTTGAGTTTTGGCAATGTATTTGTCCATTGCATCAACAAAATTAGCAGGTAATTCACCTGACATACGACGCTCAAACTCAGTTGCTTCTTCTGGAAATTCAGCCCTATAAGCCTTAAATCTCTCGTTCCAATCCCCTTCAACTTCAGCTCCTTGTGCCATATGATTCCAGCCGTCATAAATTTCATCTGGAATTATAAAAGGTTCATGATTCCAACCAAGCTGCTCGCGAGTTTTAGCGACCTCTTCATCACCCAGAGGTGCACCATGACAATCGTGTGAACCGGCCAAGTTTGGTGCACCATAACCAATCACTGTACGTGTACAAATAAGAGTTGGCCTATCTTTAATTGACTTTGCCTCCACAATAGCGGCGTTAACTGTAACTGGATCATGTCCATCAACATCTGAAATTACATGCCAGTTATATGATTTGAATCTTCCCGGGACGCCTTTTTCCATCCAGTCACCAATATGACCATCAATAGAGACATCGTTATCATCCCAAAAAGCAATTAATTTACCCAAGCCTAATGTTCCTGCCATCGAACAAGCTTCATGCGACAAACCTTCCATCAAACAACCATCACCCATAAACACATAGGTATAGTGGTCTACAATAGAGTGGCCAGTTTTGTTGAAATGTGCAGCAAGAGTTCTCTCGGCAATTGCCATACCAACAGCATTTGAAATACCTTGGCCTAATGGTCCAGTCGTTGTTTCTACTCCATCCGCGTAACCATACTCAGGATGCCCTGGAGTTTTGGCATGCAACTGACGAAAATTTTTAATTTCATCAATACTTAAATCAAAACCTGTCAGGTGCAATAAAGAATAAATTAACATCGAGCCATGGCCATTGGATAAAACAAAGCGATCTCGATCAGCCCAATTTGAATTGGCAGGGTTATACTTTAAATGGTTATTCCATAATACTTCAGCAATGTCAGCCATTCCCATTGGAGCACCTGGGTGTCCAGACTTTGCTTTTTGGACAGCATCCATGCTTAAAGCACGAATTGCGTTCGCTAATTCTCTCCGTGAAGACATGTTAAACCTTGATTTATACAGAACCGAATATTATACATTTTTTTTGCCTTTTTTTTTGCTGGAAAAGGCACTATTAGTGCATAAACTGATAATTATTTTCAATTGTAATATAGTCTGATAATGAAATGATCAAAAATAAATACTAAACGGATGAATTCTTTAATGTATTGCATTTTTAGTATATTAAAATTATACTTTTTTGATATAAAACTTATGTTACAAATCGTGTCTTTTTGTAATTATTTTATACAAAATCAAGTACCATTTCTTGACACTAGTCACACTTCAATAGAGGAAATTACCGGAAGAATCCTAAACAAAAGTTCTATAAAAAGACGCTATTAAAAGTGAGTTAGTGACTCACTTCGATAAAAAGTTTAGGAAGCTTTTAGGACGTCAACAGCAACGACCTTGTATTCAGGACATTTCGTTTCTTCATCCGTAACGGCACTTGTCACCTCGTTAATTAACACTTCAGGAAAGTGGAAGGTTGTTCTTACAACACCCTTCTTAACGCGGTCAGTCACTTCAACATCAAGAGTGATTTCGCCGCGATCAGACTTCAATGTTGCACGATCACCAGTTAGAAGTTCCTTTGCTTTTGCATCCCTAGGATTAATCATGATAACGTCTTTCGGAAGAAGCTCAACATTCGAGGTCCTTCTAGTCATCGTTGCACAGTTGTAGTGTTGAAGTTCACGACTAGTGGTAAGAATAAATGGATACTCATTCTTGTGTTTAACTAGCTCCTCACTTTCCCTCCAATCATAGTAATGGAACTTACCCTTACCACGTTTGAATTCTCCAATATGCAGTATCTGCGTATCTTCACCCTTCTTGTTAACAGGCCACTGCAGTCCAGTAGGACTTGCACCTAAACCTTCCCAAGTAATACCTTCGAAAAAAGAAACAACACTGGCAACCTCTTTAAGCACTTCAGCAGCATCATAATCAGGTTGGTCAAAACCTAACTTGCGCATCATTTCAACAATGATTTGACCATCTGTTTTGGTTCCAGAAAGTGGCTTAACAGCTGCATTAACCTGTTGAACTCGACGCTCAGTATTAGTAAATGTTCCACTCTTTTCTAGGAAGGTTGTACCAGGTAGAACCACGTCAGCCATCTTAGCAGTTTCACTCATAAAGATTTCTTGGACAACGAGAAGATCAAGTCCTTGCATAGCTTTAACAACGTGATGCGTATTTGGATCAGTCTGCACAACATCTTCAGCAAAGATCCACAAAGCCTTAAGTGAACCATCTACAGCACCATCAAACATTTCAGGAATCTTTTTACCAGGCGTTGTAGGTGTTGGCAGTCCTAATTTGTCCTCATAAAAATCTTGTACTTCCTTTTGGTCCATCCATAAGTAACCTGGACCATGGTGTGGTTGACATCCCATGTCTGCAGCACCTTGTACATTATTCTGACCACGTAGTGGGTTAACACCAACACCTGGCCGACCAATATTACCTGTCATCATAGCCAAGTTAGAAATCAGCATCACTGTTTGAGAACCCTGAGAGTGTTCAGTGACACCTAAGCCATGGAACTCCATTGCATTTTTAGCAGTTGCATAAGCAAGAGCTACTGCTTTAACTTGTTCTTTGTCTAGACCACTCACTTCAGCCATTGCATCAACATCAATGCCTTTGATTTTTTCAAGGACCTCTTCACTACCTTCACAACGTTCTTTAATAAACTCATGGTCGACAAGGCCAGCTTCAACAATGAAATATTGCATCATGTTAAGTACGGCAACATTTGTACCTGGCTTAAGTTGTAAATGGTAGTCAGCCATACGAGCCAATTCAGTCCTCACTGGATCAATCACAATAAGTGTTGCACCAGCCATCGCTTGCTGTTTAATTTTTGCCCCCGTGACAGGGTGAGCAGCTGTCGGGTTGGCGCCAATAATTATCATTAAATCGGCGAAAGGGATATCATAAGCTGAGTTCGTTCCAGCTCCAGTACCAAAAGATTGCTGCATTCCCCAAGCAGTTGGTGAATGACAAACTCGAGCACAACAGTCAATATTGTTAGTACCCACTAATTGACGGATCATTTTTTGGAACATGTAGTTTTCTTCGTTAGTGCAACGCGCCGATGAGATCCCGGCGATCGCATCCGGACCATGTTCAGCTTTGATTGATTCAAATTTATCTTTGATAAAGTCTAAAGCTTCATCCCATGAGCAAGGAACTAGTTCACCGTTTTTTCTAATGAGTGGTGATGTTAGTCTGTCTTCATGATTATAGAATTTAAAGGCATAGCGACCTTTCAGACAGGTATGTCCAGCATTGACTGAATCTTGAGGTGCTCTTATTGACAACACTTCATCATTCTTTACTGCCACCTCCAGATTGCAGCCTACACCACAATATGAACAGGTTGTGCGAACCGTCTTATCAGCTTCAACTGATTTTGACTGGAAAACATCTGAAATCGCTGATGTTGGACAAGTTTGCGCACAAGCACCACACGAAACACAAGAAGAATCACCGAAGAGCATATCGTTATCAGTTGTAATTCGTGATTCAAAACCACGGCCTGTCATCGTCAGTGTGAACTGACCTTGAACTTCATCACAGGCACGAACGCATCGGGAACAGTTAATACACTTAGAAAGATCCATACGCATATAGGCATGCGACAAATCTTTTTCACGGTTAAGGTGATTCTCTCCCTTTGCGTAACGAATTTGCCTAACACCAACACTTGCAGCAACATCTTGTAACTCACAGTTACCATTTACTTCACAAGTTAAGCACTCTGGTGGGTGGTCACTCAAAACTAATTCAACGATGTTTTTACGAAGCCTTTTAATGCTATCAGAATTTGTATAGATTCGCATACCAGGATTAATCGGTGTATGGCATGACGCTACTGTTCTCTTGGGGCCATCTTCAGTGTGTTGAACTTCAACTGAACAAACACGACAAGCGCCATAAGATTTTAAATTGTCGTCATCACAAAGTGTTGGGATAATTTTATCACCCAAGGATTTGTTACTAAATTCTAAGATAGAGGTTGAGTCATCAAATGGAAACTCAATATCATCAATGAATACGCCTTGTGGATTATCTGACATACTACTTCTCCATTAAAGGTTCAAACTCGTCAGCACAGTGCTCGAGTAAATTTTTAATTGCAAGTGGTAGACCACCACCTAGGGCACATAACGAACCCACTTCCATTGTTTCTAATAAATCATTAATCAATTCTTCTGAGAATTTTTGATCTTTTTCTAAAGCTGATTCTAACATTTCTTTGCCACGAGTTGCCCCTAATCGACATGGAAAGCACTTGCCGCATGACTCATGAGCTGTAAATGCGAACAAGTGTTTTGCATACTCCACCGCAGAAAAAGATTGAGGTATACACACAAAACTTGCATGACCAAGCAAAAATCCTCCTTCAGAGAAAACTTCAAAATCCAATGTCAAAGTTCGCAAGATATCAACTGGAACAACACCACCCAGTGGTCCGCCAATCTGTATTGCCTTAATGGTGTCATTAAAACCGCCGCCAATTTCATCAATAATAAAACTCATTGGTGTGCCCATATCAACTTCATAAAGACCTGGATTATTAAAATAACCATCTAGAGAAATTAATTTAGTGCCTAATGATCTACCGTTACCAATTTTTTTGTAGGTTTCACCACCAAGTTTAAATATTGCTGCGACTGCTGCTAAGCTTTCAACGTTATTTACTACGGTTGGTTTTTTGTATAAGCCTTCAACTACCGGAAATGGAGGACGTACATCCACTTCAGGGCGACGACCTTCAATTGAGGCTATCATTGCCGTTTCTTCGCCACAAATATAAGCGCCTTGACCTTCAACAACATTCATATCGAAGTCGAAACCGGTACCTAAGATATTTTCACCAAGCAACCCCGATTCACGAAGCTTTGCTAATGTATCGTTAGTAATAGAAATTGATTCAGGATACTCACCTCGAATATACAAAAAACCTTGCTTTGAACCAATAATATAGGCACAGATTACCATGCCAAACAAAACTTTCAGTGGTTGTTCTTCAAGTAAATATCTATCAGAAAATGCTCCAGGATCACCCTCGTCAGCATTACAAAGAACATATTTTGGGCTCGCTTCTTGGGCTTGACAAAATTCCCATTTCATTCCAGTTGGAAAGCCTGCACCTCCACGTCCACGAAGTCCTGATTCTTTAAGTGTGGCAATTAAATCAGCTTTTTCAGCTGCAAAACAAACTTGTAGCAAATCTTTAAAGTCATCATAAGTAGAGAAAACCTGGTCTTCAACTAAGAACGAAGTATTTGAAAATGACTTCATTGTATAAGCAGGACTAGTATGCTTGCCAGCAATAATTTGATCTAATTTATTGATATCATCACCGGAGTAGTTTTCACCGTTATAGTTAAAGGCACTATTCTCATAACATCTGCCTAGACAAATCATCTCACCAATATTCTCAGCACCAAACTTATCGCTTAACTTATCAATAACCGCATCTTGAGTACCTCGACAAAGGCAAGCGCTTCCAGAACATACATAAGCTTTTTTGCTTTTAAAGTCTTCACTTAGAAAGTCATAAAAACTCTTCGTACTATGGATCGTTGAAATACCCATATTGTATTCACTAGCGAGTTGGTTGTCACTGGTTTCAGATTGGCTTACAGCAATCTTACCAAACAAACTGTTTTTGTCGTCTTTTTTGCCTGACAATAAACTGATATTTCTAGACATTGATTCTCCTAAAACCTTTCTTTGATGCGCCATGCACCAGTGTAAATATTATATTTCTTTTTTTTGATAAAACCAATTAAAGTAATATCAAATTTCGTTGCTAAATCTAGGGCTAATGAAGTCGGAGCTCCAATACCTACAATCATTCCTATACTTGACATCAATGCTTTTTGAATGATATCAAATCCCAAACGACCCGAACACATTACAAACTGTTCAAGAGGGTACAACATGTCATTACACCTAATATGACCAATCAGTTTATCTAACGCATTATGTCTTCCAACATCTTCAGCCAAATGAAGGATCTCACCTCCCTCACTCAATAAAGCACTGGCATGAACGCCTCCAGTATTGGCGAACTGTTCTTGCCTCTCCTTTAATATATCGGGCAATTTTGTAATCAAATCAACACTCACTATCGGACCTTTTTTATCTATTTCTGGCTCATAAGCAATCTCTATCGCATTTAGAGTGCCTTTGCCACAAACACCGCAACTAGAGTTAACCATAAAATGACGTTGCAAATTCTTTAAATCTAACTGATTGCCTTTCGTTAAAGTAACAATTAGAGAATTATTAATATCGTACTTACCTTCATTTTCTCCATTCGGAGTAATCTTATCAATTGCAGCTTTGTCCTGAATAATACCTTCAGAAAAAAGGAGTCCACTTACCAGAGATTCGTCGTCACCTGGCGTTCTCATTGTAACCATTAATGGCTCAACTATCCACTCGTCATTATTAAAGTAACGAATAGCTATTTCAAGCGGTTCTTCAATGGCAATACAATCACTCGAATCCTTAAGGACTGAATCCTCAACTCTATGAATCTCGTAGTCAACTGTATCGCTCACGTTCATCTTTTAGAATAGACCTTGCACTAATCCGTTCTCGTCCAATTTAATTTTGTCAGCAGCCGGCACTCTTGGTAATCCAGGCATAGTCATAATAGCTCCACAAACAACCACAACAAACTCAGCGCCTGCTGAAAGTCTTACCTCACGAATCGACATTGAATGGCCAGTAGGTGCACCCAATAACTGTGGATCCGTTGAAAAACTGTATTGCGTTTTGGCAATACAAACTGGCAAGTGTCCGAAACCATTATCTTGGTACCAGTTCAGTTTATCTCTAACCGCCTTGTCAGCTAAAATTTCATCTGCATGGTATAGAGTTTTAGCTATCGTTTCTACTTTTTCTAAAAGTGGCATCTCGTCATCATACAATGTCTTGAATTGAGAGGCACCTGAATCAGCCAATTTAACAACCTTTTCTGCTAAATCAATTGCACCATCTCCACCATGCTCCCAGTGACTAGTGACACTTACTTCAACATTAAATTGCTCGCAATAATCTCTGATTACTTGGAATTCGGCTTCAGTATCAGCAACAAATTTGTTGATGCCAACAACTAGTGGTACGCCGAATTGGCTTAAGTTGCGAATATGTCTACCTAAATTTATACAACCTTTAAAAAGAGCTTCGGTGTTTTCGATATTTAAGTCGTCCTTAGCAACCCCACCTTGATGTTTAAGAGCTCTAACGGTTGCAACTAATACAACTGCATCTGGAACTAGTCCTGCTTTACGACATTTAATGTTAAAGAATTTTTCGGCACCCAGATCTGCACCGAAACCCGCCTCTGTAACAACATAGTCTGACAACTTAAGTGCTGTCTTAGTTGCAATCACCGAGTTACAACCGTGTGCAATATTAGCAAAAGGCCCGCCATGAATGAGTGCAGGGTTACCCTCTAAAGTCTGCACTATGTTGGGCCTAAATGCATCTTTTAGTAGCACAGTCATAGCATGATGTGCGTTAATTTGTTTTGCTCTAACAGGAGTCATGTCACGAGTATAGGCAACAATAATATTACCCAATCTTTCTTCAAGTTCTGTTAAGTTTTGTGACAAGCAAAAAATGGCCATCACTTCAGAAGCAACCGTAATATCAAAACCATCTTCGCGAGGGAAGCCATTAGTTGAACCGCCTAAAGAAGAAGTAATTGAACGAAGTGAACGATCATTCATATCGACAACACGACGAAAAGCAACTTTTCTACTATCAATATTGGTTGCGTTACCCCAATAAATATGGTTATCAATCATTGCAGAAAGTAAGCTATGCGCTGATGTAATTGCGTGGAAGTCTCCAGTAAAATGAAGGTTAATATCTTCCATTGGTATTACTTGGGCATATCCCCCGCCTGCAGCTCCACCTTTCATACCAAAACATGGACCTAAGCTAGGTTCACGCAGGCAAACTGTCGTTTGCTTACCAATTTTATTAAGACCATCTGTAAGACCAACAGAAGTAGTTGTTTTACCTTCACCAGCTGGCGTAGGAGTTACTGCAGTCACTAAGATAAGCTTACCATCTTTGTTTTTTTGTACTTTATCAATGGCATTCCAAGAAATCTTGGCTTTATCATGCCCAAAAGGCACCAAATCCTCTTTCCTGATATTGAGTTTTGCACCAATTGCATTAATATGCTCACCTGTAACTTCTCTTGCAATATCAATATCTGTTTTATATTCGCTCATCCCTTCTCCTGACTATGTACGAAAGAAAAAAAATAGAAAGTCATAAAAACTCATAAACACTTGGCATCGCTCTGCTCCAGTGAAAATGACCTTTTAATCCTCTCTATTAAATGTAATCCGAAATATTATCTTACAAAATCAAACATACATGAATAATAAAATTCATAACTGCTTGAATTCAAATCACTGCAAGCTTCACCTCATCATTATATATTAGAATCTTCAAAACTATCTTTGCGTTCTTTTATGTAGGCTAGTAGAGCCTCATCAATCGCTGGATCAAGTGGTGGCAATTCATAATCTGAGAGCATTTGCTTATATTTCTCATTGGCAATCATTGCGGTATCCCTTGAACCATCTTCAACCCACTGCTCAAAACTATTATCATCAAGCACATCTGACATATAAAAGGCCGCCTTAAAATTCTTCTTAGTATGTTCGCATCCTAAAAAATGCTTGGGCACTTCATCTGAAAAACTTCCAATTTCACGAATTGCGTCCATTGCTTGGCCATTTTCGCTCATGTCAACACCTTCAACTGAAACTCGCATCATGCCTGCCTGGTCCGCATCCATTATGAATTTCTCATAGCTCATACATAAACCACCTTCTAACCAACCAGCTGTGTGCAAATTAAAGTTAACGCTTGAGTTGATGGTTGCCTGTATAGTGTTTGCTGCTTCATAGCCCGCTTGCGCGTCAGGCATCTTAGCACCATTAAAGCCTCCACCACTTCTGAATGGCACACCTAGACGTCTAGCTAGGGCACCAGAAATATTCATCATGTGACCTGCCTCAGGAGTGCCAAAAGTAGGAGCACCTGACTTCATAGACATTGCAGTTACAAAGTTGCCATAAACGATTGGGGTACCGGGCCTTATTAGTTGTGTTAATGCCATACCGGCCATACCCTCGGCAAGACTTTGAGCAGCAACGCCTGCAGCTGTCACTGGCGCCATGGCACCGGCAACAATAAATGGCGTTACAACCGTTGCCTGATTATTACGCGCATACACTTTTAGTGCACCCAACATAGTTCCGTCAAATGCCATCGGTGAACTCGCATTAATTAGGCTAATTAGGACACAATTATTGTCTACAAATTCATCACCAAAAACAATTTTTGCCATGTCAACACTATCTTGAGCTCTCTCAGCTGCTGTCACTGAACCCATAAAAGCCTTGTCGGAATACTTAATATGACTATAAACCATATCAAAATGACGCTTATTTACAGGCAAATCTACAGGTTCACAAATCGTACCACCCGAGTGATGCAGGTTGTCCGACATATAAGCTAACTTAACAAAATTACGAAAATCTTCAATCGTTGCATAGCGGCGACCTTCATCAAGGTTATGCACAAATGGAGGGCCATAAGCAGGAACAAGCACCATATTATCACCTCCAATGACTACACTTCTTTCTGGATTACGTGCGTGCTGGATGAATTCTTTTGGTGCCGAGTCTTGTATAATTTTTCTGCACATTCCTCTCGGGAAACGAACACGCTCGCCATCAATACTAGCACCAGCTGATGAAAGAATGTCAAGAGCTTCTTGGTCTTCAGAAAATACAATTCCTATTTCTTCTAAAATAGTCTCTGCATTTTCTTCAATAACACTTAGTTCATCATCACTAAGAATACTGTAGTGAGGTATTTTGCGTTTAATATAAGCTGGCGCTTTAGGCACCTCTTGTGCTTCAGACTCTGCAGGACCTCTTCTTCGTCTTCTTCTTTCTCTGGCCACTACCTCCTCCTTTTTCTATTTAATTACTATGACACTCTTTTTCGGCGTCTTACTTTGTTTGTTTTTTGCTCCTTAATAGGTGATACACTAAATTTCATTGCATCAACAAAAAACTCTTGGAATCTTGGCTCAGTAGCAGTCTCAATTTTGACAACTTTTTCTACCGCATCAATAATTATTTTTCGTTTACTAACATCCAATAGTGCGGCACTTGCACCAATTCCCGCAGCATTTCCTACAGAAATAATTTTATCTTCTGTTGCGGTTGGAATAATACCCAATAGGGCGACATATCTAGCATCCAAATGGGCACCAAAGGCTCCTGCCAATAATACTTGATCAAATTCAGTGCATTCAAGGTAGTCCATCAATATCGAAACGCCTGCAGAAAGTGCGGCTTTCGCTAATTGAATTGAGCGTATATCTACTTGTTCAACATAAATTGACTGATCACCTTGATCGACCAATAAAAACCTAGTCATGTTGCCATTTTTTGAGAAACGTTCTGGCGCAATTGATTCAACAAAAAGACCGCTTTGGTCGATAATGCCAGCCTCAGCAAAAGAGACAATAGCTTCGATAATGCCACTCCCGCAAATCCCTATAGCCTTCATTTTAACTAATTCAAAGTTCGGTTCGTCAGACCAGGCATCGCAACCAATAACTTTATAACGTACATTTAAGGTATCTTTATCAATTCTAACTCTTTCAATCGCACCATAAGTTGCCCGCACTCCAGAACTAATTTCCGCACCTTCAAAAGCAGGACCAGTCGGAGATGAAGTTGCATAAACTCTACCTTCCTTTGCAAGCACAATCTCAGCATTAGTGCCAATATCAACAAGCAAAGCTGTTTTGGAATGCATTATATGCATCTGACTCAGGTATGCAGCTGCAGCGTCTGCACCAACATGGCCAGCAATCAATGGCAAAAAGGATATTCTAGTTTTAGGATATAAATCGAGACCTAAGTCTTGAGCATCAACGTCCAGCCAGTTCCTTGTTGCCACCGTAAAAGGCGCCTGTCCGAGCTCGACTGGAGAGATGCCGAAAAAAATATGATGCATAATTGGGTTACCTACAAGAACAACCTCTAATAATTTATCTTGTTGAAGTTCTAAATCCTCACAAGCCTCATGCAACATTTCAGTAATCTTGGTGCGTACAGCAACTGTCAATTTTTTATCGCCACCCTTATTCATCATCACATAAGAAACCCTACTCATGAGATCCTCACCATAACGAATCTGTGGATTCATTGCAGATGATTCATACACCAACTTTCCATTTTGCAAGTCATAAACATAAAGTGCTAGGGTTGTAGAACCGATATCAATTGCAGCACCAATAATTTTTTGTTTGCCTTGAGGATAGACAGCTACAACTTCATTTTCATCACGCACCGCAACAGTTAAATTACCTTTGCTTTCATGAATCAAAGGTTGTAGTCCTCTCAATAAACTGAAGTCAACTCTTGCTTTTATGCCCTGCTTGTCAAGTTGCTCCAATAAGTTTTCTGTAGCTGAAGGATTTTCGTCTAACGTTGACTCTTCTAGTTCACAATCTAAAAGTCTGATTGCGCTAGAAACAGAATAATCTTGTTTTGGATTTTTTTTACTGATATAGGCCTTATGCTCCTGACTCTCTTCAGGGACATCTATAACCAAATCTCCTTGAATGCAAGTTTGACATGCCAAACGTTTACCTTTGTATCTAGGATTATCAGCAATTAACTGTCTTTCAATGCTGGTAATGCCACTCACATTTTCAGCCTTACAATCAACTTTAAATTTGGAGTGCTTGCCCTCTGAAATCTCAATCCAGCATTGATGACATTGGCCATAACCACCACATAAGGAACGAACTGCTACTCCTGCATCCTGTGCAACCTGCAACAAGGTATCACCTAACTCTCCTCGGTATTTTAAACCTGAAGGAGTGAAACAAATTTGCTGAGTATCCTCCACGACTATACTGCTCCGTCTATTTTTCTATCGCCATAACCTTCAGATTGTGGCTCGTTTGGATTAATTTCGTAATAACAACCTTTCTCTTCGGTAAATATATGGTGCCACACTCCCAAATTCTTAGCATCTTCAAGACTCCCTGCTGTGACGCTGATGGTTGGTTTTGTGTCGTTTTGCCAAAACATATGTGCACCACAATTATCGCAAAAACCATGTCGTGATCCTTTATGAGTATAGAACCACTTAATCTCACCTTTGATTTTTATTTTATCTCTTTTCACCTGGCATGCAGCCATATAATGACCCGTCATTTTGCGACACTGTTCACAATGACAATACGATACATCTTCCAAGTCAAACGCCTCATATGTGGTCAGACCACAAACACAAGATCCTTTATATTCAACACTGTTCATAGATCTAATCATGCACGTCTTCTTCTTCGTCTCTCCTCTTTAGGATTACTTCCTTCAGCTGCGGGCTCTCTGTAAGCTTTAATCCATCTACTGCAACCATCATCAACGCCAGTTAAAACATCGCCTGCTCTAATTGCTTGTACTAATTCTGGGTGTAATGGATTTACAATGGCAGAGGTCATTCCTGCTGCAATTAACATAGGCAAGAAAGCGTTATTAATACCATTACGCTGTGGCAACCCAAAACTAACATTTGATGCTCCACAAGTAGTATTAACTTTCAATTCGGCACGCAAACGACGAACCAAATCAAAGACCTGGTTGCCCGCTTGAGAAATTGCACCAATAGGCATCACCAAAGGATCGACAACTACATCTTGTGGCTTTATTCCATAATCAGCAGCATGCTCTACTATCTTTTTTGCTATTTTGAATCTCTCGTTTGGATCTTCACTGATTCCAGTCTCGTCATTCGAAATTGCAACAACTGCAGCATCATATTTTTTAATCAAAGGTAGAACTAGTTCAAGCACCTCTGTCTCACCTGTTGTAGAGTTGACCAATGGACGACCCTGATAAACAGCAAGACCAGCTTCTAGAGCTTCAATGATTGATGAATCAATAGAAAGTGGAACATCTACAACAGCCTGAATACGACGAATTGATTCTGCAAGAATTGCTGGCTCATCTGTAAGAGGGATGCCTGCATTTACATCAAGCATCTGAGCACCTGCAGCTACCTGGGCAATTGCTTCAGCCTCTACACGAGAGTAATCACCTTCTTTCATTTCAGCAGCTAGAATTTTTCTACCTGTTGGATTAATCCGCTCCCCAATCATGACAAAAGGTAGTGAAAAACCAATTTTCACCTCTTTTGTTGCTGATGATAATGTTGTTGTTATTGACACTTTTATTTACTCCATAAATTAATTAATATTCATCATTCGGTGACCAAGGCTTTCTATCACCTAATACACCGGAATCTTTTACCATTTGTGCGACACATTCTTCTTGCTTATATGCCATCACATGGACGCCACTGACGCCTTCAATCTCCTTCACCTGCTGCATTAATTCAGTACAAATTTTCTGTCCTTCTTTTTTTTGATCCTCTGCGCCCTCTAAACGTTTAAAAATTGAATCTGGAATATGAACCCCAGGAACGTTATTTTTTATCCATCTTGCAGTTCGCGCTGAAGCTAGTGTTCCGACGCCAGGCAAGAAAAAAGCTTTTTCTGTTAAACCTTTATCAACCGTTTTCGACATAAAATCTTTAAACATTGGCATATCAAAGCAATACTGAGTTTGAATAAAGTCTGCACCAGCATTTATCTTTTTTTCAAGTTGCAATATTCTGGATTCAACTGGTGGTACAAAAGGATTAATTGAAGTCCCAACAAACATTTGTGGAGGATTAGTTATAGTTCTACCGCTCAAAAAAGAGCCTTCATCTCGAATTTTTTTAATGAGTGTAATAAGAGAGATGCTGTCTAAATCAAAAACACGCTTTGCTTCAGGATGATCACCCACACTAACATCATCTCCTGTTAATGCAAGAACGTTACAAATACTTAGAGCACCTGCACCCAAGAGATCTCCTTGTATGGCTATTCGATTTTTATCACGACAAGAGACCTGCATAATAGGAGAATAACCAATATAACTGAGTAGCGCGCACACCACAACACTCGACATATGGCAATTCGCTCCAGATCCATCAGTCGCATTAATAGCATCAACACAACCATCAAACAGGGCAGCTTGTTCAAAAACTTCATTTCTATCTGTAGAGTCTGGTGGCGCAAGTTCTGCGGTCACTGCAAAATCTCCATTTCGTAATACGCGCTCAAATCTACCTCGAGAAATATGCCCCTCTAGCTCAGGCAGCAACTCTCCAGGGTGATAGGCATAAGCTTGATTATTTATATCTGGAATACTCATTGTTAAGTTATCTGTTTGTTTTCTTTTGCAAGCCTAATCCAGGCGCTGCTTCCTCGATGTGAATGATTAACAGCAAATTGTATTTCTTGAATTGCAAGATTATTTTTCATTTTTGCCGAACCACTCCAAGCTTCAACCCAAACGCATTTCATCTCCGGTTTGACTTCACAATTACCATTAGCACGTACTCCACCACATGGACCATTTCTAAGTGTTTTAGGGCAATTCATTGGGCAAGCCATGCCTGTGGAAGAGAGTACACAATTACCACACATTTGACAATCAAAAAGAAAGCCCTTGATAATCTTTTCGAACCAAGTAATTGGCCTATCTAGCTTACCTTTTGTGAGTTTATTGATAACGCTTAGGGTCGATAATATCACTGGTGATGTTGCGTTATATATCACCTCATACGCCCTAGCATGTCTACTGGCAAAAAGTCTGGCTCTATACATGTTATTTCTCTTTTTCAGTTGCCAAAGGCACTAAATCGATTTCTTCAAAAACAGAATCAAGTCCACCTGTGCCGACCAATCTGTATTCATATTCGAATCCAAAATCTTTAGCATACTGCTGTGCATCTTTTTGCAACTGTTCATTTTCAGTTTGTGCCAAATACACCAATTTTTTATAATGCTCAAAGTATATATCAAACAACTCAGGGTGCTTGTCAAGACCCAAACCCTTAATCATTATTCGATGAAAATTTTTGACCAAGTAATCTGTAAGATAAAAAGTGCCTAACTCTTGTTCTGATAATTGTTCAAATACATCAGAGCCAGCAAAAAATTCATAACAGTGTGCGCCACTAATACGCTTTGCATTATATTTTTTCAATACCCGGTCTAAAGCTCCGCCTGTTCCACAGTCAGCATAAGCGATGTATATTTCCTTATAAAGATGGGAATTCTCGGCCAAGTACTCTTCAACCCCGGGGGCAATCAGTTGCGGTGTGTTATGCCAGCTGGCTGGTAGACACTGCAAATTGACTTTATCAGATAATGCTGGATTTTGTTTTATCAGTCTCAGTAGATCGTATACAAGTGCCCCGCAGCCTAAAACCAATCGTTTTTTAGCTGGATCAATATTTTTCTTATCGGTGACCACGCTTTTTACCCAAACTGCGCACGTGCTCTTCAGCCATTTCGGAGCTCCGTGCAGCATCTCGACCATAGGCTGGTACACCTATAGAATCAGCAAACTCCTGATTAAGCGGAGCACCTCCACACATGAGGTGAACATCTTTACGCAAGCCCCTTTTTTCCATTTCCTCAACCACTACACCCATATAAGGCATTGTCGTAGTGAGAAGAGCAGACATACCTACAATAACAGGCTCATGTTCATCGATCGCTTCTAAGTAATTTTCCACAGGATTGTTGATTCCTAAATTAATTACCTCAAAACCTGAACCTTCACACATCATGGAAACTAATTTTTGACCAATATCATGAATATCACCCTTAACAGTGCCAATTACAAACTTACCTAAAGAGGTATCTTCTGCAGATTGAGCAAGAATTGGACGTAAAATTTTCATACCACCTTTCATTGCTCCAGCACACTTAAGCACCTCGGGTACAAATAAGATACCGTCTCTAAAATCAATTCCAACAATTTTCATACCAGCAACCAAGGCATCACCCAAGACATCATTCGCATCCCAACCACGTGCGAGAAGTATTTCTGTTCCTTCAGTGACTTCTTCATCGAGGCCATCATATAGGTCGTCTTGAATTTGCTCTACAAGCTCTTTATCATCTAGGTCGTTTAAATCAAAATCGTCTTCTTCGCTCATTGCGTGCTCTCAGAATATTAAACTGGTGAAAATCACGGAAAGATACCTTGAATTATTTTCGATGTCAATCATTAAATTTACAATTTTTTTATATTTGTTAATTTACTAAATCAAACTATTGTAATTTGCCTTATAAATATTTGAAATTTATCATTAAATTAAGCACTTAAGCCTACTTCAAAGTTTTCATAAAATTTTGATAAATTTGCCTGGCACAACTCAAGCACTGACTCATGTTGGCATCAGTGTCAGCCTTCATAGTTGACAAAGCGCCATCACCTAATGTTGACCTCAAGGCTTCAGCATAAGCTGGAACCGCTCCCCAGTTATCTACAGTGTCTGGTTCAATCTCAACATGATATTGCATAGACCAGGTATTCGAACCAATCCTCATTGCCTGAACTGAACAGACATCAGATTTTGCCAAAATGACTGCTCCTTCAGGGGCCTGTGCGACTCTTACTGAATGCCATTGAAGACACCGTTGTTTATTCGCTGTACCTTGAAAGAGAGGGTCTACTTTTCCCTCTTCCGTGAGTTCTATTTCAAGGACACCAATCTCAGGGGTCTTTTGGGGGCCACAAGTTCCTCCTAATGCATCAGCTAATAATTGATGCCCAAGGCATAACCCCAAATAAGGCTTACCTAAAACACTCACCCATTCACGAATGGCTGCCTTTTCCGCAACCAGCCAAGGATATTCTTCAATATCCCAAACATCCATCGGACCACCCATCACCCAAAGCGCATCATAATCATTTAAATTAGGAATCGGTTCTCCAAGATGTAGGTTAACCGCATCCCATTCAACTTTGTCTTCTGCTAAAAACTGCCTAAGTGAACCTGGATGCTCGCAATCGATATGCTGAAAAACGAGTACACGCATTAATAAACTCCTATTCTATGATTATTAAATAATCAGCAAACTATACCAGTTTAGTAACCATCAAGATTAACTAGAATAGCTTGATTGTATATTAGTAATAATATATTAGAAAATAAAATAATTGTG
>AFHY01000007.1 GCA_000213395.2 gamma proteobacterium SCGC AAA007-O20
GTTTGGTTGGAGAGGAAAGCTTGTAACTTTAGCAACACAAATTGCTTTTGCAGTGCTTGTTTTATCTTTACCCCCAAAAGAACCAAAACTGAGAGTTTAAAGGCGGGCGAAGTAGGTTACCTGATTGCTAGCATTAAAAATATCGATGGTGCTCCAGTTGGAGATACCATCACGGCTAGTAAAAATCCAGTAGATATCCCCCTTGAAGGCTTTAAACCGGTACAGCCAAGAGTTTTTGCAGGGCTATTTCCGACCTCAGGGGAAGAGTATGAAAAATTCAGAGATGCACTTGCCAAGCTACGTCTAAATGATGCTGCACTTCAGTATGAACCTGAAAACTCAGATGCACTTGGATTTGGTTTTAGGATAGGCTTTCTAGGGCTACTTCATATGGAGATCGTTCAGGAACGCTTAGAACGTGAGTATGATTTAGACCTCATAACCACTGCTCCAACTGTGGTTTATGAAATATTAGATACCAAGGGCAATATACATAGAATTGATAGTCCTTCTAAATTGCCATCAACTCAAGAAATATCAGAGTTCAGAGAACCAATTATTACTACCAATATTTTGGTTACCAATGATTATGTTGGACCGGTAATAAATCTTTGTACTGAAAAGAGAGGTGTACAGAAAGGAATTCATTACATGGGACGTCAGGTTTCTATTATCTACGAGCTACCATTGAATGAGATTGTTCTTGATTTTTTTGATAAATTAAAATCAGTCTCACGTGGATTTGCATCAATGGACTACCACTTTGAGCGCTATCAAGTAGCTGATCTGATTCGACTAGATATTCTCATAAATAGTGAGCCTGTTGACGCTTTATCTCTTATTATTCACCGAGAAAACTCCCAAGATAAGGGCCGAGAGATTGCAACTAAAATGAAAGAATTAATACCAAGACAGATGTTTGATGTAGCTATTCAGGCCTGTATTGGCTCTAAAATTATTTCTAGAACAAATGTTAAAGCACTCAGAAAAAATGTAACCGCGAAGTGTTATGGTGGCGATGTATCACGTAAAAGAAAGCTTCTTGAAAAACAGAAAAAGGGTAAGAAAAGGATGCGTTCTATCGGTAGAGTAGATATTCCACAAGAGGCTTTTCTTGCTGTTCTACATATAGACTAAAAAATTACTTTTTACTCTTTATTAGAGATTCCATTCCAGTAAACCAGTCAGTATGGTCCTCTGGGCAAACCAGAGTTGGTTCAATGCCTGGTAATTCCATCGAGCTACCGAGTGGAGTTAAAACCCATCCACGAGCAGTATTTCTAGGAACTCTTGAGCCACAGGTTTTACAAAAAGCATTACCAAAAGTGTTTGGTGATGCCATAAGATATTCGCCTCTATTGTCCTTACCAGAGTGCCAGATAAATTGCTCAGGCTTAACAAAAAGGTTAGGCGCAAAGGCAGCGCCTGTTACCTTACGGCAGCGTGAGCATTGACACATACCAAAGAACTCGAAGGGTCCGCTCATTTCCCATGAAACTTTGCCACAAAGGCACTCACCTGTTAATGTTTTTGTGTTCTTCATAATGTTTTTATGTTGTTCCTTTTGGTTTAAAAGTTAAAGTTGTTTAGGATAAGATTAGGAAAGCAATCTTTCTAAAACAAACTTAGTCCCAAAGTACGATAAAACAAGCACTGCAAAAGCAATTTGTGTTGCTAAAGTTACAAGCTTTCCTCTCCAACCAAACAGCTTATGGCCAATGACAATACCTGCAAAACCTATCCAAGCAATGACAGAAAGTATGGTTTTATATGTGAGTTTTTGAGTAAAGAAATCGTCGATATAATAGTACCCTGAAATTAATGACAAAGTTAACAGTATGAAACCCATTTTTAATGTTTGATAGAGAAAATCCTCCATTGTTTGTAAAGCCGGTAGTTTCTTTACAAAAGCATTGATTTTGTGTTCATGTAGGCGCTTTTCTTGTATGTTTAATAAAACCGATTGACAAACAGCAATGGCAAGTAGGGCGTATGCACCAATAGATAGAAAAACATGAGCTGCAATGGATACAGAAATTACCTTATTTTGGGTATCAGGAAAAATTAGTGAAAAAATCACTGTAATTGCACTTAGTGGATAGACAAGAATTCCAAGGGCATGAATGGGTTTAGTAAAAGAAGTAACAAATAGCATTGCCGCAACAACCCATGCAACAAAAGAAGCGCTAGTTGCTAAGCCAAAAAAAACACCATTATCTTGCCATTGATCCAGCAGAATATAGCCATGTGAGGCACAGCCAATTAGGAGTAATAGGTTGACAGTTGTGCGGTGCTGATTGGTTACTGTTTCGAGTGTAAAGTACCTAGTTAATAAGAGTGCAGCTAATAAATAGGCAGTAAAGGGCAAGATGTATAGTAACGGCATCAGTTTCTTTGTTAAGGTAAAAGATTATATAATACGATATTTCATCCAAGTCGTAAGCAATGTTTGATAATTTAACCGACCGTCTGTCCAATAGCTTCAAGGCTTTACAAGGGAAAAGCAAACTTTCTGAAAGTAATATTAAAGATGCAATTCGTGAAGTAAGGAGATCCCTTTTAGAAGCCGATGTTGCTCTTGAAGTAATCAAGGTTTTTATTGATAAAGTGCAAGTGCAAGCCATTGGTTTGAAGGTAAGCGAAGGACTTACTCCCTCTCAGGCATTTATAAAACTTGTTGAGAGAGAATTAACCGAAATAATTGGTGGTGAGAATGAAACACTCAATCTTGCAACTCAACCACCAGCGGTAATTATGGTTGCTGGTTTACAAGGTTCAGGTAAGACAACTTCGATTGCAAAACTAGCGCGCTATTTAAAGGAGCAGCAAAAGAAAAAAGTGCTCTTAGTTAGTGCCGACGTCTACAGACCTGCTGCTATTGAGCAATTAAAAATTCTTGCTGAACAAATAGAAGTTGATTTTTTTCCTTCAGTTATTGAAGACAAGCCTGAAATAATTGTTGCTGAAGCCAAAAAACAAGCTCAAAGACAATTCCATGATGTATTGTTAGTTGATACTGCAGGTCGACTGCATGTTGATGATCAGATGATGTCTGAGATTCAAATACTGCAGAAAAAAGTTAACCCAATCGAGACCTTGTTTGTTGTAGACTCTATGACAGGTCAAGACGCAGCACATACTGCAAAAGTTTTTTCTGACACATTACCTCTAACAGGAGTCATATTAACCAAAACGGATGGTGATGCTCGTGGTGGCGCAGCTCTTTCTGTAAGACATATTACTGGAAAGCCGATTAAATTCTTAGGTGTAGGAGAGAAGACCGATGCCTTAGAACCTTTTCATCCTGACAGGATTGTTTCACGTCTTCTTGGGATGGGTGATGTACTTTCCTTGGTTGAAGAAATATCCAAAAAAGTTGACCACAAAAAAGCGAAAAAAACTGTTCAAAAAATGGCAAAAGGTCGCTTTGATCTTGATGATATGCGTGAACAGTTGATACAAATGCAGCAAATGGGTGGTATGGGCGCTTTAATGGATAAGATGCCTGGTATGAGCCAATTGCCTCAGAATGTTAAAAATCAAGTGATTGGTGATACTGAAAGTAATCGAATGGTTGCGATTATTAATTCAATGACTCCAAAAGAAAGAAGTCATATCAAACTCATCAAAGGCTCTCGTAAGCAAAGAATAGCCAATGGCTCTGGTACAGATGTGCAGCATGTCAACAAACTGTTAAGACAGTTCGAAAAAATGCAAAAAACCATGAAAAAAATGAAGGGTGGAAAAATGAAAAAAATGATGCAACAGATGGGTCAAATGCAGGGAGAAGGGGGAATGCCAGACCTTTCTAAAATGCCAGGTGGACTACCAGGCATGGGAGGGAAAAATTTTCCCTCTTAACCAATATTATGAAATAAGAAAGAGTTATCCTATTTGTAAAAAATTCTTTGCAATTTTATTTTTTTAAAATCATTCTATTAGTTATTGTGTTTTATTTTTTTTAATATAAAATTCACTCAATCATAGAATCTTCATTCATTTAATTCATTTTTTTAATCAGGAAAATAATGAAATTTAAAGTTCGCATATTGGCAATTTTATTAATTGGTTTGTTTTCAATTCAGCCAACAATCTCTTTGAGTGATGATTCACTTCAGACTGTTCAACTTACCCTTGTAATTACCTCTGCTGATGAAATAAATCTTACTGCTGTTAAGCAAGTTGAGAAGGGCATTAATTCTTTTGAAGCGATTGGTCAATTAGTTGCTATGAAAGCAAAAGAGACTGATTGGGGCCCCCAAATCATGTCTTTAGGAGGGGTTGAAGCGATTGGAAATACCTACTGGGCACTTTATGTTAATGGCTCAATGTCGATGGTAGGTGCAAAGGATGTTATACTCTTAGCCGACACATTTATACGTTTGAATCTGGAACCTTTTTAAGATAGTATTAAATTCATAAAACATAGGAGAGTTGTTATGGAAATTCAGGAATATAAACTAAATAAGAGTTTTAATTATTTGGTTATTTTGGCAGTGTTGATTGCATTAGGAGTGGCAGGTAGACTGTTGCCACATCCACCTAACTTTACACCGATGGCAGCCATTGCACTTTTTGCAGGATTTATATTTTTAAAGAGATATATCGCAGTAATAGCAGTTGTTGTAATAATGCTCCTAACAGACTACTTTGCGTTTGGCTATCTTTCTGCAGAATGGTTTGCCTCCAAATCGATGTGGGTGGTTTATCTTGCCTTACTGTTTCCGATCGTTTTTAAAAACTTTTTACAGAAAAAGTTAGGATTGTTTAGAGTTGCAGGTGCTGCTTTAGCAAGCTCTACAGTATTCTTTATAGCGACAAACTTTGCTGTATGGGCTTTTTCACCTATGTATGAAAAAACGCTAGAAGGTCTTGTTCTTTGCTATACGATGGCGATTCCGTTCTTCCAAAATACGGTTGCTGGAGATTTGATCTGGTCTGGCGCTATATTTGGCTCTTATTATCTATTAAGCAACTATTCAAACTTGCGTGTTTTGAATCAAAAAAACTCTTTCATTTATAGCTCAAAATAGTAATAGATATTTATAGCTCAAACTAGTAATAGATATGCCGATGAAAAGTCGTGCAGAATACACTATTACTAACTAAATTCATTGAAATGAAGTTTCATCTATCCACCGATGAGCTTTAGTTTGATAGTAACAAAAAAATCAATATAGAGAATAACTATGACAAACCATTTAAAGGGACTTTTGATGACATTTATTGGGGTTATTATTTTGAGTCCAGACTCTGTGCTCATAAGGCTAGCTGATGCTGATAGTTGGACGGTACTTTTTTGGAGAGGATTATTAATGGCGATTGGCGTGACGATATTATTGCTTTTCACCTATCGCTCAAAGACTATTGATGAATTTAAAAAGGTTGGTAGAGGCGGGTTATGGATAGGTTGGCTACATGGTGTTATGACTGGAACATTCGTTTTTGCAATTATGCTTACCTCGATTGCTAATACCCTCGTCATTATTAGTACAGGTCCTATCTGGATTGCGATTATTTCCTGGGTGACTTTGCGTGAAAAAGCGAGTCTAATTACTTGGGTGGCAATGATAATTGTATTTATTGGGATTTATATTGTTATGAGTGCTAATTTTGGTGGGCAAAATCTAGTGGGTGATCTTTTTGCGTTGATTACTGCTGTTTTGATGGGATTTGTTTTTACACTTGTCCGTAAATATAAGACTATTAATATGGTTCCAACGATGGCAATTGGTGGAATCATTGCGGCACTAATTGCATGTATTTTTGCACCTACATTGGCCTTAAAGCCGGAAGCGATTATTTATGTCATTGCAATGGGCGCAATCCTCGCGATATCATTTAGCTTGATCACTCTTGCACCGCGATATATGCCAGCAGCTGAGGTAGGAATGATTATGCCTTTGGAAACTGTCTTGGGAACTTTAATTGCCTGGATAGTCATACATGAAGCACCTTCTAGTAATGCCATAATTGGAGGAGTAATTGTTGTAGCGACATTGTTTCTTTATTCTTGGTATAGTGCTAATTTAGCAAGTAAAGAGCAGAAAAAAAGATCAATCTCCGATGTTAATTAAATTGATTTCAGAAAGGTCTTTAGTGTGAATAGTCACCTGAAAGGATTATTAATTGCATTTTTTGGAATCGTGATATTGACTCCGGATGCTGTATTGGTAAGACTTGCTGATTCTGATAGCTGGACAGTTTTGTTCTGGCGCGGGATATTTTTTGCTACTGGCATTATTGTTATTTTGTTCATAACTTATCGTTCTAAAGCAGTTAATGAGTTAATTAATATTGGCAAAGGAGGGGTGCTTATTGGCTTATTAACAGCTTTGGGAGGCACTTCATTTATTTTAGCAATTCATTACACATCTATTGCCAAAACACTAGTCATTATTAGTATCTCGCCTATTGTGGTTGCTATTGTTTCTTTGATTATGCTCAAGGAAAAGCCTACTCTATATACGTGGCTCTCGATGATTCTTGTATTTATTGGAATTTATATTGTGATGGCTGGAGATACAAGTGGAATGAATTTAATGGGCAACCTTTTTGCTTTAACCTCGGTAATTGTAGGGGGTTTTTCTTTCACTCTTTTAAGAAAATATAAAAATGTAAATATGGTTCCTGCAATGGCTGTAAACGGTATTGCGATAGCTTTCATAGGCTTTGTTTTTGCAGATTCATTAGTCCTATCATCTCAGTCTATGCTTTATATTCTTGCGAGCGGCATTGTTCTTGCTGTTTCGTTTAGTTTGATAACAATCGCTCCACAATACATTCCAGCTCCTGAAGTGGCAATGTTTTTTCCGCTTGGAACAGTATTAGGAACTTTAATGGCTTGGATTATTATTAAAGAAGAGCCTTCTGGTAACGCTTTGATTGGTGGCTCTATCGTTATAATAACTTTATTTTGTCACGCATGGTATAGTGCCAAACTGTCATCAAAGTAAATAATTAATACACAAAAATAATTATGAATAGTCAAGCATTAAAAGCTGATTTATTGATGTTCATTGCAGCTGTCATCTGGGGATTTGCTTTTGTAGCACAGCGTCAAGGGATGGAAACTATGGGTCCATTTTTGTTTAATGGAGTTAGATTTTTGATAGGCGTGGTAGCTTTATCGCCAGTAGTTTGGTTTCTATCAAAAAAACCTCAAAAAACCCACAAAGCTGAAGTGTCTACAAAAAAACTTATATTTGCGGGAACTGCCGCTGGTTTGCTTTTGTTTGGAGCTATTAGTTTTCAGCAGGTAGGTTTACAGTACACGACTGCAGGGAAGGCTGGCTTTATTACTGGCTTGTATATCTTTTTTGTACCATTAATTGGTTTATTTTTTGGACAAAAAACGGGTTCTGGCACCTGGTTAGGAGCAACAATCGCTTTGGTAGGCCTGTATCTACTCAGTATTAAGGAAGACTTTAGTATTGCTGAGGGTGACTTACTGCAACTAGTCTGTGCTGTATTCTTTGCGGCACATGTTTTATACATTGGCTACTTTGCAAAACGGATGGACCCTCTGAAACTCTCACTGGTTCAATATGTAGTAACGGGAGTCTTGAGTTTATTGATTGCTATCATCGTAGAATTAATTACTTGGGATATGATTAAACATACTGCTATTCCTTTACTTTATGCTGGTGTAATGTCGACAGGAATAGCATATACATTGCAAGTAGTAGCACAGCAACATGCACATTCTTCCCATGCGGCGATAATATTAAGTCTAGAAGGCGCCTTTGCGGTTTTGGGTGGCTGGTTGCTGTTAGATGAATATTTAACAACAAGGGGTCTTTTGGGTTGTGGATTGATGCTTACGGGTATGTTTTTTTCTCAGTTATTTCCTAAATTAGGTTCATCCCTGAAACGTGGCTAGCAACCCAAGCAAGGGTTATTGTTTGTCGTGGTATGATGAAATGTAGTTTATATATGTGATTAATAGAAATAAGATTTTGAAAAATATAATTGAACTTCAAAATATTACGGTATTTCAGCAAAGAAACAAAGTCTTTGATAACTTCTCTTTATCTCTAGAAAGAGGTCAGAATACGGTTATTTTAGGCCCTAATGGTGCAGGCAAAACAACTTTACTTAAGTTGTTAAATCGTGAACTTTACATTGTAGAAAATGAAAATAGTAGTATAAAACTATTTGGAAAAGATCGATGGAATGTACAACAATTGCGTGCTCATTTAGGGGTAGTTTCACATCACTTACAAAGTAATTATTCTAATAATACGTTGGGTCTTTACGTAGTACTGTCAGGCTTTTATGCAAGTGATGGAATTTGGCAACATCAGAATTTTAAAACCGAACATATAGAGCTTGCCCATCAGGTTATGAACTTACTGGGAATAGAGGACTTAAAATCTCGTCAATTCTCAACAATGTCTACGGGTGAGCAGCGAAAGTTTCTTTTGGCTCGTGCTTTGGTACATAACCCTGAAGTTCTTGTGCTTGACGAACCAACAAGTGGTCTTGACTTGCGGGCATGTTTTCAATATCTAGAAATTATTCAAGGCCTTATGAGTAGGGGTACAAATGTTATTTTAGTTACTCATCATGTCCACGAGATTCCACCTGAAATTACTAGAGCGATTTTATTGAAAGAGGCAAAAGTGGTAGATGATGGAGATAAAGCAAAGATTTTAACTAGTAAAACTCTAAGTAAATTATTTGATAGACCTATCAAAATTATTGAGGAGAATGGCTTCTATCAGGCTTTGCCTGGATGATTATATTTTATTAACTCGATACTTTGCAGATTGAGCATGCGCTTGAAGGCCTTCACCATCAGCCAATGTTGCAGCAATTTTGCCTAAGGTATTGGCGCTTTCACGTGAAGCCATAATCAGACTTGATTTTTTCTGGAAATCGTAAACACCGAGTGGTGAAGAGAATCTCGCAGTGCCAGATGTTGGTAGCACATGGTTTGGACCTGCACAATAATCACCTAAAGCCTCACAGGTATATTTACCCATAAAGATTGCACCTGCATGTTTAATGCTATTTATTAAGGCTTCAGGATTTTCAACCGAAAGTTCTAGGTGTTCTGGCGCAATTCTATTAGAGATAGCTATGGCTTCATTCATATCTTTGGTATGGATAAGTGCACCTCTATTATTTAAAGCAATTTCAATAATATCTTTCCTGTCCATAGAAGGTAATAATTTTTCAATACTTTTCTCAACCTTATCTATAAATGCTAAATCAGGGCAGAGTAGAATGGATTGAGCATCTTCATCATGCTCAGCTTGAGAAAATAAATCCATTGCTATCCAGTCAGGGTCAGTATTACCGTCACAAATAATAAGGATTTCAGAGGGTCCAGCAATCATGTCGATACCGACTTGACCAAATACAGCGCGCTTCGCCATGGCTACATAAATATTTCCAGGTCCAACAATTTTATCAACTTTTGGTACACTTTCAGTGCCATAAGCTAGTGCTGCAATAGCTTGTGCACCACCAACAGTAATCACTATGTCAACTCCTGAAATATATGCAGCAGCTAAGACAAGTTGATTTGTTTTACCATTCGGTGTTGGTACCACCATGATTAACTCCTCAACACCTGCAACTTTTGCTGGAATAGCATTCATCAAAACAGAAGAAGGGTAAGAAGCTTTTCCTCCAGGTACATACAAGCCAACACGATCTAGTGGAGTAATTTTTTGACCTAACATAGTTCCATCTTCTTCTGTGTAAGACCAGGTTTGTTGGTTTTGTTTTAAGTGGTATGCTTTAACTCTTTCTGCAGCAATTGTGATTGCATTCTTTTGTTTATCACTTAAATCATTAAATGACTTTTCAAGCTCTTCTTGAGAAATCATAAGGTCAGTCATTGACTTTGCTTTAACACCATCAAATTTAATTGAGTAATCGATGAGTGCTTTATCGCCTTTGGATCTAATTGTGTTAATGATTTCTTCGACAGTGTTTAAAACATCTTGGTTAGAAACACTTTCCCAAGAAAGTAAAGAAGAAAGTTGTGTATTAAAGTCTGTTTGCTGTGAAGATAATTTAGTAATCATAAGTTATCTTTGACTCTATCAACCCAATCAGTGATTTCGCTATGTTTGGTGTTAAATGAAGAAGAGTTAACAATGAGTCGAGAGCTTATATTTTCAATTAGTTCTATAGGGACTAAGTTATTTGCTTTTAAAGTATTTCCAGTATCTACTAAATCAACAATACAATGGGCAAGGCCAACAATAGGTGCAAGCTCCATAGCGCCAGAAAGTTTAATTACTTCAACTTGTTTCCCTTGCGATTGAAAATAACGTTTAGTAGAATTGACGTATTTAGTGGCTATCTTAAGAGTACCTTTTGTCAAGTCTTGGTCTGCTTGAGCTGCCACCATAAGACGACATTTAGAAATACCGAGATCAAGTAATTCGAAAAGGCCATCAGCACCATGTTCTAAGAGCACATCTTTGCCAGCTATACCAATATCTGCAGCACCATGTTGAACAAAAACAGGAACATCACTTGCACGAAGTATAATGACTTTGATGTCATCAAGATTAGTATCCAGAATCAACTTTCTACTTTTAAGCTCTTTAGCAGAAATAGAGAGTCCTGCCTTCTTGAGAAGAGGGAGCGTTTGTTCTAATATTCGTCCTTTTGAAAGAGCGATCGTGAGCATGTTGTTATTAGTTTTGTTTGCTTAGTGTTGTACGCGTTCTATATTAGCGCCCAACATTTTAAATTTTTCTTCGATCATTTCATAGCCGCGATCAAGATGGTATACACGTTCAATGGTGGTTGAACCTTTTGCTGCCAATCCTGCCAAAACAAGACTTGCAGAGGCTCTAAGGTCTGTAGCCATTAAATTTGCACCAGTGAGGAATTTTACCCCTTTACAAACAACAGTGTTGCCTTCAAGTTTAAGATTTGCCCCCATACGACTCAGTTCAGGTACATGCATAAAGCGATTTTCAAAGATAGTTTCGGTGATAGTGCTACTTCCTTCGGCAATTGAATTAAGTGCCATAAATTGTGCTTGCATATCGGTCGGAAAATTTGGATAGGCACTAGTACGTATATTAACTGCCTGAGGTCGTCTACTTTTCATGTCGAGTTTAATTGAGTTTTTGTTAGTTTGAATATCAGCACCTGTTTCAATAAGTTTTCCTATTACTGATCGCATAGTGTCAGTTTCAATACCGTTTACCGTTATACAGCCACCCGTAATTGCCGCTGCCACCAAATAAGTACCAGCTTCAATACGGTCTGGACAGATACTGTATTCAGTACCACTGAGTCGATCTACACCTTCGATGATGAGTGTTGAAGTATTTTCACCAGTTATTTTTGCGCCCATCTTTCTCAAGCAACAAATTAAGTCTGTAACTTCTGGTTCTTGAGCTGCATTGTTGATTGTAGTGACACCTTTAGCAACTGTTGCCGCCATAAGAATGTTTTCTGTTGCAGTCACCGAGATTAGATCAAAGTTAATTTGAGTACCAACTAACTCTTTAGCAGATGCATGAATATAACCATTTTTTACTTCAATTTTTGCACCCATTTTCTGCAGTGCATCAAGATGCAAGTTAACAGGACGAGTACCAATAGCACAACCGCCAGGTAGTGATATTTTAGCTTTTTTGTATTTTGCTAACATTGGTCCGAGAGTCAATATAGAGGCACGCATTGTTTTAACCAGAGAGTAGTCGGCTGTAAGATTAGTAAGAGTTGAGGAGTCAATAAAAATAGAGCCATCTTCTTCAAGGACAAAATTAGAACCCATTTCCATCAACAGGCGCAAGGTAGTTGAAACGTCACTTAGTTGGGGAGTATTTGCTAGTTTTAGTGGTCCATCAGCTAAAATTGATGCAAAAAAAATCGGTAAAGTAGCATTTTTTGAGCCAGAGGTTTTAATAGTTCCATTCAGTGGGATTCCGCCCTGAATAACTAGTTTATACATTAATTATTTAAGTCCTTTGAAGCATGTCTTGAAGTGTATTTTTCAAACCGCCTGCTCGACTTATTTTCTCATTGTAGCTATATTCAAAATAGTCGAGAATACTAAATGATTGATAAACTAAATCATAGATTCGCCATCGATCTTTTCGAATCAATTTTAGAGTTACAGCGGCGGTTATGTATCGATATTCATCCTCAAGAGACGAGACTATTTTGACTTCAGCTAAATTATTAAGTTGAGAGAAATTTTTATCTACAGTGATATTGACGTGTTCCCAGCTCTCCATATTAACTAGACTGTTGATGTACTCTTCAATCAAAGTTGTCTTTATATCCCTTTCAAATACCTTTCTATCCATGGGTTGAAGTTGTTTCCAGTATTTGCCCAAGACAAGTTCAGTACTGTACTCAAGATCAATATATGGAATAATTTTCTTTTTAGTAAGACTGAGTGCACTAAAAAAATTGTTATTGCCTTCAGTATGGAGGTCTATAAATGAGCAGAGTATATCCCCAAGAATGGCCTCGGCTTGTTCTACAGGTAAATCCTTAGCATTATTGGGATGAATTGATGGGCATGAATTAGCAGCAAATATGATTCCGATAAAAGAGATATTGATCAGGAATGCCTTTAAAATATTAAGGAGTATTTTCATGCGGTTATTGTACTATATTTAAGAGTTAATTGATTGAAATGAAAAAGCAAAATATTAAAAATAAACTTAAGAATCTAAGTAAGAATTCTGGCGTCTATAAGATGCTAGATCGAAATCGTAATGTTATCTATATTGGTAAAGCTAAGAATTTGAAAAACCGAGTTTCTCAGTATTTTACTCAGTCGAATCATAACAACAAAATGCAAGCGCTCCAAAAGAATATTTACGATTTTTCAGTCATAATTACAAAAACAGAAACGCAAGCACTTTTATTAGAAAACGATCTGATAAAACAATATAAGCCTAAATATAATATATTGCTTAAAGATGCTAAAAGTTATCCCTATATTTATATTAGTAATGATAAACATCCCAGATTAGGGCTCTATCGAGGTAAAAAAAATAATAATTACAAGTACTTTGGTCCTTATCCTTCTGCTCATGTTGCTCGAGATGCTTTGGCATTATTAAAGAAAATATTTAAAGTTAGGCAATGCACTAATAGTTTTTATCGTTCTCGTTCAAGACCTTGTTTAGAATATCAAATAGGTCTTTGTAGTGCGCCTTGTGTTGGAAAAGTTTCTGATGTGAAGTATGTACAAGATGTTGAAATGGTAAACCTGTTTTTGAATGGAAAAAGCAGTAGACTACTTAATCAAGTCTCAAAAAAAATGAAACAGGCCTCAATTGATCTTGATTTTGAAGCTGCTGCAAATTATCGAGATCAGTTGATTGGTCTGCGTACAATACAGGAAAGGCATGGCTCCCAATTTAGTTCAGATATGGATGTTATCAGTATCACACAAGAGTCAAATATTCATTGTATTGAAGTAATGTTTGTTCGCTCAGGGAAACAAATAGCTAACGAAAGTGTTTTTCCGAAGAATGCTAAAGGTGAGACATGTGAAAAAGTTTTGAGCGCTTTTTTGCCCTTATATTATTTAGGAAAAAGCACGCCTAAGCAAATCATCCTTAGTCACAAATTGGAAGACAAGGTATTGATAGCATCTGCCTTGTCAACTAAATTAATTCAATTTCCAGGCATTGATAAGAAACATTTTTTAGAGATTGCAACGCTCAATGCCAAGGAGAATTTAAAGCAGCATTTGTTGTTAAGTTTTACTAAAAAGAAACAACTTGAATGTATTCAAAAGACCCTAGCGCTGTCTAAACTTCCAGAAGTTATGGAATGTTTTGATATTAGCCATACCATGGGTGAAGCAACTACGGCTTCATGCGTTGTTTTTGAAAAAGGGTTGCCAAAAACCAGTAAGTATCGACAATTCAATATCATTAATATTAAACCAGGAGATGACTATGCAGCCATAAATCAGGCAGTTTATCGCCGATACTCAGGTCTACTTAAGTCTAAAAAATCTCTACCTGACATAGTTTTTATTGATGGTGGAGTGGGTCAACTTAACCAAGCAATAATGGTAATGAATTCTATTGGAATAGAGTCAATACAGATAGTAGGTGTTGCTAAGGATAGTAGCAGAAAGTCAGGTCTTGAAAGCCTTATCACAATTGAAAATGACAAGGTTAATCGAATTAATTTAACCCCACATGACCCTGCATTATTACTAATTAATCATATTCGGGACGAATCTCACAGATTTGCAATTAAAAACCATCGAAATAAAAGAGCTGTAAAGCGAAACACCTCATCCCTCGAAAATATTAAAGGTATTGGTGTCAAGAAACGAAGTGCTCTGTTGAATTATTTTGGTGGGCTACAAGAAATCAAAAATTCCAGTATTGATGAGTTGCAAAAAGTAATTGGCATCAACTACAAATTGGCGACTAAAATACAAGAAACACTAAAAAATAATTAAAGTTATGTTTTTATTGAGATTACTAATAGTGGCGTTGATTGTGAGTTATGTTATTTGGTTTTTTAATACTCGAATTATGGGTAAAAGTTTATCCTTATATAAAGTAACTTCATGGGTTTTAGTAGCAACAGTCGCGATTTATGTTTTTCTTGCTGGCGTTTCTTTTCTTGTTGAGGGTTTCTGATTCTTACTTGAAAGGATTAATGTGTTGAGGTGCTTTGTGTTTGCGATGATTCTATTAGTTGCATTAACAATAATAGATAATTGAGATACCTCCCATATTGGCAAATCTCTCATATGGTCACCCATGTAATCAAAATTTCTCTCACCAAAACGTTTAACTAGTGTTTCTGCTTTATTATGACTTGATAAGTTAAAGTCCTTATTACTTGCCATAACATCATCAAAAAGCTTAAGGTGTTTGGCTACGGCAAAAGCATAATTTTTATGGGATGCGGTTGCAAGAACAATTTTACAGCCTTGTTTTTTTCTTTGTAGAATGTAGCTTATGACACTTTGATTGTATGGTAACTCAGGGATGTTTATTTCGAACCTCTTTACCAGTTGATCTTTTAGATAGCCTTTACCTTTCCATAGCCAAAAAAAGTAATGAAAAACCAACCAAGGTCTTCTCACTAAAACCCCTAGAGAAGATAAAAACAATAGATCTGTTTCAATAAGCGTGTGGTCAAGATCAACGACTAACGGAGTAATATTAGTTTTCATTGTCTAATTTACTCCATTGATCATATAGCATCTCTAACTGATGTTCCATTTCTTTTAACTTAATAGTTAAGTTTTGGGCATCCGGATTTTGATAAAAGGTCGGGTTTGAGAGTAGTTTTTGAGCCATTGAGATTTCATTTTCTAAGTTTTCAATCTTTTCAGGTAAGGAATTTAATTGTTGTTGTAGATTATAAGAGAGCTTTTGAGGGATTTTTTGTGTTTTAGAACTTGAAGATTGAGTTTTTTTGATATTCTTGGTATTTAATTTATCATTTTTTTGATCAATGTAGTCGTCATAACCGCCAATATATTGTTCAATAATTGCATTACCTTCCATGACGATAGTTGAACTGACGATGTTATTCAAAAATGTTCTATCATGTGATATTAGTATAACTGTGCCAGAATAATCCACAAGCATCTCTTCTAGAAGTTCAAGTGTTTCAACATCTAAATCATTGGTTGGTTCATCGAGTACGAGAAGGTTGGCGGGTTGAGATAAGATTTTAGCCAGCATTAACCGATTTTTTTCGCCACCAGAAAACATTTTAATGGGAGCCATAGCTTGCTTTCCTGTAAACAAAAACTGGCGTAAATAACCAATCACATGCTTATTTTTACCATTAACATCAATGTAATCTCTACCACCAGATACAAAATCCATTGCCTTCATATTAGGGTTAAGTGATTCACGCATTTGGTCAAAATAAGCTAATTCAATTTTTTTAGATCTACGAATACTACCTTTGTATGGTTGAAGCTCATCCAATAGAAGTCTAATTAAAGTCGACTTTCCAGAACCATTGCCTCCAATAATACCAATCTTATCACCCTTTAAAACTAGTAGCGAAAACGACCTAACTAGTTCTAATTCTCCAATCTGATAACTAATTTTTTTGACTTCAAAAACAATTTTTGAAACTCGCTTTTCATCTTCCAGTGTGTGAATTTTTATATTGCCTTGCTGTTTCCGACGATTGATATATTGTTTGCGCAATTCTTTTAGAGCTCTAACACGACCTTCGTTACGAGTGCGTCTTGCCTTTATTCCTTGGCGTATCCATGCCTCTTCTTGTGCAAGCTTTTTATTAAATCTGTCATCCTTAAGATCTTCAGCATTAAGCAAGCTCTCTTTACGTTTTAAGTAGTCTAAGTATCCACATGCAAATACTGATAACTTTCCACGATCAAGGTCAAAAACCTTGTTAGCTATGCCTTTGACGAAGGAGCGGTCATGGCTTATTAGAATTAAAGTGCCATGAAAGTCTTTAAGCATCTTTTCTAAATCCAGAATAGCTGTAATGTCCATGTGGTTTGTTGGTTCATCAAGTAAAAGCAGATCGGGCTCTTGAACAATCGCTTGAGCAAGCATAACGCGTCTTCTCAAACCTCCTGAAAGTGTTGTAAGTTTTGCGATTGGGTCCAGTTTGAATCGGTTTAAAATTGCTTCAATTTTGTGTAAATAATGCCAAGCATCTTTCTGTTCAATTAATTCTTGAAGAGACGAGTTTTCTTCAATTTTGCCATCATGAAGAGACTGGTGATATTCTGCAATGAGTTTTCCAACATCCCCAAGGCCTTGGGCGACAATATTAAATAAGGAATGCTCAATATCTTGGGGAGGGTATTGCTCTAAATAACTGATGGTAGTATTGTTCTTAATTTTTAAGTTTCCATCGTCAGAATAAATCATGCCAGCCAACAATCGCATGAAGCTAGATTTTCCTTCACCATTTCGACCAATAAGAGCTATCTTATCTCCTTTCAGAATAGTAGCATTGACATCATCTAAAATAATTTTTTCAGAAAATCGTAAAGAAATATTGTCTAAGGTGATAAGTGGCATACGTTAAAATTTGAACTTTAAATATCAACTGTTTGAATGCGTTATTTTATTCAATTTACACTCTTACTTTTGCTTATTCCAACCTCCTTTGCTGAAAGCATTGAGGCAAAAGACTTTGAGTCACTTAATCAAGAAAGCCGCTACCATGCTTTAATAGAAAATATTCGTTGTCCAGTTTGTCAAGGTCAAAGTATTAGTGGTTCGAATTCGAGTTTGGCAAAGGATTTGCGTGAACAGGTGCGTCAAATGATACTTAGTAATAAATCCAACGAAGAAATTTATCAGTTTATGGTTGAGCGTTACGGTGATTTCGTAGTATTTAAACCACCAATAAACTGGAAAACTTATTTACTTTGGTTTGCGCCATTAGCTTTTTTAATTTTTTGCCTTATCTACTTGATTCGATCAACGAAAATAAAAGATACGATAGTAAACAATTCATCTGTAGATATTGAAAAAGCAAAAAAATTATTGAAATGAATTAATTTTCAAAACTAGAGGTTACATTAATATTGTTTTATGGGAATAATAGAAGAAACAACAAAACAATGAGAATAAAGTGAACGAACAAGACGAAAACAAACTGATAGCAGAAAGAAAATCTAAATTAGCTTCTCTAAGGGAAGAGGGTAATCCGTTCGTTAATGATTTTAAACCAAAAAATATATCTCAGAATCTTCATGAGGAGTTCGATAAAGCAACAAACGGAGATCTAGAACAGAGTCATAATAAAGTTTCTTTAGCAGGACGAATAATGCTTAAAAGAGTAATGGGTAAAGCAAGTTTTGTACAGTTACAAGATTCGTCTGGGCAGATACAACTCTTCGTTACTCGGGATGAGTTGGGCGACGGTTTTTATAATGATCAATTCAAAAAATGGGACATAGGTGATATTGTTGGTGTTACAGGTGTTCTATTTAAAACTAAGACAGGTGAGTTATCAGTTCGTGTTAATGACATAAAATTGTTGACAAAATCACTAAGACCTTTGCCTGAAAAATTTCATGGTTTGTCTGATCAAGAGACAATTTATCGTCAGCGTTATGTAGATTTGATTGTGAACGAAAATTCTCGTAAGGTTTTTCAACGCCGCTCTCAAATAATTGCTTATATTAGACAATTCTTTATTGATAACGGTTATTTAGAGGTAGAAACACCGATGATGCAAGTTATCCCAGGAGGGGCAAGGGCCAAACCTTTTGTTACTCATCATAAAGCCTTGGATATGGAATTATTTTTGCGAATTGCACCTGAACTATATCTTAAACGTTTGATTGTTGGTGGTCTAGAGAGGGTGTTTGAGATAAATCGTAATTTTAGAAATGAAGGTTTGTCAACTCGCCATAATCCTGAATTTACAATGATTGAGTTTTATCAGGCTTATGCAACTTATCATGATTTTATGGATCTTACTGAGGACTTACTGAAAGGTATAGCAATTGATGTATGTGAGTCAAACAAAATTCACTACCAAGGAGATGATTTTGATTTTTCAAAATCTTTTGATCGTTTAAGCGTATTTGATTCGATTTTGAAATACAATCCTCAATTAAAGGCTAATGATTTGTCTGTAGAAAACGCCAAAAAAACCGCTAAAAAATTAGGTGTGAATCTCAAAGATAGTTGGGGCTTAGGCAGGATTCAAATTGAAATTTTCGAAGCAACGGTTGAAGAAAAATTAATTCAACCAACCTTTATTACCCAATACCCAACAGAAGTTTCTCCTTTATCTAGACGTAACGACGAGGATCCGTTTACAACTGACCGATTTGAGCTTTTTATCGGAGGTAGAGAGATTGCTAATGGCTTTTCAGAGCTCAACGATGCAGAAGAGCAAGCTCAAAGGTTTCTAGAGCAAGCAAAGGAAAAAGACGCTGGTAATGATGAGGCAATGCATTATGATGCTGATTATATTCGTGCTCTGGAGTACGGCATGCCGCCTACTGCAGGTGAGGGGATAGGAGTTGACCGATTGGTTATGTTTTTTACTAATTCTCCTTCTATTAGAGATGTGTTATTGTTTCCACATATGAGGCCTGAATAGACATGATAAATGACAGCTATTGTTTTCTATTGTTATCAAACTTAGTATTAATAACTCAAACATCACTTATATGATTCCTGTTTTAACACTAGATGGTCCTAGTGGTGTTGGAAAGGGCACTGTGGCAAGTATTATTGCGCAGAAACTTGATTGGCATTTATTAGACTCTGGTGCTATTTATCGAGCATTCGCAATAGTGGCAAGCAATAATGATATTAAAATTGATAATATTGACGGTTTATTGAAACTTGCAAACAATTTTGATATATCCTTCAAACTCAATTTTAATAATGAACCACTCAATGTTTACCTAAACAATGTTGAAGTGTCCTCTGAATTGCGAACTGAAAAAACTGCAGCATTGGCTTCGCAGTTTGCAAAGATTGAGTCTTTAAGAAAGACGTTATTAGTAAAACAGAGACAATTTAAAAAATTACCTGGACTGGTAGCCGATGGTAGAGATATGGGTACAGTGGTATTCCCAGATGCCCCCTTTAAGGTTTTCTTGACTGCTGAAGTTGAAGAAAGGGCAAAAAGGCGATTAAAACAGTTGCAAGAGACGGGCATTGCTGGTAACATTTCGCACACTTTGGCAGAGGTTCAAAAAAGAGATGAAAGAGACGTAAACCGTCAACATTCTCCATTGAAGCCAGCTAAAGATGCATTAGTCATAGACACAACAAATCTTACGATTAATGAAGTCATTACAAAAGTAATGGCGCTAATTAAAGCTTGAACGGTCAAGCTTTAAATTTTTTAACTAACCCGATATGAATTAAGCTTTAACCGTAATAGCTTAACAATTACCGGTCAACATCAAAAAATTATGTCAGAATCATTTTCCGAGCTATTTGAAAATAGTAAAACTCAACAAAATGTAAAGCCTGGAGTTCTATTAATGGGAACAGTTGTTAGTATAAATCGTGAAAAAGCGATTATTAACGTTGGACTTAAATCTGAGGGCTTCATTTCATTAAACGAATTTAAAGATGTCAGAGGGGAACTTGAAATCAATGAGGGTGATGTTGTCGAAGTTGCGCTTGAATCTATTGACGATGGTCTTGGTCACACACTACTTTCTCGCGAAAAAGCAAAACGTATTAAGATGTGGCGAGAGCTTGAGGAAGCGATGCAATCTAAGGAAGTGGTTAGAGGCTTTGTTACTGGTTCTGTTAAGGGTGGTCTGACCGTTGATATAGGCGTTATTAAAGCATTTTTACCAGGCTCCCTAGTGGATATAAGACCTGTTAAAGATTTTGATTTTTTACAAGGGCAAGAAATTGAAGCCATTGTTATTAAGATGGATGAGGTTAGAAATAATATTGTTATTTCGAGAAAAGCCGTTATGCAAGAAGTTAATTCAGCAGACAGAGAGGCATTAATTGAAACGCTTGATGCCGGTAAGGAAGTCGAAGGTATTGTGAAAAACCTCGCTGATTATGGCGCATTTGTTGATTTAGGTGGCATTGATGGGTTACTTCATATCACAGATATTTCTTGGCAACGAGTAAATCATCCATCAGAAAAACTTTCAATAGGTGATAAAATCAAAGTCAAAATCCTTAGCTACGACAAAGAAAAAATGAGAGTTTCATTGGGCTTGAAACAATTAACACCGAGTCCTTGGGATAATATTTCTGAACGCTTACCAATAGGCAAGAGGGTAGTAGGAGTGGTCTCTAATTTAACTGATTATGGTGCCTTTGTTCGTGTTGAAGAGGGTGTTGAAGGATTAGTCCATGTTAGTGAAATGGATTGGACAAATGCCAATGCTAGACCTTCTAAGTTTGTTAAACTAGGACAAGAGGTTGAAATTGTTGTGCTTGATGTACAAGAGTCTAAGCATAGAATCTCACTTAGTATGAAGCAAGCAAAAGAAAACCCATGGGAAGCTTTCGAAGGCAGTCATAATAAGGGTGACAATATAAATGTAATAGTTAAATCAATTACTGATTTTGGTTTATTTGTTGGACTACCAGGCGGCATAGATGGACTAATTCATTTGGCTGATATTTCATGGGAAAAGCAATCAGCAGATCAAATTGTTTCTAACTACTCTAAAGGTCAAGAACTTGACGTTGTTATCCTTAACATTGATGCCGAAAAAGAACGTATTTCTTTGGGAATTAAGCAACTTACTTCTGACAATTTCACTCGGTATGTTTCCGCAAACACTAAAGGCTCAATTGTAAAAGGTTCTGTTACAGAAGTTGATGCAAAGGGTGCTGTTATAGAACTGGCAGAAGGTATCACAGGATACTTAAAAGTATCTGAAATATCACAAGATCGAATTGAAGACGCTTCAACTGTTCTAAAGCAGGGTGTTGAAGTTGAAGTGTTAATCACTCAGATTGATAGAAGAGCTAGAAAGGTTTCTCTTAGTATGAAGGCGAAAGAATCTGTAGAAGAGAAAACAGCAATGGAAAATTACAAAAAGCAATCTCCAGAATCTAATGGTTCAACTCTAGGTGATCTATTAAAAGAAGTGAAAGATAAATAACTTAAATATCGCCACTGAGCTCTGTTTCAGTGACTTAATATATATGAAAAAAACAGATCTTATTGAAGCAATATCAAAGCAATCCAAGATTTCTCGTTCAGAATCAAAATTTTGTGTGGAGGTGATTCTGGAAGAATTAACTTTGGCAATTACTTCAGGAGAAGGAGTTGAAGTACGCGGTTTTGGGAGTTTTTATAAAAGACATCGAAAAGGGAGAATTGGTATTAACCCTAAGACCGGTGAAAAGACCGAAATAACTGAAAAATTTGTCTCATTTTATAGGCCTGGAAAATTCCTCAAAGAGGCTATCAATAAAGGCTAATATGCGATTGATTATTGAAAGCTTGTTCAGTATAATCTCTCGTTTTTATTAGGGTCGTTAGCTCAGTTGGTAGAGCACCGGACTTTTAATCCGATGGTCGAGCGTTCGAATCGCTCACGACCCACCATATTCTTTAAGGCTTGCTGAGTTGCAAGCCTTTTTTATCAGTCAAATCGTCAATAATATCTAAAAAAGATAATACAACTTTAAAAAAATAATATAAACTTCTGTTTATCCTCATTTATTTATGAAGGATTTTGTTTTTTTAAATTTTAGGAGAAATATATGAACTATTTGCCAAAGTCATTGGCTGTGGGCTTCGTGTTGGCGACCTTTGCAACATCATCGGTGTTTGCAGCGGGAACGCACCCGGTAACGGGAGAGGCACTGGCTGATGATCAAACATTTACATACAGTTTGTTGGATGAATTTACTACAGCAGATCCTCAAATGGTCGAAGACGTTTCAGGATCTTATTTTGTTCGCGACCTTTTTGAAGGCTTGATGAACCAGGACGGTGATGGTAAATTAATACCAGGTGTTGCTACTGGCTATACAACCAATGACGCTAAAGATGTCTATACATTTACACTTCGAGATAATGCGAGATGGTCTGACGGTAATCCAGTTACCGCTCACGATTTTGTTTATGCGTGGCGTCGCTTAGCTGACCCTGCAACTGCCTCACCTTATTCTTGGTTTGCTGATATTATGGCACTCGAGAATGTCGGTGCGGTTATGTCAGGTGAATCACCACCAGAAGCTTTAGGAATTAGAGCGCTTGACAATCACACTCTAGAAGTGCGATTGACAGCTTCGTTGCCGTATTTTGCTGCAATGACAACTCATGCTTCTACATTTCCAAGTCCTCAGTGGACAGTAAGAACGTTTGGTGATGGATGGACTAAGCCAGGAAATATAGTTGGTAATGGTGCTTATGTTCTGACCGAACATATTCCAAACGAAACTGCGACTCGTGAACGCAATACAATGTATTGGAACAATGAAGCTACCATTATTGATAAAGTCGTAACACTAGTCATCAATGATGAGAATACTGACTTTACTCGCTGGGAAGCTGGAGAGACAGACAAGGGAGCAGTTCCATCTGGACAGTATCCACGATTAAAGGCTGAATATCCGGATGAGGCTATTTCTTTCCCTAGATTGTGTACATACTACATGACATTTAACTTGTCACCTAGTGGACCAGAAGCTTTTAAAGATGTTCGTGTTCGCCAGGCCTTGTCTTATGCACTTGACCGCTCAGTAGTTACTGATAAAGTTCTTCAAGGTGGACAGATCCAAGCATTCACCTTTACCCCTGGCGCCACTGCAGGATTCGAAGTACCGGCAGTTGCATTTGGACAGATGTCTCAGGATCAGCGTAATGTTAATGCTAAATTGTTAATGGCTGCGGCTGGTTATGGACCTGATAATCCACTGAAGTTTGAGTATATGTATAACACTTCAGAAGGTCACAAAAAGATAGCAATTGCAGCACAACAAATGTGGAAAGAGACTTTGGGTGCTGAAGCTACACTTGCTAATCAAGAGTGGAAAACATTCCTCAAAACTCGTGGCGGTCAAAACTTTGATGTCGCTCGAGGTGGCTGGTGTGGTGACTATAACGAAGCATCTACATTCCTTGACCTGATGACAACACCTTCAGGTTACAATGATGGCAAATTCAGCAACGCTGAAGTTGATGAATTGATGACATCTGCTAGGACTATGTCTGATGCAACAAGCAACTACACACGTGTTGAAGAGATTATGGCAAACGAAATGCCTATAATCCCTGTATATCATTATACGGGTGTGTTTATGCTTAGAAATAATCTTAAAGGCTGGCCTTTCAACAACGTTGAGCAGAACGTTTACTCACGTGATTTATATAAAGTTGCAGACTAGCATTTTGTAGTTAATGAAAACACCGCACTTAATGTGCGGTGTTTTTTTTTGTGCGGTACAATACTCGCAGATATTTTTTTACCATCGTTTTAGGATATGCTTAACTATATCATTAAAAGAATTGGGATTGCTATTCCGACACTACTAATTCTTATAGCAGTAACCTTTTATTTAATGCATGCGGCTCCAGGTGGTCCATTCACTTCAGAAAAACCTCTACCTCCACAGGTCCTTGCAAATATTGAAGCCAAATATGGACTAGATCAACCTATATGGCGTCAAATGACAACCTATCTTTGGGGTATATTGACAGAGTTCGATTTTGGACCTTCGTATAAATATCATAGCCGCACTGTTAATGAAATTATCGGTCAGGGCTTTCCAATAACCTTAAAGTATGGTTTTTGGTCATTTATTGTTGCAATAGGTGTAGGTATTCCACTTGGAGCAATAGCGGCAATCCGCAAAAATACTTGGGTCGATTATTTTGCTGTAGGAGTTTCAATTGGCGCACAAGTATTGCCAAATTTTGTCTTGGCACCGCTACTGATTATTGTTTTTACGCTATGGCTTGGATGGTTACCAGGTGGTGGTTGGCATGGTGGTGATTGGGAATATCTAGTAATGCCAGTTATTGCTCTATCAACTAGCTATATGGCTTCAATTGCAAGAATAACCCGTTCTTCGATGTTGGAAGTTTTGAATGCAAACTATATACGCACAGCTAGAGCAAAAGGGCTTCCGACAAAAACAATCTTTTTCCGTCATGTATTCAAACCATCATTACTTCCAGTTATTTCATATCTAGGTCCAGCATTTGTTGGTCTTATTACAGGTTCGGTACTTATTGATATCTTTTTTTCAACAGGTGGAATGGGTTATTTTTTCGTAAATGCTGCTTTTAATCGTGATTATGCGGTAATGATGGGGATTACTATTTTGGTAGGTGCTCTGACAATCTTGTTTAGTCTAATTGCTGATCTTCTTTATGCTTGGATAGATCCAAAAATAAGATACTGAGATTATTAATATGATTGTAGCAAACAAAAATAAAATTGTTAAATTAGCGGAAAATTTAACTGCTGATGAACAAACTTCAGGCCGCTCTTTATGGGCTGATGCGAGAACAAGGTTTATGGGTAATAAGGCTGCAATTACAAGTCTTGTTATTTTGGTATTAATTGTCTTGTTCTCTTTTGTAGGGCCGTACTTTGCGGTCTGGACATATGAACAAATTGATTGGAATACTATGGGTTCAGCAGCAACTCTAGGTATGCCTTCGATTGAAACTGGTCACTACTTTGGAACTGACGATCTCGGTCGTGATCTCTATTCACGTGTTATTCAAGGTACTCAGATTTCTCTTATGGTTGGTATTGTGGGTGCAACTATTGCTGTTGTGGTAGGCACACTTTATGGTGCAACCTCAGGTTATATAGGTGGCAGAACTGATCAAATTATGATGCGTATAGTTGACATACTAATGGCAATCCCATTCATGTTTGTTTTAATTCTTCTCTTGGTTGTTTTTGGTCGATCAATTATCATGCTTTTTGTGGGTATTGGTCTTTTGTCTTGGTTAGATATGAGCCGTATAGTTCGTGGTCAAACTCTGAATCTTAAGAATAAGGAGTTCATTGAAGCTGCTCAGGCAACTGGTGTCAGTGATTATAAAATTATAATAAGACATATTGTTCCAAACCTTTTAGGTATTGTTGCTGTATATGCAACACTCCTAGTCCCGGGCATTATTATTGCAGAAAGTTTTATCTCTTTTCTAGGACTCGGTGTTCAAGAGCCAAAAACCAGTTGGGGTGCTTTGATTTCTGAAGGTGCTGGCACAATCAATTACGATACTGAATGGCAACTACTTGTCCCATTATCATTCTTTATTGTTACTCTATTTTGTATCTATTTTATTGGTGATGGTCTTCGTGATGCACTCGACCCAAAGGAAAGGTAATTAATAATGAGTTTTCTTGAGGTAAACAACTTAAACGTCGAATTTAATACAGCAGACGGAATCGTTCGTGCAGTTAATAATGTTAATTTCTCTCTTGAAGAGGGAAAAATTTTAGCAATTGTTGGTGAATCTGGAAGTGGAAAAAGCCAGACGGTTTTTGCGATGATGGGTTTGTTGGATCAAAATGGTCGTGCCACTGGAAGCGTGAAGTTCGAAGATCAAGAAATTCTTAACCTCTCTATTTCAGAGCTGAATCTTATTCGTTCTGAAAAGATAGCAATGATTTTTCAGGATCCAATGACTAGTCTTAATCCATATATGAAAATCTCTGAGCAGATGGCTGAAGTCTTAATACATCACAAAGGATTATCAAAAACTGATGCCATTAATCAATCAATTAGTATGCTGGATGCGGTTCAAATACCTGAAGCTAAAAACCTTATTAGAATGTATCCCCATGAATTTTCAGGAGGTATGAGGCAGCGTGTAATGATTGCAATGTCTCTACTATGTAACCCCAAATTGTTAATTGCTGATGAACCTACAACCGCTCTTGATGTTACAGTTCAAGCTCAAATAATGCATTTACTATCCGATATTCAAAAGGAGTTTGGCACCTCAATTATTTTAATCACTCATGACCTTGGTGTTGTTGCTGGTAACAGTGATGATACATTAGTAATGTATGGTGGGCAGGTGATGGAAATTGCTGAAACTGAGCTTATCTATGCAAGACCTACCCATCCATATACTCAAGGATTGATAAGTGCAGTTCCTCGACTTGACGACAACGCTGAAAAGCTAAAAACTATACAAGGTAATCCTCCAGATGCGATGTTGGACCCTGTAGGCTGCCCGTTTTCCCCGCGCTGTAAATTTTCAAAAGACATTTGTTCCAATCAAACTCCAGAACTTCTTGAGGCTGGTGAAAATAAGCACTTTAGAGCCTGTCATGTAGCATTTGAGGAATTGTTATGAATCATAAAACTATAATGCAAGTTGAAAATCTAAAGGTGCATTTTGATGTTTCTAGTGAAGGAGATATGCCTTGGACAAAACGAAAAAAATTACAGGCAGTAAATGGAGTTTCATTTGAATTAAAGTCAGGTGAAACGCTAGGCATAGTGGGTGAGTCAGGTTGTGGTAAATCTACCTTAGCGCGTGCAATTATTAGCATGGTGCCTTCTGAAACAGGAAGAGTTTTATGGTTCGGTAAAGACTTATTAGCTCTTCAAAAAACAGAAATGAGAAAACACCGAAAAGAAATCCAAATGATCTTTCAAGATCCACTTGCAAGCCTTAATCCTCGAATGACTATTGGAGAGATTATTGCAGAACCCTTGAAAACACATTACCCTAAAACTTCAAAGGCAGATATTAAAGCAAGAGTTGAGGATGTAATGAATAAGGTTGGTTTATTAGAAAACCTTATTAATCGTTATCCTCATGAATTTTCTGGTGGCCAATGCCAACGTATCGGCATAGCGAGAGCTTTAATCTTAAAGCCCAAATTAATTATTTGTGATGAACCAGTTTCGGCTCTAGATGTTTCCATCCAGGCTCAGGTAATAAACCTACTAATGGACTTACAAAAAGAGATGGATTTGACTTTAATATTTATCGCTCATGATTTAAGCATTGTGAAACATATTAGTACCAAAATTATGGTTCTTTATATGGGCAATATGGTTGAGCTCGCTAAAAGTGAAGATATATATAATCATCCACGACATCCTTATACTCAGGCACTGATTTCTGCAGTTCCAATTCCAGACCCAAAAATAGAGAAAAACAAGGATTTAATTCTAATAGAAGGGGACTTACCATCTCCGATAAACCCTCCATCAGGTTGTGTTTTTCGCACTCGTTGCAAAAAAGCGCAGGACATCTGTTCTCAGGAAAAGCCTGAACTCAAAGAAGCTGTAAGTAGTCATGAAGTTGCCTGCCACTTTCATGATTAACTACCTTAGAAAACGCATAAAAAATAAATGGCTACTCATTATCCTACCCTTTATGTTTTTTCTTATAAAAGGACTTATATGGTTGGCCATATTTTATGGCTTATGGGATGTAATTAAGACAGTCTTTTAAGTTTAGCTGTATTTCAGATTCAGCTAATAAGCATACTTCAAAAAAAGGCTAAAACTATTTACTAGTTACCTGAGATAAAATCTCTTTCATATTCTTTTTATTGGTAAATATTTCCTTTTCTGTAAGACCATCCATTTCGTGAGGAAAGACCAACCAGTCATCTGTTTCATGAATATAGTAATCTGGGGCTATATCAATGATGTTTCTCTCGGGTTTATACCAAGGCATCGCCACACGAACATCGTGAGGTATATTTTTTCTTGCCCTTTCATTTAGAGTGTCTAGTATCGCTTTAATACTTCTTCCTGAATCGAACACGTCATCAACCAAAAGCAAACTATCTTCAGCATTCATGTGACTAATAAGATAGTCAATACCATGAACGCGCACTTCTTTTGATTGATTGTTTATGCCAATATATGAGGAAGTTCGAATAGCTATATGATCAGACTCATTACCAAGATAAGCTAGTATTTCTTGAATGGCAATACCTACCGGAGTGCCGCCACGCCATACACCCACAATAAAATTTGGTCTAAAGCCACTATTGTAGATATCCACACCCAGTTTAAATGAATCAAGTAGTAATTCATCCGCTGTAATATATTTCTTTGTAATAGACATAATTCAATTCCCATTAATAATTATTTAATTATAAATTTATTTTGTATTTATTTTAGTCAATTGACCATTCGTTGATTTTCTTAACTAGGAGATCTTTAGTTTTAGTATCTGCAAACGAGGACTCCATAGCCATTCGAGAAATATAAAGTAGCTGTTTTAAATCGAGATTAAAGTGTTCAGCTCCATTTTGATACTCTTTGCCGACACTGGTATTAAAAAACGGTGGATCGTCTGAGTTTAGACTGACACTAATACCTGCTTCAAGAATATGATTTAGAGGATGACTTTTCCAGTCTGGATACAAAGCCAAAGCCAAATTACTTCCTGGACAGATTTCTAAAGATATTTCACGATTTACCAAGGTTTTAATTAATTCATCGTCCTCAGCGCTGCGAACACCGTGACCGATTCGACTTATCATTGGTAGGTGATTAAGTACATCCCATACACTTTCAGAGCCGCAAACTTCACCTGCATGAACAGTGCAAGGATAGCCAGCTTCGTTGGCAATTCGAAAGGCAGGAGTAAAATCTGATGCTACGTATTGGGATTCATCTCCACCCATACCAAAACCAACAATATAGGGGTGTGGCTCATCGACCATGAGTTGTGCAATTCTTACTGCCTGCTTTGGTCCTAGATGTCGAACACAAGTGACGATAATACGCCCTATGATGCCAAACTCTCTTTCAGCATCATCAATCCCTTGAGCACAGCCTGACAGGACATCTTCATAACTCATACCCATTTCAGCAGCGTGATCTGGAGAAATAAATGTTTCAGCATAAATCGTTCCCTCAAGTGCACAGGATTTAAGGTAATTATAGGTAATGTCTCGATAGTCTTTGCTGTACAGTAGACAAGAACTTACTTCATCGTAAGCCTGCAAAAAAGTAACAAAGTCATCCCAGGCAAAGTCTCCTTGTGGAGTAAATAAACCATACCTAAGTTTTATGTTATTGCGTTTTGCAATCTTTTTAACTAATGAAGGTTGGATGGTTCCCTCGAGATGGCTATGGAGTTCAACCTTAGGTATTTGATGGATTTTTTGGTGTATGAATTTCATCTGTATTTATCAATTCTATATTAATTGACAGCTCTTGCCATATGGCAGCGGATCTATGTCCAAATGATTCGCTATTGTTTGACCCATATCAGCAAAGCTAGATCTTTCGCCTAAGTTATTGTTTTTCACTTGACTTCCATAAAATATTACTGGCACATGTTCACGAGTGTGGTCACTACCTGGCCAGGTTGGGTCGCAACCATGATCGGCAGTAATAAGTATCAGGTCATCAGTACTTAATAGGCTCTCAATTTCAATTATACGTTTATCGAGCTGTTCCAAAGCCAACGCATAGCCCGCAACGTCACGACGGTGTCCAAACTTAGTATCGAAGTCATTTAAGTTAACAAAAATTAAACCCTTTTGAACTTTTTGCATTTGCTTTAGGAGTTGATCAATTAAGTCCATATTATTTGAACCTTTGATTGCATCAGTTATTCCTTGATTAGAAAAGATATCAGCGATCTTACCTAATGACATTACTTGTCCTCCAGCTTTCTCAACATGATCTAATAAAGTTAATCCATTGGGAGGGGTGGTTAAATCACGACGGTTTGAAGTACGCTCAAAATCACCACTATAAGTACCAACAAATGGCCTTGCAATAACTCGTGTAATATCCAAAGGGTCAACAAGACGCTTGGCTACTTTACATAGTTCATAAAGACGTTCTAAGCCAAAAGATTGTTCATGTGCAGCAATCTGAAATACTGAATCAGCAGATGTGTAACAAATAGGAAAACCGGTTTCCAAGTGTTCTTCACCAAACTCTTTGATGACTTCTGTGCCGGAAGCATGCTTGTTCGCTAAGGTGCCACCAATTTGACCTTGAGTTATGAGGTTCTGAAGTAGCAATGGAGGAAAGCAGTTTTCTTGGCTTGGAAATGTTCCCCACTCAAAAGGAACCGGCAAACCACAAATTTCCCAATGACCACTTGGAGTGTCTTTGCCGGCACTCACTTCACGAGCATAACCATAAGCACCTTGAGGAGTAACACTAGTCACAGGCAAAGGTTTTCCACGACTGGCATTAGCTGCAGCACCTAGACCCCACCTAAGTAAATTAGGTATGTTTAGTGGTCCTTGGCGATGACTATTGTCTGCATTACCGTCAGCGCAAGCTTCAGCAATATGGCCTAGAGTATCTGCACCCTTATCACCATATAGATGAGCGTCAGCACTTGAACCTAGACCTAAGGAATCGAGTACTAAAATGATTGCTCGTTTCACGATTTTCTATCTTTGTTGGATGAAAATATTTCATACACCAGAGGCGCTGTTTCAGGAGGTTTTTCACTGAATTGTACTGTTGACGGCAATTTTTGTTGCAAATACTGGACTTGATCATCATTACGAACGTGTGCATAAGCTAAAGGTTGACCGGTATCGACCCATTGGCCGATATTCACGATATCGGTCAAACCTACACCATGATCTATTGAATCACTAGCCTTAGTGCGTCCAGCTTTCAGATGTATCATATTTAAACCAATAGCACGAACGTCCATCTCAGTTATGAAGCCAGAACATTTCGATAATATAGGGTTAATAATTGGCATTGGGACTAAGTAGTCATCGGTTTTTTCCAATAAATCTATAGGGCCTCCTAGTGCATGGATCATTTGCCCAAATATCTGTGCTGCTTGACCTGAAAGTAAAGCCTCTTGGGATTTCGTTCTAGCAGCTACTAGATCAGATTCGATACCACTCAACTGTAGCATTTGTGCAGCCAGCTCGAGTGTTAGATGTAGTAAGCGTTCATCAGCCTTTTTTGGTTCAATTAAAAACTCGATACACTCTTGTACTTCTGTGGCATTACCCACGTTATAGCCTAATACTTGATCCATGTCAGTGATTAGGCAACGGGTTGGGACACCGGCACTGCTTGAGACATCTGCAATACTTTGAGCCAACTCTTGAGCCATACTGTAGTCTGCGGCAAAAGCACCATTTCCGGTCTTGATATCCATCACTAAGGCATCAAGGCCAGAGGCAAGCTTTTTAGACAGTATAGAAGCGGTAATTAAGTCTATAGACTCTATTGTGGCAGTCACATCTCGTGTGGCATAAAAGCGCTGATCAGCTGGCGCTAATTTATCAGTTTGACCAATAATAGCACAGCCCACATCCTGAACCAATGCTTGAAATTTGGTATTATCTGGAGCGCCGTTGTAGCCTGGAATACTTTCTAGCTTGTCCAAAGTTCCACCAGTATGCCCCAAACCTCTTCCAGATATCATAGGAACGTAGCCACCACAGGCTGCAACGATAGGTGCAAGCATCAAGCTGACTTTGTCTCCCACTCCTCCAGTCGAATGCTTATCGACAACAGGACCGTCGAGGTCTAAATCATGCCATTTAAGTGTTTCACCTGAATGCATCATGTGTTGCGTTAAACTGACACGTTCTTCCATGCTCATTCCACAGTGAAATACTGCCATGGCAAACGCACCTAACTGAGCATCAGTAAGACTTTCATCACTAATACCTTGGACTAAAAAACCGATCTCTGAGTGGCTTAGAATCAGTCCATCGCGTTTTTTACGAATCAGTTCTTGTGGTAGGAATTTTTCACTCATAAATCTACCAGTTAGTCACCGTATGGTGTCCAAATATTTTTCACTTCTGTGGCGTTACGCAGAAATTCTAAACCTTCACCTTGTTGAGGGTCCAACCAATCTCGATCGCCCTCCTGATGAACCCATAAACGCTTTAAGTCAGCAGCGCTAGTAGCCTCAACTTTGGCAACCGTTTCGTCGTCAGACCAACACCAAATTCCATCTACTTCAGCGTGACCAGCTAACTGGTCAGCTAATTCACTCTTGTTGCCAGTTACTATATTTATAACTCCAGGAGGAATATCTGAGGTTTCAAGTGTTTGAACTAATTCCAAGGCGACACCAGCATAGCGCTGACTAGGAATTAAAACAACTCGGTTACCCATAGCTATAGCAGGTGCAATCAAAGATATTGTGCTTAACAAGGGCTTTTCTTCAGGAGCGATTTGTGCCAATACTCCGATGGCTTCAGGCAAAGCCATTGTTACGCCACGATAAGGTGCATTATGAACAGCACCATCATATTTATCGGACCATGCTGCATAGCTAAATAGTCGACTCAAGCTGGCATTAAATTCAGTTTTTGCCTCTTTTTTGGTAATTCCACACAAATCTTGTAAGCGCTTTATCCATTCAGACTCGCGCAGTGCTAAGTTTTCAGCTAGAAAATAGATAATTTGAGCTCTAACATGGCCGTTTTGGGTACTCCAAGAATTAGCTTTAATTGCTGCACTCACTGCATTTCGAATATCTTTGCGGTTACCTGAGCCAACCAAACTTGCTAAACTGCCATCAGCCTTGTAAGTGGCAATACTGTGACCACCATCTGGCCTAACTTGTTTACCGCCAATATAGAATTTTAAGGTGCGATCAATAGTTTTATTACTACCTGGTTGTTGTTTTATGGTGACACGTTTTAACTTTTTAGTAGGGGTTAAGGATTTTGGTTTAAGGTATTCAAAAAGTCCTTCCTTGCCACCTTCGCGACCAAATCCAGATTCTCTTACTCCACCAAAACCGCAAGAAGCATCAAATTGATTGTGGCAGTTAATCCAGATTACTCCAGCCTTAAGTTTTGGAGCCACATCCATAGCACGATTGATATTTTCACTCCACACACTTGCTGCTAAGCCGTAGCGGCTATTATTAGCCAAAGCGACAGCCTCAGTTTGAGTGCGGAAAGTCATTGATACCAATACAGGTCCAAAAATTTCTTCTTGGGCTAAAGGGTGGCTTGCATCGATCTCAGTAATAAGACTTGGCGGGTAATAATTGCCATCAGATTGGCCATCATAAGCTTGGAAAAGTTCACCACCTTGCTTGAGGCCTTGTTGAACCATTTGATCAACCCTTTGGTATTGAGTTTGGCTTACTAAGCTTCCTAAGTCAGTTGATTTATCTAGCGGTAATCCTAAGCGTAATTTTTGAATACGTTTTTTGATTTTGGAGTGTAATTTATCTACAATTTTTGCTTGTACTAATAATCTTGATCCAGCACAACATACCTCGCCTTGATTAAACCAGATAGAATCAACTAAGCCTTCAACAGCAGCATCTAGATCAGCATCTTCAAAAACCACGAAGGCTGACTTACCACCAAGTTCTAAAGTTAATTTTTTACCTTGACCTGCAGTACTCTGTCTTATTGAACGCCCTACGGCTGTTGATCCAGTAAAGGCAACCTTATCAACTCCCTTATGAGAAGCCAGGGAAGCGCCTACATCACCAGCACCATTGACGATATTAACAACACCAGAAGGGACACCAGCTTGTTCACATAAATGAGCAAAAAACATAGCAGTGATAGGTGTTTGTTCGGCGGATTTAAATACGATCGTGTTGCCCATTGCCATAGCAGGGGCGATCTTCCATGACAACATTAATAAGGGGAAATTCCAAGGCACAATTTGTGCTGCAACTCCAATCGGTTCATAGCTAGAAAGCTCTTGTTCTTGAAGTTGTGCCCATCCAGCATGGTGATAGAAATGTCGAATAGCTAAGGGTATATCAATATCCCGACTTTCGCGAATTGGCTTACCGTTGTCTAGGGTCTCTAAGACCGCGGTTAAACGTGTATGTTTTTGTAATAAACGTGCTAATGCATAGAGTACTTTAGCCCTTTCATGACCGCTCAATGCTTGCCATTTAGGTTGAGCTTTTCGGGCAGCAGCCACAGCTGCATCTAATTGAGAAGCGTTGGCTATTTCAATATGCGCCAGTAGTTCACCATTCGAAGGATTATGACTAGCAATCAACTCTGCATTTTTACGTTTATCAAACTTACCATTGATAAATTGCCCAAATCGACGATTATGTTTTTCAAGCCATTTTTGTGCTTCAGTACTACTTTCTAGGGCTTCGCTATAATCAAGTTCTTCAAAAGATTTTAATAATGTCATATGTCAATCCTATGTTAAAGGGTGTCGGTAAGAAGCAGAATAATAACCACTAGAAAAATGATCAAGTTGACGCTCAATATCAATTCGAATATGAGTAAACTCTTGCTCATTTAACAAGTCTTCTTTTTTAAAGATATGAATTTTATTCATTCCTAGTTTTTTTCTATCAATTATTTTAGACCATGTTTTACTATCTTCAATCAAAGTATCGACATCAGGGTTCGAAATATTAGCTGATGAAATAGAAAAAGTATCTGGAAAGTTTCCCTTAAAAAAACTTGTATCTACAATAATTTCATGAACTTTAGCTGTTTTTGATAGTGCTATTACTCCCCAGTCATTGCCTGGCTTTCGTCGACGTCTTGTTTCCCAGCCATCAGCCATACTTAATGGAGTGTACTCTTCGAGAATATTACTTAGACAACCAAAATGCTCATCATTAGCAAACAATACTCTTGCACCACTTTCTTTAGAAATTACGTTAGTACCAGTGATTTCATATTTAGTTTCGTCAGTCCATGCTTGTCCATAAGCTCTTAAACGAGCAATTCCTCCATCTGGGTAAAGAGTTATTTTTAGATGCGTTATTGGCTGATTTGTTTTGCATGAAAAAAGGTTATGAGAGTCACTCTCAAGTTTTTCTTGATCTAGTAAGTCGAACCATTCAGAGACCGCTGATCCATCAACAACTCGATCATCAGTAGTTCCCCCTGGAACCGAACAACCTAAAATTGAAATTGCGGGTGCAAAGTTTCCAGTAAAGTGACTTGTATCAATATTAAAGTTATTAATAATAGAGGGCGAACCAAGTCTTATAAAACAAAAATCATTTTTGCCATCACGGCGACGTCTACTTTCCCATCCATCCATCCATTTGCCATTTTCATCGTATTTGCCCTCTATCCATAGCGGTTCACTAGCCTGTAGCATACGCCCAGAATCAGCAAAAAATTCATCACTACAATAAATTACTTTACTTCCAAAATCAGAGCAAGCGACATCAATTTTGTCTTTATAGTCCATAGATTTCCTTAATTCTTAACCAGGCAATTTTGTTAATTTCACTTAAAGCATTTAATCTTTCTTGAGAGACAGTATTTTTCTGTCGGATTTTAAAGCTCAATAGTATTTCGGATTTATTTTTTTCCTTCACTGCCATAATAAAAGGGAAATTAAACTTTATAAAGTATTGATTGTTAAGTTCTTCAAAAAGCTTGATTTCACTGTCATTACAGTCATTTAATCCTGCAGATTTTTGTTCAGTTGTCGAAAAATCCGTTAGTTCATTGTTTTGTGCTTTTTTGCCAGCTAACATTGGATGCGAGAGAATCAAATTGTCTTGTAAATCACTGTCTGCTTGTAGCATAATTTCACAAAAAAGTTGATGAAACATCTCTAAACTGTTGTATTCATTGTTTGCTAAAACTAGCTCCAAGGATTGCTCCACGATCCACGGCGAGTGTTCATATACATTTTCAAAAGTTTCTATAAAATCTTTTGAGGAGCTTTTAGCTAAATTAGTAGGTAATTTCATAGCTATCGTTTCTGTTAAAAATTTTCATACCAATGGTCGGCTATTTGTTTTCGAGTACAAAACCAGACGTCATCAAAAGTTCTAACGTATGCCAAAAACTTTCTCATTGCCATAATTCGACCGGGTCTCCCTAAAATACGTGCATGCATACCTATGGACATCATTTTAGGGTGTGTTTCACCTTCCAAATACAGCGCATCAAAGCTGTCCTTGAGGTAATTAAAGAACTGCTCACCTGAATTAAATCCTTGTGGAGTTGCAAACCTCATATCATTAACATCAAGGGTATATGGAACAACCAAATGCTTTTCTTTTTCACTCTTGCCTTTAACCCAATAAGGCAAATCGTCATCATAACTGTCACTGTCATACAGAAAACCCCCCTCTTCAATTACCAGCCTTCTTGTGTTTGGACTATTTCTCCCGGTATACCAACCGAGTGGACGTTTACCTAAAAAATCTGTTAACAAAGATATACAGTTTTTGATATGTTCGCGTTCAGTTTTTTCATCAATAAACTGATAATCGATCCAACGAAGACCATGTGCACAAATGTCATAACCTTCATCAACCAAATAGTCTGCCAGTTCCTGGTTACGTGCAATTGCCACTGCCACTGCAAAAATAGTGATAGGGATTTCAAATTCTCGGAAAAGACGTAATACTCTCCATACTCCCACCCTTGAGCCATACTCATACAAGGACTCCATACTCATATATCTCACTCCATCATAGGGCTTGGCCCCCACTATTTCTGATAGGAATGCTTCTGAAGCTTTGTCGCCATGAAGTATGCAGTTTTCACCGCCCTCCTCATAGTTGAGAACAAACTGCAATGCAACACGGGCCTTATTCGGCCACTGAGGATGAATTGAGCCACTTCCATAACCGGTCATATTGCGTGGGTAATGGTCAAGACTTTCGATTAATTTTTTGTTCATAACTATCTTTAATTAAATATATGGCTATAACTATTTTTTGTCTTGACTTGAACACCAAAGTTTAGTGACTGTACGCAGTGATCTAAATGAACATTTATTGCATCACTTGCCTTTTTTAGATTGTTACTTTTAATGGCCTCAATGAGCTCTTGGTGCTCAGCAAAAGAGCAAAAATTTGATTCACGGTCAGCATATACGGAAGCAGCAAGTGCACTTAATGGAATTAATGGTTTTAAGCTTTCAACTAGATACTTGTTGTCACACAGCTCAGCCAAGGTTAAATGGAAATCGCATGACAATCTGGTGAGCTTTGCAAGTTCTTTTGAATCATGCAACTGCTTCTCTTTGGAAACCAAAGAATCAACCTCAGTCAAGTCGAGCTGCTTGTTATGATATTTTTCTACCAGAATCATAATGACACCACTCTCTATGGCTTTCCTTGCCTTAAAGATTTGTTTAGTTTCTTGTTCCGTTGGACAAGCAACACGAACGCTTTGATTCTTTTTATGTATTAAAACACCCGAATCAACTAGCCTATCAAAACCTTGCCTAATCACTGCACGACTGTATCCAAATTCTTCTTGTAAAGAAATTTCAGATAATTTAACTCCAGGGTTGAGTCTGTTCTTTAGTATGGCTTCAAAGATAACCTCTACAACATCGTCAGAACTTGTGCTTAAAGTAGTACTCATAGTCTCTTATATATTTGTCTTAAGAATCAATAATAACGCTATTGTAGACCTATAAATTCAAATAGTCAATATTGTTAACAATTATTGTATACAATATTTTAAGTCTAATATTTATATATTTCTAATTATTTACATTATTTTTTTGCCAAAAAATTATAGACAGGAATATAATGTTTACAACTCGGGTATTAGTTTAAAAATTTTAAAACCCCAAGTTAAACACAGAAGAATTTTTACCCGTCTTTCTTAATGATGGATTTCTGAAATTTTTATAACTATAAAAGTAAGATAAAAATACATAATATAAATCAAGGAGAAGAAAAATGAAACAAATGAAAAGCTCACGATTAGGTGGGTTAATTAAAAAAACAAGTCTGGCTATGATTGCTGGCGCATTTGTCTTATCTGCGTCTATAGCGCAAGCTGACATTAGACCTGCTGTTGTTTATGATGCTGCAGGTAAAAATGATAAATCTTTCAATGAAGCAGTTTTTAATGGCATAACACGATTCATGAATGATACAGGTATTGCGGTCACTGAGCTTGAGCCAACAAATGAAGCACAGATGGAACAAAGCCTTATGAAGCTTGCTCAGCGTGGCTATAGCCCTATAGTAGCTGTAGGCTTTACTTTTGCTGGCCCTCTAACAGTTGCTGCTGAAGCATATCCTGATACAAGTTTCACTCTAATTGATATGGTTGTAGGATTGGACAATGTTCAGAACGTGATATATAAAGAGCATGAAGGTTCCTTCCTGGTCGGCGTGTTGGCGGCTATGAATTCCAAAACTGGGACTGTAGGTTTTGTCGGTGGTATGGGCATTCCACTCATTAGTCGTTTTGAGTGTGGCTACAAGCAAGGTGTTAAATGGCAAGATAGTTCTATGAATATTCTAGCTCAAATGACTGGATCAACTTATTTAGCTTGGAACAACCCATCTAAGGGTGGTGAGATTACTCGTAGTCAAGTTGAGGCTGGCGCTGATGTAGTTTATGCTGCAGCTGGTGGAACTGGAATTGGTGTTTATCAAACTGCTGCTGATTTGGGTGTACTAGCAATTGGTGTAGACTCTAACCAGAACTACATGCAACCCGGAACAATGCTAACTTCGATGTATAAGAAAGTTGGACAAGCCGCTTATGATAGTTATGAAGCTGCTATGAATGGCACTTGGGAAGGTGGCTTTAGAGTTCTAGGACTTGCCGAAGATGGTGTTGGCTGGGCTCTAGACGAGTACAACCGTGACTTGGTCAGTGCAGAGATGGAAGCACGCGTCAATGAAGCCAGAAATGCAATTATTGCTGGTGACATTGTAGTACATGATTACATGGCTGATAATACCTGCCCAATCTAAGTACTACTTTTTTATCCATTAATACATCCGACCTTTTGGTCGGATGTATTATATGTACGACTATAAAATTTTGTTGTATTTAGTTTAGAATTACAACTATGGATCAATCTAACATAGCAATCGAACTAATCGATGTTGATAAACACTTTGGTGCAGTATATGCAAATGACAAAGTCAACCTGAGCGTTAAAACAGGCACAATACACGGCATTGTTGGTGAGAATGGTGCCGGTAAATCAACCTTGATGAGTATTTTGTATGGCTTCTATCAGGCAGACTCTGGGCGCATAAAAGTTTTTGATAAAGACTTTATATCTACTAATTCACGCCAATCAATTGAGGCAGGTATAGGGATGGTTCATCAGCACTTTATGCTTGTCGAGAATTTTACTGTTCTAGAAAATGTCATACTTGGAAGTGAAGATGGAGCTCTAATTTCTGAAAGCCTGGACAAGGCTCGTATTGAATTGACAAGACTAGCTCAAGAGTATGGATTAGAAGTTGAATTAGATGTTGCAGTTGAAGAACTATCCGTTGGTATGCAGCAACGAGTTGAAATTTTAAAAGGCCTCTATAAGGGAGCAAAGGTCTTAATACTTGATGAACCAACAGGCGTATTAACTCCTCAAGAGTCAGACGAATTATTTCGAATATTTGAAGCACTTAAGAAACAAGGTGTCACTATTATATTAATCACTCATAAACTTCGTGAAATCATGAGTATCACGGATTATGTATCTGTAATGCGGGCAGGAAAAATGGTAGCGCATCGTCAAACAAGTGAAACCAATCCAGAAGAACTTGCAGAATTAATGATTGGTCGAAAAGTTTTACTAAATATTGTTAGAACTGAAGCAAAAAGTGGAGACCCTCTCCTAGTTGCCAATAATCTTGAAATACATAATGAACAAGGAATTAAGCGAGTTTCAGAAGTGAGTTTTGAGGCACGCTCTGGTGAAATCCTTGGAATTGCTGGGGTCACTGGTAATGGTCAAGGCACTCTTTTGAAAGCACTAGCAGGAATACTGCCTTTATCTAAAGGCAGTATTGAAATCTTGGGCGAAACTATTTCTCCTAAGAGACCTCTTAACCCTCAAGAGTTACGTAATCTAGGGGTAGCACATGTCCCTGAAGATCGACAAAGAATGGGGATAATTTCAGATTTTAGTGCGAGTGAATCAGCACTCTTAGGCTATCAAAATGATAAAGAAATTAACCAGGGTGTTTGGCTCAAACGATCATTAGTTAAAGCTAACTGCGAATCAATAATGGAGGCGTTTGATGTTCGCCCTACAAATCCAGACTTAAAGTCATCCAACTTTTCAGGTGGAAATCAGCAAAAACTTATTTTAGCAAGAGAATTTGAACGTGACCCAGAAGTCTTAATTATCGGTCAACCCACTCGTGGAATTGATATTGGTGCCATTGAGTTTATAAGGAAGCGCATCATAAAGATGAGAGATGCAGGTAAAGCGATTATTTTAATTTCAGTGGAATTAGAAGAAATCATGTCAATCAGTGACCGAATCATTGTAATGTGTGACGGTGAAATAACTGGAACTGTCGATGCTGCTAAAGCTGATGAAGCTACCCTCGGAATGATGATGGCTAACGCTTTACCTTCTGATAAAAAAATCACAGAGGCTCAACTATGACTCGTGATAGAAGATTATCATGGATAAATGGCTTATTATTGCCACTCTTTAATGTTTTAACTGCGTTTTTAGCTACGGGGATCGTTTTTCTATTAATAGGTGTTGATCCAATAGAGGCTACAAAAATATTAATCTATGGTGCTCTTGGATATGATGAAGGTCTTGGATACACACTTTATTACGCAACAAATTTTGTTTTTACCGGTTTGGCAGTAGCCGTTGCTTTTCATGCAGGGTTATTCAATATTGGAGGCGAAGGTCAGGCTTATGTTGGTGGCCTTGGTATTGCTTTAGTTGCTTTATATATCAACCCTGCTCTAAGTGCCTGGATTGTTATCCCATTAGCCATCTCTGGTGGGCTATTGTTTGGCGCTTTATGGGCAATCATTCCTGCTTATTTACAAGCCTATCGAGGAAGTCATATTGTTATCACAACGATTATGTTTAATTTTTTAGCCTCTGCCTTAATGGTTTATATGTTGGTGCATGTTCTTCGAGAAGTAGGCAATATGACCCCCGAAAGTACAAATTTTCCTGATGTTGTATGGTTGCCTTTTGTTCATGATGTGTTTGCTGGATTTGGCTATAACATTGCAAAATCACCACTAAATTTATCCATTCTTGTAGCTTTATTTTTCTCATTCCTAGTTTGGTTTTTCCTTTGGCATACTCGTTGGGGTTTTGCTATTCGAGCTACAGGAAAAAGCAATGATGCTGCAATATATGGTGGTATTAATCCAAAAAAAATTATCATTGTAACGATGTGCATCTCCGGAGCATTAGCCGGATTAGTTGGGGTTAATGAACTTATAGGAGTTCAACACCGTCTATTTTTAAATTTTAATTATGGTTATGGCTTTGGCGGGATTGCAGTTGCACTAATGGGCCGAAATCATCCTGTTGGAATTCTTATTGCAGCCTTTTTGTTTGGCATACTTTACCAGGGTGGTGCAGAATTGGATTTTGAATTACAGAACGTTTCAAGAGACATAGTTGTGGTTATGCAAGGTCTAGTTATCTTGTTTTGTGGTGGCTTAGAGTATTTATATAGGCCTGTTTTAATGCGTTTTTTAGCACCTATTGAGGCATCTGAATGAGTGATTTATTTTTAACTACTGTATTAACATTTGATGCTTCAGTTAGAGTCTGTATACCACTTATTTTCGCCTCTATGGCTGGCTTATTTGCTGAGCGTTCAGGAGTTGTTGATATTGGTCTTGAAGGAAAACTTCTGATGTCAGCTTTTATTGCTGCCAGTGCTGCCTCTGTTTTTGGCTCACCTTGGCTCGGATTAATTGCAGGAATGTTTGCATCTTCTGTCCTAGCAATGATTCATGGCTTTGCATCGATAACATACAAAGGAAATCAAATTGTTAGTGGCGTTGCAATCAATATCTTGGCTTCAGGGCTTACCATGATTTTAACTTTAGCTTGGTTTAAAAGTGGCGGAATAACTCCAACCCTTCAAGGAAATGAGAGATTTCTTTCTATTACACTTCCTGGCGTTGATATTATTGATCATATTCCAATCCTAGGTGTTATCTATAGAGAACTAATTAGTGGTCACAATATTTTAGTCTACTTAGCTTTTGCTATCGTCCCTCTTGTTTGGTGGGTTGTGTATCGAACTCGATTTGGTCTTCGATTACGAGCCGTTGGAGAAAACCCTAAGGCTGTTGATACGGCTGGTTTATCAGTAGAAGGGCTTCGATATAAGGCTTTACTTATAGGTGGAATTCTGTGTGGAATCGGCGGTGTTTATATTGCAACCGCTTATAACGCTCAGTTCACTAAAGAAATGACTGCTGGACAAGGATTTATTGCTCTGGCAGCACTTATATTTGGAAAGTGGCATCCATATAAGGTTTTGGCTGCATGTTTCTTGTTCGCATTTTTACAGGCTTTAGCTATTAGACTTCAAGGTGTTGTCATCCCTGGAATCGGTGAAATTCCAGTTCAATTAATTGAAGCAACACCTTACATTTTAACTGTCATCTTGTTGGCTGGTTTTATTGGAAAAGCAATACCTCCAAAAGCATCCGCTCAGCCATATATTAAGGAATTATAGATATGAATGAAGAGAACTACATTGCAGCTACAAAAGAAGCCATGAGTAAAGCTTATGTGCCCTACTCTAATTATCCAGTAGGTGCATTGATTGTAACCAAAAATGGTAATACCTATAGTGGCTGTAATGTGGAAAATGCTAGCTATCCAGAAGGACACTGTGCAGAAACTACAGCCATCGCGTCAATGGTGATGGGAGGTGAAAAGAACATCAAAATGATTTATGTTATGAGTCAAAATGATCAAGGCGGTTGCCCCTGTGGAGGCTGTCGTCAACGCATACGAGAATTTTCTGACATCGATACGCAAGTTATCTTGTGTTCCCCCAGTGGAGTACAACAGCGCTTACTTCTTGCTGACTTGTTGCCTAATTCATTTGGTCCAGAGTATTTGTTATGAGTCAAGTTGAAGACTGTATTAAAGTTATTAGCAAATCTGTAAAGGGTTTTACACCTCAGGTGGGCTTAATATTAGGCTCTGGATTGGGTCAATTTTGTGAGCATGTTGAGGTTGTTGCCAGTATTGAATTTGATGAATTACCAGGCTTTCCTGTCGCCGGTGTAGGTGGTCATGAAGGTAAACTATTGTTAGGTCAAGTTAGCGGTACCGATATTGCAATTCTGCAAGGACGGGCTCATTATTATGAACAAGGCAAAGCCGATACAATGGCTGTAGCTATTCAAACCCTTAATGCCATGGGTTGTCAATCTTTAGTCATCACTAATGCTGCCGGAAGTTTAAATTCTGAAGCCACTCCGGGAAGTGTAATGCTGATAACTGATCATATTAATATGACTGGTGTTTCACCTTTATTTAGCGCTGAGAGTAATCAACGTTTTGTAGACATGAGTGAGGCTTATAGTCATGAATTAAATGATGCTATGCGCTCTGCAGCTAAAGCTAATGATATTAATTTACATGAAGGCACCTATGCCTGGATGAGTGGTCCGCAATTCGAAACGCCTGCAGAAATTCGGGCTCTCGAAACTTTAGGTGCAGATGCTGTTGGCATGTCGACCGTCCCAGAGGTCATTCTCGCCCGTCATCAAGGACTATCTTTGTGTGCCATTTCAGTGATTACTAATTATGCAGCAGGTATGAGTGAAACAGCTCTTAGTCATGAACAAACGATTTCTTTCGCAAGTCAGGCTGCAGATACTGTAGAGTGTTTACTGATTGCCTACCTTAAAGGCCAATAATATTTTAAATGAAGACTAACAAGCTAAATACTAAAGACTCGGTTGTTAATAAAAAATTTACTGAGGAGGACAAAAAAGTTATTTCTTATCCAGTAATGGATGTAGAAAATAGCTCTAACGATGAGTCCAATATTAAGCGAAATCTAGGTGTTGAATTTCGGAAGAATAAGATTGCCAATATCTCTATCAATCGAAGTGCTATAGAACGTCGATGTGCGAACTATGGTGTACGTCGCAGTATTAAAAAACAACAACAGGCGGCATGGTTACTTAAAGCTATCACTTTGATTGATCTGACAACATTGTCCGGTGATGATACCGAAGCTCGTGTTCGACGTCTTTGCAGTAAAGCTAGACAACCCTTAAACACTAACCTAAAAAAGAGTTTAGCTGTCGAATCTCTTGAAATAAGTGTAGCTGCAGTTTGCGTTTATCACGACATGTTGGCTGCTGCAAAGAAAGCCCTAAAAGACTCAAAAGTGAAATTAGCTGCCGTATCTACTGGTTTTCCTGCAGGGCTCTCTCCCCTACCTTTAAGGATGCAAGAAATTGAATATTCAACTGCTTCTGGTGCAGATGAGATTGATATAGTGATAAGTCGCCGTCACGTTTTAGAGGGTAATTGGAAGGCGCTATACAAAGAAGTTAAAGATTTCCGTGGGAAGTGTGGTACAGCCCATATGAAAACTATTTTAGCAACAGGCGAGCTAGGAAATCTTAGTAACATTGCTAAAGCTTCTCAGGTTTGTATGATGGCCGGAGCTGACTTCATTAAAACGTCTACTGGAAAGGAGCCTGTCAATGCGACCTTGCCAGTGAGCTTGGTGATGGCTCGCATGATTCGTAATTTTTATGAAGAGACTGGTTGCCGAATAGGTTTCAAAGCTGCAGGTGGTATCAGTGACAGCAAGACAGCGTTGGTTTATATGACCATGATTAAAGAAGAACTAGGAAGACGCTGGTTGGAGCCAGACCTATTTAGATTTGGTGCATCTAGCTTACTGGG
>AFHY01000006.1 GCA_000213395.2 gamma proteobacterium SCGC AAA007-O20
CAACAGGGGATTGCACCCTTCCCGCTGAACGTGCACCAGAAATTTTGCGCCACAACACTGGAGAAATTTCAAACCCAACCAATCGGTCAATAATACGTCTTGCTTGCTGTGCGTCCACAAGATCTGTATTAATTTTTCTGGGGTTAGTTATGGCATCAGTGATGGCGCCTTTGGTAATCTCATGAAAGACAATTCTTGGGGTATCTTCTGCTAGTGACAATGCTTGCTGTAGATGCCAAGCTATAGCCTCACCTTCGCGGTCTTCATCCGTCGCAAGGTAGACTTTTTCAGCCGCTTTAACTGATTTTTTAAGGTCAGAAACTATTTTCTTCTTGTCACTACTGATTGTATAGGTGGGAAGAAAATTATTATTTAAGTCAATGCCCATATCTTTCTTAGGCATATCTCTAATGTGGCCTATACTTGACTTAACAATATAGTCAGGGCCTAGAAACTTTTCAATCGTTTTTGCTTTCGCCGGGGACTCGACAATAACAAGATTTTTTGACATAAATTGTCCTACTGCAGGGTAGGTTTGTCATCATAAAACACAATAGACTCAATCCATTGAGCTGGAACAGGTGCCTCAGTACTATTTCCGATGACCATCATAACAACCCACTTCAAATCATCAATAGTCAATTTTGAGTCTTCCAATGACATCACTTGATCAATGACTATTTCTCGCTGACTCGCACTTAACTGACCCATATTTTCCATGAACATAATAAAGCCTCTGGACTTTGCATCGAGTTTGTTTTTTTCTACTTCATTGTAGATACGCATAGAATTATGCGTGGTATCAAAGGCGGCAATCCTTCCGTCCTGAAGTGCGGCAATATTTTCCAGCCAATTCAATGCCTTTTCGATTAGTGGTTGAAAGGGAGCGTGAAATTACGGCACATAGTTCTGCCAGTAGTTACAAAGTTAAGGCAACTCTGGCTGATGAGACGAATGAATTGTTTGAAGTGAAACTCAATGAAGATTTTGCTACCCAAGAAGAAGCGCAAAATTTTGCACAGGGTATGTTAGAAGCTACTATGAAAGTTGTTTCCGTAGAAACGAAGCCCTCTAAACGTTCCCCTAAGGCTCCTTTTATTACCTCAACTTTGCAACAAGAAGCATCTCAAAAGTTGGGTTTTTCTGTGAAGCAGACAATGTCGATTGCACAGAACTTATATCGCGAAGGTGCGATTACTTATATGCGTACTGATTCATTAAGCTTATCAGAGGAAGCAATCACTGCTGCTCAAGACGTTATAGTTTCATCCTATGGTTTAGATTTTCATCAAGCCAGGAGATATAAAACCAAATCATCTAGTGCCCAAGAGGCACACGAGGCCATCAGGCCGACAGATTTAACCAAGCCGAGCATTTTGGGTTTAGATGATCAATCGGCCAAGCTATATTCTTTGATATATAAGCGTACATTGGCATCCCAAATGAGTGACGCACAATTACAAAAAACTAAAATCAATATCGATATTTCAAACCGAAATGAGCACTTTATTGCTGATGGTGAGGTGTTGTCATTTAGTGGTTTCCTTAAAGTTTATGACTACATGGCTGCTGAGGATAAACTGCTACCAAGGCTTGATGTTGGGGATTCTTTGTCATTGGTGGGTTTAATTTCAAGGGAATCGTTCTCTCGAGCAAAACCGAGATATACAGAGGCATCATTGGTGAAAGAAATTGAGCAGATGGGTATTGGAAGACCATCCACTTTTGCAACGATGATTACCACGGTGCAAGATCGGAATTATGTCATTAAGGAAACACGTGAAGGTGTTCAGCGCGATTATCAGCAAATTGAGATTGTGGACGGTGTTATTTCAGAGTCAACTCAAAGTGAAACCACTGGCGCCGAAAAAAACAAGTTATTTCCAACAAGCGTTGCCTATATATTAGTTGACTTCTTATTGAACAACTTCAAGAATATTATCGGCTATGAGTTTACTGCTAATCTTGAAAGTGATTTTGACAAAATTGCAGAAGAGTCTAAACCGTGGACTGGTGTTGTTAGAAATTTTTATGAGCCATTTCACGAGCAAATTGAGCTTGCAAAAGAAGTGTCCCGAGATGAAACACATGGCATGAGAGAATTGGGTGAAGACCCCACCACTGGTAAAACTGTAAGTGTTCGTTTTGGGCGTTATGGACCATTCGCACAAATTGGTCATCAGGATGATGAAGAGAAGCCTACTTTTGCCTCATTGAGAAAAGGACAAGATATCGAAGCTATCACTCTTATAGAGGCTCTAGAACTTTTTAAAATGCCAAGAACTTTGGGTGAGACAGATGATGGTGAAACCGTTAAGGCTAATTATGGACGCTTTGGCCCCTACATTCAATATGGAAAAAAATACGCCTCGTTGAAAGATGTTTCACCTGAAGAAGTTACACTTGAAACTGCTTTAGAGTTAATTGTTGCTAAAGAGAAGTTTGACGCTGAAAGGATTATTAAAGTTTTTGATGATTCCGATATCCAAATTCTAAATGGCCGCTTTGGACCCTATATTTGGAATGGTAAAAAACGCGGGAAAGGACAAAAAAACGTCACTGTTGAAAAAGTATTTGGAGATAAGGCGCCAATCGATTTGACACTTGAAGAGTGTAAAAAAGCTATCGAAGGTAAAGACAAAGCTAAAGCAAAAAAGCGTAAAAAAAAGCTGATTCTAAAAAATAAAACTCATCAAATCAATAAGTTGTAGTTATCCGATTGTCTGGTAATTCTTTCTAGGCTGTGGGAAAATCTCTATTTTAAATAAATAATAGTAGCCAGTACATGACAAAGGTTAAGATCTGTGGTTTTACGAATGCTGAAAATGCCCAACAAGCTGCCCTTGTTGGTGTAGATGCTATTGGCATGGTGTTTTATGATAAATCTCCGCGCTATGTCGATATAGATGCGGCTCGTGAAATTGTTGCTGCGCTCCCTCCTTTTGTCAATAGAGTCGGTTTGTTTGTTAATGCTAACCCAAGCCTAATCGATGAGGTGCTCTGTGAGGTAGCACTGGATACATTACAGTTCCATGGAGATGAGACTGTCAATGAATGTATGCAATACAATATACCTTTCATTAAGTCAGTTAGAGTTTCTTCAGAGACTGATCTTAAAAAGATTTCCAACGATTTTTCTAAGGCCAGTGCTTTATTACTGGACTCTTATAGTTCCAATACTTATGGTGGTACAGGAAAGCCTTTCGATTGGTCCCTAGCATGCGTTGAAATTGACTTACCCGTGATTCTTGCGGGTGGCCTTAATCCAGACAATGTAGCTGAAGCAATCAGCCAAGTGAAGCCTTTCGCAGTGGATGCTTCAAGTGGTGTTGAAAGTGCAAAAGGTGTTAAAGATATTGATAAAATAAAATCTTTTATTAGCAATATTCGTTCATGAGTTATAACCTACCAGACGAGAAAGGCCACTTTGAGCAATATGGCGGTGTTTTTATTGCAGAAACACTAATGACAGCTGTAACAGAACTCAAACTTGCCTATGAAAAATACAAGGATGATGCCGAATTTTTAGCCGAATTTGAAAACGACCTTAAGCATTATGTTGGTCGTAAAAGCCCACTATATCACGCAAAAAATTTAAGCAAGCAGTTGGGTGGCGCTCAAATCTATTTAAAACGAGAAGATTTAAACCACACCGGAGCTCACAAAATAAACAATACCATCGGTCAGGCGCTATTGGCTAGTCGAATGGGTAAAACAAGAATCATTGCCGAGACTGGTGCAGGGCAACACGGTGTAGCTTCTGCTACCGTTGCTGCAAGACTTGGTTTAGAGTGTGTAGTATATATGGGTGAAGTTGATGTTGCCCGTCAAGCTCAGAATGTTTATCGTATGAAGTTACTGGGTGCATCAGTTGTTCCGGTTACCGCGGGGTCGCGAACCTTGAAAGATGCGCTGAATGAAGCAATGCGTGATTGGGTAACGAATATTGATGATACTTTTTATATTATTGGTACCGTTGCAGGGCCACACCCCTATCCAATGATGGTAAGAGATTTTCAGAGCGTCATTGGTAAAGAGGTAAAAGAACAGTTTAGTGCCCAGGTTGGGGGCTTACCAGATGCGTTGGTTGCCTGTGTGGGAGGTGGCTCAAATGCGATCGGCCTTTTCCATCCTTTTATTGATGATGCCTCAGTAAAGTTCTATGGTGTTGAGGCCGCAGGTTATGGCATTGAAAAGGGACCCGTTGCTCATGCAGCTCCTTTGTGTGCAGGCAGTGTTGGTGTTTTGCACGGCAATAGAACTTATCTTATGGAAGACCCAAATGGTCAAATAATTGAAGGTCATTCTATTTCCGCTGGGCTTGACTACCCTGGTGTTGGTCCAGAGCATGCCTACCTAAAAGATACTGGAAGGGCTGAATATGTGTCCGTTACAGACAAAGAGGCATTAGAAGCTTTTCATTTACTAACAAGGGTTGAAGGCATATTGCCAGCACTAGAATCTGCACACGCTGTCTCTTACGCTGTTAAGTTGGCTCAAGAATGGTCAAGTGACAAAAACATAGTGATCAACCTGTCTGGACGTGGTGACAAAGACATGCACACTGTTGGCGAAATTGAGGGTCTTGAATTCTAACAAGCAGGTTAGATATTAATCAAAAATTCTGTCATAATAATCTTACTCTAGTGATTTTTATTAGTGCTCTATAGGAGAAATTATGCAAGAGGAAAAATCGGTTCTGAGAGAACGCGCAGGTATCTTTGCTATTTATCTAGTTGTATTGTTCATTAACGCTTTTGTTGATTTAGGCCACAAAATCATCATTCAGAATACAATTTTTATGATCTATGGTGAGCAAACACAGCTTATTTTAACTGCCATAGTGAACGCTATGATTCTTGTTCCTTTTATTCTCCTATTTACTCTTTCTGGCTATCTTTCTGACAAGTTTGCCAAGCCTCTTATAATGCGCTGGAGCGCTTTTGCAGCTGTTTTAATTACGCTGGCGATTACCTATTGTTATTATCAGGGTGCGTATAAATCTGCATTCGGCTTTACACTGCTTCTTGCAACTCAGAGCGCTATCTATTCGCCAGCTAAGTATGGCTATATTAGAGAGTGCCTAAAGAAGGCTGGATTGAGTATAGGCAACGCTTACACTTCTGCAGTAACCCTAACATCAATTTTATTGGGTACGGTTTTCTTCTCCTATCTGTTTGAACTTTATCTGGGGGTCAAGGAATACTCAACACCTGAGGAAATATTGCTTCATATCGCTCCAGTTGGTTGGGTCTTGGTCGGTCTGTCAATGGTTGAGTTGTTGGCAACCTTTGGGGTCCGTTTTTACGCTACTAAATTTAGTGAAGTGAAGTTGTCAGTTCAAAAACTGATGACGCTTCATTACTTAATGAACAATATTCGAGTCATAAAAGGAAACCAAATAATTTGGTTTTCGATATGGGGCACTGCTATTTTTTGGGGGATGTCTCAAAACCTTGTTGCAGTTATTCCTGCGCTTGCCAAAGTTAATTTGGGAGTTACAAGCCCGCTTATGGTTAACGCCATGTTGGCACTCTCAGTTATAGGAATCATGGTAGGGGCTTATGTTTCTGCAAGAAAAAGTATCAACTCGGTGAAAGTTAATAATATATATACGGGCTCGGCTACGATTACAGTTTGCGCGATTTTGGTGCCTATTGTATCTATCTTAAGCTTTATACCAAACTCTACAGCTTTAATAATAGTATCAGCCTTAATTCTGGTGTTTGGTATTGGTGCAGGTATGATGCTGGTTCCGCTTAACGCTCTGATTCAAGCTCACTCAGCTAAGGATGGTTTGGGAAGTGTATTGGCAGGTAAGAACTGGATACAGAACATGGCTATGATTGGGCTTTTGCTGCTTACAGTGTTACTTGCTAAATCTAACGTGAGTAGTGTCTATATACTTTACTTGAATGCCTTGATAGCGGTAGTTGGATTTACTGTTGTACTTAAAAGACTAAAAGCGATTCTATAGTAGTGCGACAAATCGCCGGCTATCTTTTGTTTGTATGGCGTTATCGATTAAAGGTAAAAGGCATTGAGAACCTTCCAAAGGCTGCCCCAGTACTACTTTTAGGGAATCATATTAGTTGGATAGATTTCGCTCTAATACAGTGGGCGACGCCAAGAACAATTCGATTTGTAGTACACGAAGATTACTACAACAAGCTAGTTTTTAAGTGGATTCTGATAGCCGTAGGCGCTGTTCCAATCAGGCCATCAAATAGTCGAAACGCCATGCAGAATATTGTGAGTTTATTAAACAAAAATTGTGTGGTTGGTATATTTCCCGAAGGGGAAATTTCTACCAATGGTGAATTGTCTGATTTGAAGAGAGGTTTTGAAAAGATATTGTCAGAATCTAAGGAGGACGTCATTGTGGTTCCTTTTGGAATTAATGATATGTGGGGCACTTTTTTCTCAAAGGCGCCAAAAGCAATCAAAAAGAAACAAAAATTTTGTTTTAGAAGAGATATTCATATTAATATTGGATCACCCCTAAATGCTAACGCAACCAGATCCGAAGTTAAGAAGTCTATTAGCAATTTACTCATTTAATGGTAATATCAGCTCTATTTTTAAAATAATAATTAATTAAAAGGTGATGATATGAAAAAGATAATAGTAGTCGGTGCAACTGGCAAACTCGGCAAAGAAGTTGTTGAAGGCTTGGCAAAAGATTATGAGGTCATCCGTGCAGGACGTTCAGGCCCTGATCTCAAGTTAGATGCTTTTGATTTTTCAAGCGTCAGCGAAGTGTTTGCAAGTGTCGGCCCTTTTGATGGGCTAGTGTCTTGTATCGGTAGCACCCCTTTTAAAACGTTTGAAGAACTTACCATGGAAGATTTTACGACTGGGCTATCGACCAAATGTTTGAGTCAATTAAATTTAGCAAAATCAGCCATTCCGTTTTTGACTGAGAACGGGTCAATCACATTAACAAGCGGCATCATAGGTGATGAACCTATTCTTGCGGGAGCATGTGCTGCTGCTGCAAATGGTGCTCTGAATATGTGCGTATCAACTTTGGCCGCAGAGTATGCAGGCAAACTTCGAATCAATATTGTGTCACCATCGATTATTGAAAATTCCGTAGATTATTATGGAATGCTTTTCGATGGTTTTGAGCCAACATCAAAAGAAAGCATCATTCATGCATATCGCCGCACCATATCAGCGCCAATTACTGGTCGTGTGCTACGCTTAACAAGATCGTAAAAGAGAGTTAAAAAATCTATTGGCAATTCAGTTTTTTAATGTTAATATTTAATCTAATTTTAAGGCACTAATTATTTTATAAGAGTTAGCGTATTTCTTTTTGGGGAGGGCATGACTAATCACAAGAGAAAGAGAAGGGATGGTGGACGATCTGCGAAGATTGCATATAGAAAAAAATCTGCGCAAATAGAAGCTCCAAGGTTTTTATCACGAAAAATTCCATGCTATGAGTTACTCAGTGAAGAGGAATTGGTGAGAATTGAAGAACATGCAGACTGGATTCTTAAAGAGGTCGGTATCGAGTTTTGGGGAGATGATGAGGCCCTAAAACTGTTCAAGGATGCAGGTGTCACAGTTAAAGGCAACAGACTGCAATTTGATAAAGGACATGCCCGTGAACTTTGCAAGACAGCTCCTAAAGAGTTCGAAATGCATGCTCGAAATCCAAAAAGGTCAACGATATTTGGTGGCAATAGATTGGTTCTTGGCCCAGCATACGGATCCCCTTTTGTTTACGATCGAAAGAGAGGAAGGAGACAGGGCACCATGGAAGATTTCCGGAACTTGATCAAACTTGCTCACATGATCCCTTGGTTGCACCATACAAGTGGCACAGTTTGTGAGCCGGTTGATATACCTGTTAACAAGCGCCATTTAGATATGGTGTATGCTCATTTAAAGTATTCTGACAAGCCGTTTATGGGCGCTGTGACTGCACCCGAACGTGCCGAAGATTCGATTGCAATGGCGCGAATTGTTTTTGGTGATGAGTTTCTAGAGTCAAACTGTGTTATTCAGGGCAATATAAACGTTAACTCGCCTCTGGTTTATGACAATACCATGTCTGGGGCCTTGAAAGCCTATGCGAGGGCTAATCAGGGTGTTGTTATAACGCCCTTTATTCTTGGTGGTGCAATGTCGCCGGTTACTATGCCAGCAGCAGTCGCTCAAGCCCATGCTGAAACTATGGTAGGCGTTGCCTTAACTCAATTGATACGACCGGGCGCGAGTGCTGTGTATGGCAATTTTTTAACAACTATGGATCTTAAGTCTGGGGCACCAACATTTGGAACGCCTGAATCTACTCTGGCAACCCTAGCGGTTGGACAGATGGCACGAAGATTGGGGTTGCCTTTTCGGGCTGGCGGTCATTACACAGCTTCCAAAGTGACTGATGCTCAAGCCATGCAGGAGTCGGCGGATTCAATGTTTCCAGCATTTTTGGCTGGCGCTAATTTTATCCACCAAGCGGCTGGCTGGTTGGAGGGCGGTTTAGTTGTAGGTTATGAGAAATTTATACTTGATTCGGACCGTCTTGGAATGTTGCATCGGATGGGTGATGGAATGGTCATTAATGAGAATTCTTTGGGTTTTAGTGCCTATATGGAAAACTCCCCAGGCGAGAACTTTTTAGGTACAGAGCATACTGGAGAAAACTTTGAGACAGCAAACTTCCGCTCTGAAATGGCTGACAATAATTCTTTTGAGCAGTGGGAAGAGGATGGCTCTAAGGACGCCGAAGAGAGAGCTTACGAGCGCTGGAATACTATGCTCGATGAATATATAGAGCCACCGATGGACCCCGCAATAGATGAAAAATTGAAAGACTTTATGAGGTTAAAGAAAGACAGTATGGATGACGAGTGGTATTAAACCTTGTCGCCTACTGCGCGAGCTAAGCCTTCCGGTTTAGCGAGTTTTCTATGAGCTTCGTAAACGGCCTCCACTCTATTGATAACTAGTTCACTAGGCATACTGGCACCACGAGTTTTTAGATTAACATGGATCAGCATATGTTCAGCAGTTGCTAGCAAGCTGTCGTCCTCATGGTACAGGTAATGGAATAAGTGAAGTTTTTTACCGGTACCGTGGATGACTTGGGTTGTTGCGTATACCCCTTCACCGATTAGAACTTCATCTAAATGGCGAATATGCGTTTCCACAGTAAAGTAGGAACCTATGCTAGATATGTATTCCTCATCAACACCAACAATAGCCATCATTTCAGTCGAAGCATCTGAAAAACATTCCAGATAACGTGACTCAGTCATGTGGTCGTTATAGTCGGCCCATTCTTTACGAACTTTGGTTTTAAGCGTCAAGAGTGGGGCTGTTAGATCAAGTTTGGCAAAGTCTGTGCGCTTCTTGGTTTTATTTAAGCGATCTTCAAATTCTTTCAGGGTATTGCCAGCGCCCCACCGGTTCTCCTTCAAGACTTTTAAAAAATCTACCAAGTTGTCGTCTCGTTTTTTTTCTAATTCGTGAATACTAAATTGTCCAGATTGCTCATCAGATTGGCTCGAAACTTTATCCACTAATTCCTCTGTAAACTCAGGGACATCCATTAAGTGAGTCCACGGCCACTCAAGACATGGACCAAATTGTGAAATAAAATGGCGCATTCCTAATTCTCCACCTGCCAGTCTATAGGTTTCGAATAGACCCATTTGTGCCCAACGTAAGCCAAACCCAAAACGTATAGCGTCATCAATTTCTTCGGTGGTAGCGACATCGTCATTGACCAGCCAAAGAGCTTCTCGCCAGACTGATTCGAGGAGTCTGTCGGCAATAAATGCGGGGATTTCCTTTTTAATATGTAACGGGAACATGCCAATATTAGTAAAAATACTACTGGCCCTTTCAATAAACTCTTTGTAAGTTTTAGAGCCACCTACTATTTCCACCAAAGGAAGAAGATAGACCGGGTTAAATGGATGAGCTACGATGAGGCGCTCAGGTTGCTTCATTTTTGCTTGTAAGTCTGATGGTAGGATGCCTGAAGTTGAGGAAGCAATAATTACATTATTATTGGTACTCAATTCAATCTCGTCATAAACCGATTGTTTTTCTGACAGTCTTTCCGGGACAGCTTCAATAATGATATCGGCAGCTTTAGAAGCATCCGAAACTGTATTTTCAAATGTAAGGGTGCCTCTCTTTGGTAAATCAGATGTAAGTAGTTGAGCATAAGCTCTTTCAGCATTTTGAATGACTTTGTTAACATTTTTTGGAGCATCTTTTGAAGGATCATAGACAGCAATATCTATACCGTTTAAAAGAAATCGCGCTATCCAGCCACTACCAATAACGCCTGCACCAATAACGCCAACCGACTCAATCCTTGACATTCTACCCCCAGCGTTTCACTAGCTTCATTTTATCGCGTACATCTTGCGGTCCCATAATACTGCAACCCATCCCTTGTGCTGTCTGTACAGCTTTTTCAACAAGCTCTTCGTTGGTTGCAAGGACGCCACGTTTAAGATAGATGTTATCCTCAAGGCCGACACGAATGTTGCCACCAGCTAAAACTGCCAACGCAACATAAGGCAATTGATTCCTACTAATTGAAAAGGCAGAAAATGTCCAGTCTTTTGGAACATTTGATGTCATTGCGATAAAAGAGTGAAGGTCATCAGGTGCACCCCAAGGTATACCCATACAGAGTTGAATCATCACAGGGTCATCAATTAGACCTTGCTCTTTAAGCCAAATTGCAAACTGTAAATGACCAGTATCAAAGGCCTCAATTTCAGGTTTCACTCCAAGCGCTTGAACTTGTTTTGTCATTTCTTGTAACACTGAAGTGGTATTGGTCATAACATAATCACCATGGCCAAAATTCATGGAGCCACAATCAATAGTACATATCTCAGGAAGTATTTCTTTAACGTGCTCAAGCCTCTCAGTTGCACCGACCATATCGGTTCCATCATCATTTAATGGTAGTGGCTGTTCTGCTGGGCCAAAAACCATATCACCACCCATACCTGAGGTAAGATTCAAAACCATATCAACCTTTGACTCTCTAATGAAATTAACAACTTCTACATACAAAGCAGGATCACGAGCAGGGGCGCCAGTTTTTGGGTCTCTAACATGAATGTGAACAACAGCGGCTCCGGCCTGAGCCGCACCAATACATGAGTCAGCAATTTGCTGGGGTGTGATGGGTATTTTGTCGGACCTTCCTGTTGTGTCTCCAGAGCCTGTAACTGCGCAAGTAATAAATACATCCCTTGATGGTTGTAGACCAATCATAATAATTTCTCCAATAATAGACAGTCCATTTTAGACAAAATAAATTGAGATTTAAATATGTTACTGTTCAACAAAGGGTGTGCTATACTTTTTCCGTCATTAATTCTACATAATACGAAATGAGTATATTTACAAATTCTGAATCAACATTGCAAGTAACAATCCTGGTGTTACCTGAATCCTCTATGCTGGTACTTGCTTCAATGATTGATCCAATGCGAGCTGCAAACCGTTTATCGGAGAGACAATGCTTTACTTGGAAGATTATTACAACTGATGGTCTGCCAGTTGAATGTACATGCGGTCTTCAAATTACACCAGACGGGAAAATTGAATCTATTAACGATGGAAATCTACTTTTTATTGTTTCTGGCTTTAAACAATTTGAATATATTTCTACTAATGAGATAACATTGATTAGAAGATTTGCATCAAAGTTTGATGCAATGGGCGGTGTTGATACTGGGGCTTGGATTTTAGGAAAAGCTGGATTACTAGAAGGTAAATCAGCTACAACTCATTGGGAAGATTTAGAAGATTTTGCAGATTACTTTAGACAAACTGAAGTTCAACCGGACCGTTTTGTGATTGATAAAGGTGTTATTACAATAGGTGGTGCATCGCCTACCTTTGATTTTATGCTTCATTTAATTAGATCAAGAATCGGTTACCCTGCAGCTTTGGAGGTTGCAAGTGTTTTTGTATACGATGAAACGCATTTCTCAACTGATGCACAGCCACTTGTATCATTGGGATTATTAAATGATTTTGAGCCGCGCGTCACTAAAGCTATTCGCATCATGGAATCAAGTCTTGACGAGCCGATTGCAGTGACATCAGTTGCAAAGAGATTAAATATTTCAACTCGTAGACTGGAAAATCTTTTTCAACTGCATTTACAAACTACTCCAGGAGCATATTATTTAAATCTAAGACTACTTCGTGCAAGAAAGTATGTCACGGATACGCTTTTACCAATGCAAGAAATTGCTATAAGAACAGGCTTTAACAGTCTTTCATCATTTTCAAGGTCCTTCAAGAAAAGTTACCATAACTCACCCAGTGCTTATCGTCAGAAATGATTGTATTGTAGTCCATTAGCAACTCTAATTATTATTTTGCATACGATTGCAAATACTTCATTAAATAAAGAAGGCGTGTGCTATAATTATTTGCAAGCGTATGCATCATTTATATATCTAAAACTTTAGGTGGGTAACACACGGATAGAATATGGCTGAAATTCAATTAAAAAATCTTACAAAGCGATGGGGCAGTTTTGTTGGAGTTGATAACTTCAATCTTACTATTTCTGATGAGGAGTTTCTTGTGTTGCTCGGTCCTTCAGGTTGTGGCAAAACGACTACTATGAGAATGATTGCCGGGCTAGAAGAAGTCACTGAGGGTGAAATAATAATCGATGGAAAAGTCGTTAATGGGCTGGAACCAAAAGACCGAGACGTTGCAATGGTTTTCCAGTCATATGCGCTTTATCCAAACATGAATGTTTACGAAAATATTCGATTCCCTCTAAAAGTACGAAAGATTGACCGAGAACATCATGACGAAAGAGTAATGCGGGCCGCTGCAATGGTCGAACTAGAGGACTTTTTACATCGAAAACCATCTGAATTATCGGGTGGTCAGCGTCAACGTGTAGCCTTGGCAAGGGCAATTGTTCGTGAACCCACTGTGTTTTTGATGGATGAGCCATTATCGAACCTTGATGCTAAGTTGCGAGTCTCTACTCGCGCACAAATAAAAAATCTACAGCATGAGTTACGTGTCACAACTATTTACGTGACCCATGATCAGGTAGAGGCTATGACGCTTGCTGATAGGGTTGTTGTTATGAATGCCGGAGCTATTCAACAGATTGGAACTCCAAAAGAAATCTATAACAAACCTGCCAATAGTTTCGTTGCAAGCTTTATTGGTTCTCCTGCTATGAATTTGATGCATGGTTCCATTAATGATGGCATCTTTATTGGTGAAAACGTCAGAATCACAGGATTAAATAAAGAGCATTCTGGCGAGATAACTCTTGGGTTCCGAGCTGAAGATGCATCCATTGTTGAAAGTGGAGGCGAAATTAGTGGCTCTACCTTTTCTATGGAGCTTTTGGGCGATGCAACAATGGTTTCTATTAAGGCTGGAGGCGAATTGGTTTCAGTCAAATCTGAGAAAAATTACTATACAGAAATAGGCTCTATGGTTATGGCACATATTCCTGCAAATCTTTGCTTGCTATTTAGTAAGGAAACAGGGGAGATGATTGACAACTAAAAAATAAAGATATACATATTAAAACTTGAATTGAATATGAACCATAAAGAAAAATCAAAAGAAACATACTCCGTAGTTAAAGCTATGGAGGACGCTTTGGTAGCTGGCTCGAATGATATGAGTAAGTACTTCCATGAAGAATTTCGCTGGATGGGAAACCAGGGTTGTGGTACCAAAAAAAACCTTAAAGAGTTTCGAAATAATTGGCAGTTGCCTCTTAGAGCTGCTTTCACTGACCGAATATACAAAACAGATAAATTCCTAGCGGACGGTGAGTGGGCCGCATGCTTTGGCCACATTGACGCAATCCACAGCGGTGAATTTATGAGTATTTTGCCAACCAACAAGCGAGTGAAAATTCACTACACTGATTTTTGGGAAGTTAAAGAAGGACTGATAACTGACAACTGGGTTACGGTTGACTTTCCAAGTATTTTGGCACAGCTTGGTGTTGACGTATTTAACGGTCAAGGCTGGGAAGCCTATGATCGTGGCGAAAAAAAACCGCTAAAACCTGAATAAGTGAGAACATTATGACTATTGAGTATTTAAAAAAAGGTAAAAATGCAGCTGATCGCGCAGTAGACGATGCAAAGGTTACTAAGATCGTCGAAGACACACTTCAAGCAATTGCAGAAAAAGGTGACGAAGCTTTAAGAGAGTTCTCTATAAAGTTTGACAATTACAACCCAACATCTTTTAAATTGAGCTCAGCCGAAATTGAAAATCTAATAAAGCAAGTGTCAAAACGTGACCTGGAAGACATTAAGTTTGCTCAATCTCAAATAAGGAAATTTGCTCAAGCTCAGCGTGATTCAATGTTAGACATAGAAATTGAAACAATGCCCGGCGTTATTCTCGGACACAAAAACATACCGGTACAGTCTGTCGGTTGTTACGTTCCTGCTGGGAAATTCCCAATGGTAGCCTCTGCGCATATGTCTATCGTTACAGCAGAGGTCGCAAAAGTCCCCCGTATTATAGCTGCTACACCACCATTTAAAGGGAAACCCAATCCAGCAGTTATCGCTGCCATGCATCTTGGCGGTGCTCATGAGATTTACGTTATGGGGGGTATTCAAGCGGTTGGTGCAATGTCGCTTGGCACTGAAACTATAAAATCCGTTGACATGATGGTAGGTCCGGGAAATGCATATGTTGCTGAAGCCAAAAGACAATTATTCGGACGCGTAGGTATCGATTTACTTGCTGGACCAACAGAAACCATGGTAATAGCGGACGACACAGTTGATGCTGAATTATGTGCAACTGATTTACTTGGTCAGGCTGAGCATGGATATGATTCACCCGCCTTTTTGGTGACTAATAATAAAAAACTGGCAGAAGATACCCTCTCTGAGATAGACAGAATATTAAAGATCCTTCCAACCGCGAATACAGCCTCAGTAAGTTGGAAAGATTACGGTGAAGTCATTCTTTGTGATAGTTATGAAGAGATGCTCAATGTTGCCAACGATATTGCCTCTGAGCATGTTCAAGTTATGACGGATCGAGATGATTGGTTTTTGGCCAACATGCATTCATATGGAGCATTATTTTTAGGACCAAGAACAAATGTTGCTAATGGTGACAAGGTTATTGGCACCAACCATACATTACCTACTAAAAAAGCGGGCCGTTACACTGGCGGACTGTGGGTTGGTAAATTCCTTAAAACACATAGCTATCAGGAAATAACCACTGATGAGGCTGCTGTTAAGATTGGAGAGTATTGCTCTCGTCTTTGTATACTGGAATCATTTGTTGGGCACGCTGAACAGGCCAATATTAGGGTTCGTCGTTATGGTGGAAAAGACATACCCTATGGAGAAGCTGTAGAGTGATTGAATTACCTAAAACTCCATCTATGTCACTTAATGGTCGTAAAGCAATCATCACTGGTGCTTCGTCTGGAATTGGTTTGGGATGTGCTGTTGCTTTGGCTGAGGCAGGCGCACATGTATGTTTATCTGCTAGGAATAGCAAAAACCTCAATAAAGTTGTGGAAGCTATTCAAGCAAAAGGTTTGAATGCAGAAGCAATAACCATAGATGTGTCTGATGTCAAAGTCTCACAAGAAGTGATTTTAACCAATGGACCATTTGATGTTTTGGTGAATAGTGCTGGTTCAGCTCATCACACTCCTTCCAAGGATACGAATGAAGAGGATTTTGATGATGTTATGAATGTCAATCTTCGTGGAGCTTATTTTTTGACTCAGGCCGTGGCGAAGGGATTAATTCAAAACAAGAAGCCAGGCTCTTTGATCAATATTTCATCCCAGATGGGCCATGTAGGAGGTATTGATAGAGCGGTATATTCCGCATCCAAGCATGCAGTAGAAGGTTTTACTAAAGCTATGGCAATTGAGTGGGGGCCATATAATATTCGAGTCAATACAATTTGTCCCACATTTATCCGTACACCATTAACACAAAGCACTTTCAATAACCCTAAGCATAGAAGTTGGATTGAAGAAAAGATTAAGCTTGGTCGAGTAGGCGAGGTTGAAGATATCATGGGAGCAGTGGTATTTCTAGCGTCTGATGCTTCTGCAATGGTCACAGGTTCGGCATTGATGGTTGATGGAGGTTGGACGGCAGATTGATGGAAACTAAAAAAATAACCTCACTGGAAGTGGCAAAACTGGCTGGCGTTAGCCAGTCCGCAGTTTCACGGGTTTTTACACCTGGCGCTTCTGCTTCCAAAAAAACAGGGGAAAAAGTTCGGAAAGCGGCTATGGAGCTTGGTTACCGACCAAACGTTTTAGCTCGATCATTAATTACCGGTCGGTCACGCATGATCGGTCTAGTGGTTGCTCATCTGGATAACTACTTTTATCCTGAGGCACTGGAGCTTATTTCTAGTGCCTTACAAAAAAAAGGCTACCATGTTTTGGTTTTTATGGCATCAAAAACAGCAGGCAGCATTGATGATGTGGTAGACGAGATTCTAGACTATCAGGTTGATGGCATTATTCTTGCTTCTGTTGCAATGTCTTCAAGCCTAGCCAGTAGATGTGCTTCTGCAGGAGTTCCAGTAATTTTGTTCAATCGTTCCCAAGATGACGACAGGTTTTCGGCAATCACATCAGATAACATTCTTGGCGGGCAAAAAGTTGCGAGATTCTTGATTGCTGGAGGTCACAAACGTATAGCTTATATTGCCGGTTGGGAAGGCGCTTCAACTCAGCGTGATAGAGAAACTGGTTTTGTCGAAGAGCTGAAACAACACGGGATGTCTCTTCATGCCCGTGAGGTTGGTAATTTTATTCAAGATGAAGCTCGACAGGCTGCACGGAAAATGTTTACTGCTAACGAAATACCAGATGCTGTTTTTGTAGCAAGTGATCATATGGCATTTGCAGTAATGGACGTATTGCGCTCTGAGATTGGGTTAAAAATTCCAGAACAAGTTTCGGTTGTTGGCTATGATGACGTGCCAGTTTCTTCTTGGCCTGCTTATGATTTAACAACGATTAGACAACCTGCGAATCGCATGGTAGCTGAAACAGTTTCAATGATTCTTGAGAGTATTGAAAATAAGAAAACAAAGCCACGTCAAATAAAAATAGACGGTCCACTTATCATGCGTGGCTCAACAAGAATTTCAACTAAATTATCTAAATAGGAGTTTTAGTGAAAGGGTTTGATTCAAAGTATAAAGATTTTCCAGATTACATAAATGGTATTACTTATGAGATTTGGGAGGAGCGTGGAATTGATAAATTAGAATATCTCTATTCTAATGATATACCAGTGCGTTCACCATCAGGCATAGTGATAGGAAACAAGGATGTCATTAAAGCTACTAAGGCTACATTATCTGAATTTCCAGATAGGCATCTTCTAGGTGAAGATGTAATCTGGTCTGGCTCACCTGATACAGGAATGTTGTCTTCACATCGAATCATATCTACTGCATCACATTTAGGTGATGGAATTTATGGTAAAGCAACTGGAATAAAAGTTAAATTCCGAACAATTGCAGATTGTCATGCAATCAATAACCAGATAAACGATGAATGGTTAATTCGGGATCAAGGGAGCATAGTTAGACAGTTAGGAATGGAGGTAGAGAATTGTGCTAGAAAACAGATAGATGCTGAGGGTGGACCAGAAAATTGTAAGTGGCCTTTTTCAGAATCTATGAATCAAATAGGCCCTTATCAAGGTAAAGGAAATTCTAATGAGTGGGGCGAAAAGTATGTTGATATATTAAGACAGATTATGAACTCCGATGAAGCAGTGATTACAAACCAATATGACCGAGGATGCCATCTTGAATATCCTGGAGGAGTTACAGGTCATTCATATTCAGATGTAACCGAGTTTTGGACAAACTTGCGCTCTGCTCTTCCAAGCGCAAAGTTTACAATTGAACATCAAATTGGCCGTGAAGATAAAAATATGTCACCTCGAGCTGCAGTTCGCTGGACCCTAGAGGGTAAGCATGATGGCTGGGGTGTTTTTGGGGCGCCATCTGGAGCAGAGTTATATGTGATGGGTGTTTCACATGCTGAGTTTGGGCCATGGGGGCTCAGAAGAGAGTACACCATATTTGATGAGGTAGCTTTATGGAAGCAGATAATACTTAAGACAGGCTAGTAATGAATCGAGAAGAAACAAAACCTCAAATAGTCCGCTTTAATGAATTAAAGCCTTGTAAAACAGCATTTATTGATGCACATACACCCGGTTCAGACCAAAAAGATAACTTCACTATTATCGGTCCAGGGGTGTCTGAAAGTCCTGATCAACATGTACATATTTCTGAAACACCAGGTTTTAATATTGGTGCTGCTGGACAACCACCTAAATGCATTAACTCGTTGCATTCACATACCACAGCTGAGGTATTTTTTGTTCTTAAAGGCCGCTGGCGATTTTTTTGGGGCAGGTGGGGTACCGCTGGAGAAGTAATTATCGAAGAAGGAGATATATTTAATGTACCTACTGGAATGTTTCGGGCTTTTGAAAATATCGGAAATGATTACGGCATGCTTATGGCGATACTTGGTGGCGATGATGCTGGTGGAAGTGTGACATGGGCCCCACAGGTCATTGAACAGGCAAAAAAATATGGACTTATTTTGGGCGAAAATGGCTTATTGTATGATATTAAAAAAGGTGAATCTCTCCCTAAAAATATTAATCCCGTGCCATTACTTACAGAAGAGGAGTTGAAGAGTTTTCCTGAAATGCCTTCTGATGAGGTTGTGCGAGATTATGTCGCTCGATATTCTGTTTTAACAGAATTAGCTGAATCTTCAACAGTAAAAGTAATTGGAGAAGACGCTTTATTAAAAGACCGCCCTGGTTTTGAGGTTGAATTTCTGACAGGTGATTCAAGTTCAAAGAATATGTACTCAACCAGTCGTCATGAAGTACTCATGATAATGAAAGGACACTGGAACCTAGGTTGGGATGGAGGCAGTACTACACTCGGACCCGGCGATACTTGTTCTATACCACCTGATTTAGAGCATCAACTCTTCCCCGCTAATTCTCAAAAGTCAAGCCTTTTCCTTGTCACTAACACTGATGATCCTGCTGGTTTAACTTGGAGATTAAAGGAGCAATAAATGAGTAGAATTTTAACAACACACGTAGGCTCACTGCCTCGCAGTCAAGAAGTTGTAGACTTTATTTTTTCCCGAGAAAATAACCATGAATATGATAAAGCTGAGTTTGATGTATGCATGAAAAAAAATGTATCGGATGCCGCTGAAAAACAAAAAAACGCGGGTATAGATATTGTGAGTGATGGTGAAACTTCCAAAATATCCTATGCAACTTATGTCAAAGACAGATATTCAGGATTTTCAGGTGATAGTCCTCGCAACCCACCCGAAGACTTGAAAATGTTTCCAAGCTTTCTACAACGGTTAGCTGATGATGGTGGTACCCCACAATATGCTCGTCCAATGTGTACCTCTGAAGTACGCTCAAAAGGCCAAGGTGAACTGGAAAAAGACATTACTAATTTGAAATCAGCAATGGAGACTCATGGTATTAAAAGAGGTTTTATGAATGCAGCCTCACCAGGTGTTATATCTCTTTTTCTGCAAAATGATTTTTATCCAACAAGAGATGCTTATCTCGCTGCTCTTGCAGATGTAATGCGAGATGAATATGAAACTATTGTTACATCGGGACTAGATTTGCAACTAGACTGCCCAGATTTAGCGCTCTCCAGACATATGTTATTCAATGATCTGTCAGATACAGAATTTCTGAAAATCGCAGAATCTCACATGGAGGCACTTAACCACGCATTAAAGAATATTCCAAAAGAAAAAGTCAGAATTCATATTTGTTGGGGAAATTATGAAGGACCACATTGTTGTGACATTGGCATGGACAAGGTTTTTGGAACATTAATGAAAGCGAATGCTCGTTACACTCTATTTGAGACTTCTAATCCACGCCATGCTCACGAATGGACAGTTTTTCGTAATCGAAAGAATGAAATTCCAGATGACAAAATACTCGTACCTGGTGTCGTTGATACCACAACAAATTTTGTTGAACATCCAGAGCTTGTAGCGCAACGTATTGAGAAGTTTGTCGATATAGTTGGAGTGGATCGAGTGATTGCTGGCTCTGACTGTGGATTTGGAACTTTTGCTGGTTTTGGTGCTGTAGATCCAGACATTGCTTTTGCTAAATTAAAGTCACTATCAGAAGGTGCTACGCTTGTAAGTAATCGACTATGACACCTCTGGTAATGATTCCTGGAATGATGTGTGATGAACGCATTTTCGCTCCACAAATAGAAGAGCTTGCCTCAAAGAGATCAGTGCATATTGCAGATATTTCTAAACATGACAATATTAGTGATTTGGCAGCGGATGTGTTAAGCCATGCACCACCAAAATTTTGTCTTATTGGGCATTCAATGGGTGGTATTGTTGCTATGGAGATATGTGCACAAGATCCAAAGCGTATTGAAAAATTAGTGCTAATTGATACTAATCCACTAGCTGAATTAGAGGAAGTGAAACTTAAGCGTGAGCCTCAAATTAGCGATGCTTTGACAGGAAAATTAATAAATGTTATTCGTGATGAGATGAAACCCAACTATTTAGCGAGTAGTGAAAATCAAGATATTATTCTAAATATCTGTATGGAGATGGCGCTTTCTTTAGGTCCTAAAGTCTTTATTAATCAATCAAGAGCTCTTCAAGGGAGGAGTGATCAACAAAATAACCTTACAGTTCTGGATATGCCTGTACTGATAATGTGTGGCTCAGAAGACAAATTATGTTCCATAGAGAAGCATGAATTGATGCATAATATGATTAGTAATTCAAAGTTAGAGGTAATCAAAAATGCTGGCCATTTGCCTACATTAGAGCAACCAGCAAAAACCACGGAGGTATTAAAAAAATGGCTCATGCATTGATAGATTCTGAATTACTTTCGCTTCTTCGATCAGTAGATACTCCAACAGTGTGTAATGCTATAGAAGTAGCACAAGGTAAGCGTGGTTTTTCACAGTTTACTCGTGGAACGATGATTTGTTCGGCGCCTCAAAGTGGACCTTTGGTTGGCTTCGCTAAAACCGCTAAAATTGCAGCTTTAAGTCCACCTAATGAAGACAAAGAGATAATCAAAAATAGAAGAATGGATTATTATCGTTATATGTCCGAAGTTAGTGGGCCTTCAATTGCAGTTATAGAAGATGAAGACTTTCCAGATTGTATTGGAGCTTACTGGGGTGAAATTAATACTAAGATTCATAAAAGATTTGGGCTATCAGGAGTTCTGACTAATGGCGTAGTTAGAGATCTTGGAGATTTGGCCGAAGACTTTCCAGTTGTCGCTGGTTCAATTGGCCCCAGCCATGGTTTTGTTCATGTTCGTGAGATAGATACGCCTGTTAGTGTCTTTGGTATTACAGTTTCACCAGGAGACCTAGTGCATGCAGATCGTCATGGAGCTATTGTAATTCCTAATGAAGTAATACCTATTTTGAAAGATGCAGTTCACAAGTTGTTTGCTTCAGAAAAGCTCATATTAGATCCAGCAGAAAAAACAGGATTTAGTTTTGATGATTTTAAAAGTGCATGGGAGGATTTTGAAAAGTCCCGTACCTAGTTATAAGTGATTTATTTCCTGAGATGCTCTAAAATTTATTTAATTTAAAAGGAAAAAATCATGTCGATACATGATCGTTCACTCTATTTGACATATGCAGAAGCCTTGAGCCATCCGGGCGACTTCTCTTCTAATGTCGCAAGTTTTATTGCTCAGGATGCCGACATTAATGTTGTCCATCCGTTCAATCAGCTGACAGGTACAGATGCCTACCTAAATGAATTTCTCTTACCGCTCCAACACTCATTCGAAGGGCTTTATCGGCGTGATGATATCTTCATGGTTGGAGAGTTCGATGGACAAAATTGGATCAGCTCAATGGGCTATTATGTCGGGCAATTTGCAAGAGATTGGATTGGTCTTAGCGCGACGAAAACACTGTGTTACTTACGCTATGGCGAATTCCACCGCATCCAGAATAGTCAGGCTGTTGAAAGCTATATATATCTCGACATTCCAGAACTGATGATTGCCTGTAATCAATGGCCTTTGGATATGGGTCCCGGGCATTCGCGCGGTTACACCGGGCTGATACAGGGGCCTGCATCACGGGACGGTGTCCTCAGCGGGGCCGCTGACCCTGCCGAGGGGCAGCTAAGTTATCAAATTGTTACTGACATGCTTGCCAAATTAGCGACAAAGGATGAGGCGTGGCGACCCTATTGGCATAGGAACATGATGTGGTATGGACCGGGTGCGTTTGGTTCCTTTGTTGGTGTGGACGAATTCGCTTCATTTCAGGTTCCGTTTGAATCCCAGTTTGAAGGGTGGTCAGGCGGATCAAAAAATAACGGCTTCACAGAACATTTCACAAGATTTGGTGAGGGTAATTACACCTGTTCAGGAGGCTGGCCATCCTTGACCGGTATTAACGTCAAACCATTCCTAGGGCAAGGTCCAACCTATGAACGAGTTTTAATGCGCGTCTGTGATTGGTGGCGCCGTGAAAATGAGCTTTTAGTGGAAAATTGGGTGTTCGTCGATGTTCCACATGTTTTATTGCAGTTGGGATATGACCCATTGCCGACTTGGCAGAAGTAGTGCGGCTTTAAAAATGCATTTATTAGTGTAGCTAGTTTTTGTTGTAATGCCCATTGGAGGACGAGGTGCTCGTGCTGTCATATATATTTACTCCTTGAATAATCTATAAATGTAATCATCAAAAAACATAAGCGTTTCATATATTTTTTTAAGTATAACTTTTTATTGCATACGAATGCATAAAGTTCTTGCAAAAGTGTTTGGCTGTGTTATAATAATTTGCAATCGTATGCAAGATTTGATTTCTTGATTTTTATTGCGATGTAAGACATCGGGGTGAATGCCCTGAAAACCTTGATAGTGAGAACATAATGTTTTTGCAATTATCAAGGTTGTAATGTTAAATTTATAGACTATAAATAATGGGGAGAACTTTATGTTAAATAAAAAAATAGCATTTGCTATAGCATTTGCAGTCTTCTCTTCTAGTGTTTGGGCAGGTTGTGGTATCGATGGTGGACGTGTTAGTATCGTTGGTAACGAATTTCCTGCAATTCAAGCAATAGGAGCAGGGGCAGAAGAATGCGCAGGTGGTGGTGTCGAGGTCACGACAAATTTGACCGCAGACCATCAAAAAATTAATGTCCAAGGTATGACCGGCAACCCGGCAGAATATACAACAGCAATAATTGCTAATTCATCTATTGTTGCACTAATGGTCGAAGATGTTATCAGACCATTAGATGACCTTGTTGCTAAGCATGGGCAAGATATACAGAAACACCAGTTAGTAACTGTGGGTGGCAATATAATGGCTGTAGCCTTTATGGCCAATGCTCAGCACTTGGTTTTCCGTGCTGACGTCCTTGCAGAAGCTGGACTAACTCCACCAACAACCTACGAAGAAATGTTGGCAGCTGCCGAAGTTATTCGTAGCACAGGTTTGATGAAAAATCCTGTAGGCGGAGCTTACAAAGCGGGCTGGAATCTAGCTGAAGAATTTGTAAACATGTACATTGGACATGGCGGTGAATTCTTTGAGCCGGGCACAGCTAAAGTTTCAATTAATAACCAAGCTGGCGTCGATGCATTAAATGTGATGAAGTCATTGTCAGATTATATGAATCCTGACTTCCTTACACATGATTCAAATGCAACTAGTGCTGAATGGAAAGCAGGTAACGTTGCCATTATGAATATGTGGGGATCACGTGTTGGTCCACTTCAGAGTGATGAAGTAGATGCAGAAGTAGCTAGTAATACAGATATAGCTGGACCTATGACTGTTGGTGGTGGATCTATTCCGGCATCTACACTTTGGTGGGATGGCTGGACTGTAGCCAAGAATATTTCTGACGAAGATGCTGAGGCAACATTCCTTGCAATGAAGCATGCGATTCGTCCTGAAATGTTGAATGATGAAACTTCATCTCTGGCTGTATGGTTGATCGCAGGTTATGAGCCAACTGTTGCATCTCGTGGCGTTGTTGCTGCAGCTCAAATGGGCGCAAAACCATATCCGATGGTGTCTTACCAAGGTCTACTACATTCAGCGTTAGGTGCTGAGATAGTTGACTTTATGATGGGCAAGGAAGATGCGGCTACCGCTCTAGCTGATACAGAAGCGGCATATACAGCAGCTGCGACAGAAAAAGGTTACCTATAAGATTTTTCGTTAGGTGATTATCTCCAGAGGGGTGTACACACACACCCCTCTTTTTTTTCTGTAATATAGTAACTACACTAATTTTATAAACTTCGATGAAACACAAGACATTCTTTTGGTTCTTTCTACCCACAGCCATGGCAATGTTTTTGTTTATAGCCCTGCCACTAGTATCAGTGGTATCGCAATCCCTTCATGTTCCTCACGATAAGGTTTTAATAACCGTTGAAAACTGCGATCCATTTGGTTGTACTTCGCAAACGCAAATTGATCACACGTTAACCCAGGCGTTGTATGAAGCTGACCCTTTAGGTCAATGGGCTGGACTCGGAATATATTTTGACAGAGGCCACCTTGCAATTAAAGAGGTTGGTGAGATGTGGAGAGGTAGTTCTGGCTTGGGTGATTTTTTTTCCACCCTTAAGAATCTTCCATTTTATCGCGCAATGGGATTTACATTGACGTTCACTTTTATAGTGACGCCCCTTGTTATATTATTTGGATTTTTAATTGCTTTAGCTGTAAATTCACTGCATCAGAGGTTGAAAGGACTGATGATTTTTTTCTCTCTTTTGCCGATGATTGTGACGCCTCTGATTGGCTCACTCATCATGTTTTGGATGATCGATTCTAGAGGCATTATTGGAAGCATGCTTCAGATTTTGCTTGATAACCCTGAGTTGTCACTAAAAGCCTCTACAGGTTTGACATGGATTACATTAATTATTTATGGTATTTGGCATGCAGCACCTTTTGCCTTCATTGTTTTTTATGCTGGACTTCAAACTGTGCCAAAGGAGACACTTGAGTCAGCGATGATTGATGGAGCAACACGTTTACAACAGATTATGCATGTCGTTATTCCTCATTTAGCACCATTGGTGGCTTTTGTAGCATTGATGCAGCTGATGGATAATTTCCGCGTGTTCGAACCTATAATTGGATTTAATGCAGAGGCCCATGCAACCTCCCTTTCTTGGATTATTTATAATGACCTTGGTGGCGAAACACGTCTTCTTTCATCAGCAGCAACTACATCAGTTTTAACAATTATTGGCATCTCCATACTTCTGGCTCCAGTTCTAGTTAGGACTTGGCGCGAATTCAATCCACAGGAATAATATGGCTGCTAATAATATAAAAAAACCATTAGGACTTCAACTATTTATATATGGCTTTGTTTTGCTCTGGTTAATTTTGGCAGCCTTCCCATTTTTATGGACTTTTTGGGGCTCGTTCAAGGTAGAGCTTGATTTTTTCTCAAAGGCAGACTGGACAAATGCAATTTCAGGTGTGAGGACACAGGTTGTACATGGTAAAGCTTTTACAGGTGCAGGTTATGAAGGTGCCTGGATACAGGAAGAGTTTTGGAGAGCTTTTCGTAATACAGGGATAGTCTGCTTTTTTACGGTACTTACTTCATTAACCATTGCCACTTTAGGAGGGTACGCCCTTTCACGATCTGGCTTTCGTTATTCATTTTGGCTATTAATTATTGCACTTATTTTCCGCGCCTTGCCACCAATAACATTGGTTTCAGGTTATTTATTGCCATTTTTTCAGTGGAATATTTGGGGGATTCTGCCAACTACAATCATTGTTTTAGTTGCAATAAATCAACCATTTACCTTGTGGATGTTGCACTCATTTTTTCAAAAAATACCAAAAGAGCTTGATGAAAGCGCTAAAGTCGATGGATGTACTCAGTTTCAGGCATTTAGGAATGTCATTATTCCTATAATGTGGCCAGGTGTTATCACTGCTGGATTGTTTTCATTTCTATTGGCATATAACGATTTTGCAGTTACTGCGATGCTCCTTTCTCAAGATAATCAAACTATGGTTCCTAAAATTGCAAGCTTTATGGGGACTACTCAAGTTGAAGGCAATGTGATGTTTGCAGTTGCAGCAGTTGTGTCCGCTGTAGTTCCATTATTTATTTTGGTTATGTTTTTTCAGAGACAACTTGTTAGTGGCTTAACGGCTGGTGCCGTTAAGGGATAATTTTGACGAGGTAAACCAATCAATGAGCAGCTATCAAGTTGAGAAACAGTTAGTTCTAAATTATTATAAAGAGCTAGATTCAGCAGCAGAAAACAACCTTTCTAAGGTTATGGAACGATACCTAGATGACCATTATATCTGGCGTGGGTTTCATCCGTTCAATGAGAAATCTAGCGCTAAGGCAGTGTCAGAACTGTTTTGGCAGCCACTACGTCATGCTTTTCGTCATATGCAACGTCGCATGGATATTTTCATGGCAGGTCGGAATGAAATTGATGGTTTTGAATCTGTATGGGTCACCTCAATGGGTCACTTGATGGGTCTATTTGACAATGAATGGTTAGGGATTACACCATCAGGAAAGATGGCATTTTTGCGATACTGTGAGTTTAATAAGGTAGAAGGTGGAAAGATCACTGAAACGGCAATGTTCTTTGACATTCCTCATCTTATGATTCAAGTGGGATTGCGTCCATTTCCAACTCAAACTGCAGCACATTTGGTACAGCCAGGACCAATGACACATGATGGCTTGATGTTTGAAGAACAGGACCCCAAAGAAGGTGAGAAAACTCTGGCGGCAATAGATTTCATGGTCAATGATCTGAAGAATTGGAAAGATCCAAAAAAACTACCTCTAGTTGAAGAACTTAGGAGAAGCTGGAATGAAGATATGATCTGGTGGGGACCAGCAGGCATCGGCGCAACCTATACAATAGAAAGGTATGCCGAACAGCATTCAGGGCCGTTTCGTGCTAGTTTTACTGATCGTATACTCAACGGCCATCTTTGTAAATTTGCTGAAGGAAATTTTGGAGGTTTTTTTGGTTGGCCAAACCTGACCATGACACCTACAGGTGAGTTTATGGGAATGCCTACAAAAGCCAAACCTATTGACATGCGTGTTATAGATATGTATCGCCGAGAAGGAGATAAGTTGTCCGAAAATTGGATATTTATCGATTTTTTGCATTTCTGGCATCAACAAGGTGTAGATATTTTAGCTCAGATAAAAGAGACCAAACAAACCTGAAACGCAAGTTAAAGTATTTCAAAAAAAATTGAGACATATTATTCACTTGTTTTCATTCACAGTTTGAATTAACATCTTTGATTTAAGGGAACTTGTAATCGGAGGTATATTTTGCAGGAACATGCCAAGGTAGTCGTTATTGGTGGAGGCGTGGTTGGTTGCTCTATTTTGTTTCATTTAGCAAAAATGGGCTGGAAAGATGTCGTTTTACTGGAACGCAATGAACTAACCTCGGGCTCTAGTTGGCATGCAGCTGGTTCATTTCATACACTTAGTTCTGATCCTAATGTCTCCAAACTTCAAGACTACACAATCAGTTTATATAAAGAAATTGAAGAGACCTCTGGTCATTCAATTAGCATGCATCAAACTGGCGGCTATTACTTGGCTTCTAATCAAAGTTGGCATGACTACCTAAAGCGAGAACGATCAAAAGCTAGATCAATAGGATTGGATCAAGAATTTGTATCTATGGACGAAGTAATAGAAAAACACCCATTGGTTGACCCTAAACACTATGTTGCAGCACTTTGGGATCCAACTGATGGTGATCTTGATCCCTCTGGGGTTGTTTATGCTTATGCAAAATCAGCGCGAGTTCATGGTGCTGAGTTCTTTACTCATACTCCTGTTCTGGAAACCAATCAACGTGCTGATGGGTCTTGGGATGTGATCACTGAAAAGGGCAATATTCATGCAGAGCATATTGTCAACGCAGGTGGATTGTGGGCGCGTGAGGTTGGTCGAATGGCTAATGTTCACTTACCTGTAGTTCCAATGGAGCATCATTATTTAATTACAGAAGAAATTGAACAGATTGCCAATTTACCTGAAGGCCGTCGTTTACCGCATTGCATTGACTTTGAAGCAAATATTTATTTGCGTCAGGAAAATACTGGCATGTTATTGGGAACCTATGAGCCTCGTTCGACCCCGTGGTCATTGGACGGTACGCCACAAAATTTTGGACATGATTTATTGGATCCAAAACTGGACCATATTGCTGATAGACTAGAATTGGCATTTGAGCGTATTCCCGCACTGGGTACTGCAGGTATTAAAAACATTATCAATGGTCCGTTTGTATTTTCTCCAGATGGTAACCCAATGATTGGACCCGTTCCTGGAGTAAAAAACTACTGGGTAGCTGTTGGCGTTATGGCTGGTTTTTGCCAAGCAGGAGGTGTCGGTCGATCATTGTCAGAATGGATGATTGAAGGTGAACCATCTATCGATGTTTGGGCAATGGATATAGCTCGTTTTGGAAGTTTTGCGACGCCACAATGGGGTGTTATTAAGTCATCTGAGAATTACGAACGGCGCTTCGTAATGACTTTTCCGAATGAAACTCTGCCTAAAGGACGACGCCAAAAAACCACATCCCTATATGACCGTTTAACTCAAAGAGGCGCTGTATGGCAAGACTCTTTTGGGTTAGAAAACGTTTTATGGTTCGCGAATTCACCGGAGGATGCCTATGAAGAGCCCACCTTTCATAGATCTCGTGCGCATGACTATGTTGCTAAAGAGGTTAAGGCTGTAAGGGAAAAGGTAGGTGCAATTGAAATTGCGAGTTTCGCCAATCATAAGTTCACAGGCAAGGGTGCCCGTAAATTCTTAGACTATGTTTTGGCAGGCAGAATTCCAGATCAGGGTCGGGTGAACCTTTCACCTATGCTCAGAGAAAGTGGCAAGTTGTATGGTGACTTAACCGTGGCTTGTATGAACGATAAAACTTATTACCTGTTCGGCTCCAGTGTAGCGCAAGATATGCATCGACGCTGGTTTGAAGAAAACCTTGAAGGAGTGGACGATGTTGAATACCAAAATGTAACAGAAGATTTTCATGGTATTGCCATTGCAGGCCCGAACTCAAGAGAACTTCTGTCTCGTTTGACACGTGAAGACGTCAGTTCAGAGAGCTTTAAGTTCCGCGACATAAGAGACACCTTTATTGCTGATGTGCCTGCACTATGTGTGAGAATTTCATTTAGCGGCGAACTAGGTTATGAAATTTATGTCGAACCGCAATACCAGTTGAAACTGTTTGAGGAAATTGAAAAAGCTGGAGAAGGTCTTGGTCTCAAACTTTTTGGCAGTAGGGCTTTGATGTCATTGAGACTTGAAAAGAGCTGGGGAGCTTGGACGATGGATTTCCGACCTGACTTCACAGTGACAGAATCTGGATTGGACTTTTTCGTCAACTGGGATAAAGAATTTATTGGTAAAACTGTGTCGTTAAAAGAGAAAGAAAATGGCGCAAAAAAACATTTGTCTGTTTTAGAAATTGAAACCGAAACCGATGTAAGTGGCGATGAGGCAGTGATGCATAATGGTAAATGTGTCGGCTACGTTACTTCTGGTGGTTACGGTCATTCAGTTAGTAAATCACTTGCAATGACGTACTTGCCAGTTGAATTGATTGACGAGGATACTGAGCTTGAAGTGGAGATATTAGGTAAGTTTCATCAAGCGAGTGTTGTTATGAAACCACTATACGATCCAAGTGGGTCGAAAATGCGTTAATAAGGAGGCTTGACTATGAGTTTTAACCAAAACAAAAAGTATCAAACGAAAATTGCCTCTCAAGCAGTAGGTGATGAAGATATTTATAGTCTAAATAAACATATACTTGGTCCAGGCGCTCTTGCTGAATCTGAGTGGGTAGAAGCTGGATTGGTAAGTCCAAATATGACAAGTATTCGGGAGTACCGATTACAAAGGGTTCGTGATAAATTGATTGAGTTTGATTGTGCCGGTATTCTACTCTATGATCCAGTCAATATTCGCTATGCAATCGACAGCACAAATATGTCTGCCTGGACATCGCATAACGCAGCACGATACGCTTTAGTAATGGCACAAGGTCCTGTGATTATTTTCGAGTTTGAAGGAAATGAGTTTCTTTCTAACCATAACCCACTAATAACGGAAGTGCGTACAGCGATTACCTATCTGTATTTTCTTGCGGGTGAATTTAGCAAACGCAAGGCCAAAATCTGGGCTAAGGAGATTGCAGAAATAGTTGCTCAATTTGGTCATGGCAATAAACGATTGGCTCTAGATCATTGCGCAACTGAGGGTGTTCATCAGCTTGAAGAGCAAGGTTTGGAGCTAGCTAATGGCGAGGAGGTGATGGAATTGGCAAGGTTGATCAAGTCGGAAGAAGAGATCGTTGCAATGAGATGTTCTATATTTGCCTGTGAAAAATCTATTGAGTTAATGCGTTCCCATTCTGAGCCTGGAATTACTGAGCAAAAACTCTGGAGTCATTTCCAAATGGAGGCTGTTTCTAGAGGAGCTGAATGGATCGAGACGCGTCTACTTGCGGCCGGCCCCAGGGCTAATCCATGGTATCACGAATGCTCCTCACGCCCTATTCAGGATGGAGAGTTAATAGGTTTTGACACAGATTTAGTTGGTGTATACGGTTACTGTACCGACATTTCTCGTACCTGGATGTGTGGTGACAAGCCGGCAAGTTCAGCACAAAAAGAAATCTATACTATGGCTTACGAGCAGGTTCAACAAAATTTAAAGATATTACGACCAGGTCTTACCTTTAAAGAGTTGTCATTTTCTTGTAGAGAGTACCCGAAAAGTGAGTTTCGACACTATTCAATGTTGTATCATGGAGTCGGATTGTGTGACGAATATCCCGCCATTCCCTTCACATGGGAGTGGGATGAAAACAGTTGTGATGGCGTCATAAGACCGGGAATGGTTTTAACCGTGGAGAGCTATGTCGGACGCTGTGATGGTGGGCCAGGCGTCAAACTAGAGGAACAGGTTTTGATTACTGAAAAGGGCCACGAGGTGCTATCAAATTACCCTTTCGAATCTGACTTGTTGCTGTAATGTTAACTGAATAGTGTTTTAGGGGACGGGATGATCAGTATTCCAAAAAAGATGAGCGCAGTCTTAACAACCGGCCATGGCGGTTTTGATGTTTTAGATTTCCGCACTGATGTTGAAGTGCCTAGTCCAAATTCAGAACAAGTGCTCATTAAGGTTTTGGGCGCAGGAATTAATAATACTGACATCAATACACGTACTGCCTGGTATTCAAAATCGGTAACAGGTGAAACAAGTGTTGGAGGTGCTGAAGGTTTTGATAATGCTGAGAATGATGATGGAAGTTGGTCAGGTGTTCCTCTCAGTTTTCCCATCATTCAGGGGGCAGATTGCTATGGTGAAATTGTTGCAGTTGGTGAACAGGTCGATAGTAAGCGAATAGGTGAGCGTGTTTTAGTACGTACTATGCAGCAACATGCAGTTGACTATCGGCCCTTTGAGAGCTGGTCCGTAGGCTCAGAATGTAATGGCGCCTTTGCACAGTACATGGTTGCTTTTAGTGATGAAAGTTATAAAATCGAGAGCGACTGGAGTGATATTGAATTAGCTTCTATTCCTTGTGCCTACTCAACAGCTGAAAATCTCTTGGAGCGATCAAATGTTAGTAAGGGTGAAACTGTTTTGATTACGGGATCCTCTGGTGGCGTTGGATCAGCTGCAATCCAGTTAGCTAAGAGACGTGGAGCAAAAGTTATCGCAGTAACTAGCGAACAAAAAATCACCGACATCAAAAGTATTGGTGCCGATCATGTCGCAAAACGAGAGGACAATTTAATTGACATTCTGGGTAAGGAGTGCGTTGATGTAGTGATTGATCTTGTTGCTGGTAGTAAATGGGGAGAATTACTTGAGGTGCTTAAGAAAGGTGGTCGCTATGCAACAGCAGGGGCGATTGCTGGACCAATCGTTGAATTGGATGTTAGGACTTTGTATTTAAAGGATTTAATGTTGATAGGATGTACTTTTCAGAGCAGCAAAGTTTTTGAAAATTTGATTGGTTATATTGAAAGAAATGAAATTAAACCTTTGGTCGCAAAGAACTATCCTCTCAAAGATATTGTTCAAGCTCAGACAGATTTCTTGGCGAAAAAATATGTCGGAAAACTAGTTTTGGTGCCACCTAATTAATAGTTGAATATGTTGTCTTATAAAAAAATAGGAACTGGATATCCTCTAGTATTAATTCATGGATATCTAGGTGGTCAATCCATGTGGAAATTTCAGGAAGAATTAAAGAATGATTATGATTTAATCATGCCATCTTTGGCTGGTTATGGAGAAAGCTCTCATATGACTGCGCCATCAACAATAAAAGAAAATGCCAATCAAGTATTTGAGCTTTTAGATTATTTAAAAATAGAAAAGTTTAATTTACTCGGGCATTCCATGGGTGGAATGGTAGTTCAAGAAATGGCCACTCTTTATCCAGAGCGTATAAATAAGTTAATTTGTTTTGGTACAGGCTCTATTGGAGTCTTACCAAATAGATTTGAAACCATAAACGAATCAAGAACTAAAATTAAAAAATTTGGTTTAAATAAAGTTAGACAAGAAATCGCAAAAACATGGTTTATTGATTATCTAATTGGTGATGGATTTAAATTATGTATTGATGAAGGTGAAAAAGCTACAACACAAGCTGCACTGGCTAGTCTTGATGCTTGGGAGTGTTGGGATGGAAGGGAACAACTAAAACATATTAAGTGCCCAACTCTTATTATATGGTCAGATAAAGATCGTTCTTATGATTGGTTTCAGCAAAAAATATTAAAAAAAGGAATAGTTGGTTCTAGAGTAGAGATCATTGAAAACTGTGCCCATAATTCACACATGGAAAAACCAAAGTTATTTAATACAATTGTAAAAAATTTTCTATCCTAAAAAATCTTCATTTCTATAAATACGTAAATTGAATTTTTTTATTTACCTGAACCATTAATTTTTCTCACTCAGGTTCTATATTTTCTTTTACAGACATTGTGCAAGCTGACTTAAGCTAACTCTACAAATGGGTTTTATCCTGAGTAATTTCATGGTAATATGTAAGCAACTCATATATATGAGCTAAAAAACACAACAAATTACTTCAATTTATTTATTGGTTTGGGTAATTTTTTCCCTAAAAAGAAAGTATTTTTTGTGGTTATGTGTCAATTTATAAAATTAAGGAGAAGTAAAAATGAAAATATTAAGTAAGACTTTTATAGCAGGATTAATTGCATTTTCTATGTCAATGTCAAGCTATGCAGAAAAAGTTAATATCGGTGATCCAGGTTGGACAGGAGCAACTGCAATAGCTAACTTGCTGTCTGCAGTTATTACTGACAAAATGGGTGGCGAAGTTGAGCTTGTACCAGGAAACAATACAGCTATATATGGAGCCATTGATAGAAGTAAAGGTGAAATTGAAGTTCACCCTGATGTCTGGTTACCTAACCAACAGGCCTACACTAATGACCTAGTTCCTAAAGGAACACTTAGGTTAAGTTCACTAAGCTATGAAGGAAACCAAGGTTACTGTGTCTCTCAAGATTTTGCAGCAGAGATGAATATAACTTCAATTTTCGATCTTGGTAGACCTGAGGTTGTTGCAGCTATGGATAGCGATGGCAACGGTAAAGGTGAGTTTTGGATTGGTGCTGATGGATGGGCATCTGCAAACGTCAATGAAGTAAAGGTAAGAGATTACCAACTACTTGATGCTGGAATTGAGCCAATTAGAGCAGCTGAAGCTGTAAAAAATGCTCGAGTATTAGACTCAATTAAGAAAGGCGAAGGTTATGCATTCTATTGCTATAAGCCACACGCTATTTGGGGAATGGCTGATGTTGTGATGTTAACTGAGCCTACTCATGACCCAGAGAAATACAAAATGATTCAGCCAAAAACTGATGCAGATTGGTATACAAAATCATATGTAGCTTCAAAGGATGCATTGAAGAACATTCAAATTGGTTGGGGCACTTCTCTAGAAGCTAAGTCACCAGCAATTGTTGAATTTTTCAATAACTTCCAGCTTACATCTGATGATGTTTCATGGCTAGCTTATGAAGTGTCTGTCAATAAGAGAGATCCTGCAGAAGTTGCTAGAGATTGGATGTCTCAAAACGAAGGTACTGTTGATGGCTGGTTAGGTTTATAATTTAACTAGTTCGTCTTAAAACCGGCGTCTTAGGCGCCGGTTTTTTTTCATTAAAAATAAATATTATGTCGTCTGAAAACTCTGGCAGTTTCATTGAAATTCAAAATATTTCAAAGATATTTGGAAATACATCTGCAGAAGCCATAGAAGCAATCACTAAAAAGAATATTTCTAAGCAAGATGCTTTAGAAAAGTACAACTCAGTAATTGGCGTTTCCGATGTTTCATTTGATGTTAATCCAGGGGAAATATTCTGTGTCATGGGGCTCTCTGGAAGCGGTAAATCAACCCTTGTAAGGCATATTAATAGGTTGCTCGAGCCAACACTTGGAAAAATCTTAATTGATGGTCAAGATGTAATGGCATTAGAAAAAAATCAACTACAAGAATTTAGAAACAAAAAAATTGGTATGGTGTTTCAAAATTTTGCCTTAATGCCCCATCGATCTGTCATTGATAATATTGCTATGCCATTAGAGATTAGAGGTATTAATAAAAATAAAAGATACGCAAAGGCGAATGAAATTTTAAATACAGTTGAACTTAAAGGGTGGGGTAATAAATATGCACATGAGCTCTCTGGTGGTATGCAACAGCGTGTAGGATTGGCAAGAGCTTTGGCGGCTGATCCTGAGATATTATTAATGGATGAACCTTTTAGTGCCCTAGATCCATTAATCAGAAGACAGCTTCAAATAGAGTTTATTAAGCTATACAAAAAAATTAAAAAAACAACAGTCTTTATCACTCATGATCTAGATGAAGCAGTTAAAGTTGGCCATCGTATTGCAATTATGAGGGATGGTAAAGTTATTCAAGTAGGAACCCCTGAAGAAATAGTCATGAAGCCAGAGGATGATTATGTGGCAGACTTTGTGAAAGGGATTTCAAGACTCGAAGTTGTCAAAGCGAAATCAATTATGAAGCCAATAGATGAATATAGTAAGAGTTATGGTGATATTCCAAAAGATGCGATAAGAATGAATGAAAATGATGTTTTAAGTAGTTTAATTGAAAATTCTGTCGCAAGTGATAAGCCTATTGTTATAAAAAATTCAGCTAATCATGATGTTGGTGTGATATCTCATAAAGACCTACTGGTTTCTATTGTTGAGGGCCAAGATGAGTGAAAATAACTATCTAAATAAAAGTCAAATTAAAGATTTTGTAAAGACTAATCCCGACTATTATATTCATGAATTTGAGCGAATCAATAATGCCTCAAAGTTTATTTTTTCATTTAATTTATCAGCATTTTTATTTGGCTCAACATGGTTTGGAATTAGAAATATATGGAACTGGTCACTGGCATTTTTAATTATTGAAGCTTTTGCCATTGTTCAAATTGTTAGAGGCTTCTTTGGAAATATTAGTATAGAGGCTTATAAAAAAATTGATCAAATTCAGTCAACGATTGATTTTCGACAGAAACAGCTCCAAGCTGCAATAGAAAGCAATTCAGACAAAGTAGAAATGTTCAGAAGAACGATCAAGTCACTCGAGGATTCAATAGCTGGCTACTTACAAGAGGCTCAACGTATAGAGGCTTCTGGAGTTGCAATTGCCATTGGTGGAATTGTTTTATTTATTCTTATAAGATCGCTACAAGGAGTATTAGCCAATTCAATTTTAGAAAAGAGATTTTCTGAATGGCTTTCAAATAAGCTGATCAGTCCAGGAATGGAATTTAAAAATTACCTGCTGAGTATAAGTTTTGCGCTGATAATTATTGTCTTTTCGACGATTCACTATAGTTTTCCAGATTTAGTGAAGTTGTTTGCTGACTTTCCTACGCATCCAGATATAAGGCTTGCTTCAATAGATGGTGTAGAAAGAGCCTTTGATTATGCAGTTATTAAGGGTGATGCTCTTTTTAGTGCCATCACATATGGAATAAGAAGTGTCTTGGATTCACTGGAAATGTTATTTGTTAAAACGCCATGGGTTGTGGTCATCAGTGCAATAGTATTAATGACCGGACTCTCGGCAGGACCGCGTGCAGCAATCTATTCTCTCGCATTTTTGGCTTATATGGGCTTTTTAGGGTTTTGGGTAAAGGCAATGACAACTTTGGCTTTATTGGGTACTGCTGCTATATTAAGTATATCTATTGGAATCCCACTTGGAATTTATTGTGCTACAAGACCTAAATTTTATTCTTTCATTAGACCCATCATGGATTTTATGCAAACCATGCCTGCATTTGTATTTATGATTCCTGTAATTGCTTTTTTTGGGACTGGAAAGGTTTCTGCTGTAATTATTACCATGATTTTTGGCGGAACCCCGGTAGTCAGGTTGACAGTTTTAGGATTGAAAGGTGTTCCTGAGACGATAAGAGAGGCTGCGATAGCTTATGGTGCCTCTAAATGGTATCTATTAACAAAGGTTGACTTGCCTCTCGCTATGCCAACAATTCTTGCCGGCGTTAATCAGACAGTTATGTTGAGTTTAGCAATGGTTGTTGTTGCCTCTCTGATTGGTGCAAAAGGACTTGGGCAGGATGTTTTAGAAGCATTGCAATATGCAAATGTGGGGCAAGGAATTTTGGCTGGTGTTGCCATCTTGTTTTGCGCTTTAATACTCGATCAAGTCATACAAGGTAAGAAGAAAAACTAAACGCTCTTATATCAAATGATATATTTAGAAAGCCCATTCATATGCATGCAATGAAACTGCACCTCCAGTATGAATAAATAAGATTTTATCTGTGTCTCTAAAATATTTATTTTGTATTAAATCAATCAGACCAGCAAATCCTTTTCCTGAATAAACGGGGTCTAAGAGTATAGCTTCTTTTGTTGCCATTAGATTAACAGCTTCATTCATTCCATTGGTTGGAACACCATAACCACCTCCTACATAGTCATCAAAAACAAGTATATCTTCGCGTTTTGGTTCGTCGCATTGAATATAGTTGCAACCCTCCTTAGCTAGTTTAAAAACTTTTTCTTCTTGATCATGTTTTTTGTCTTTAACACTAATGCCAACAATTTTTATATTACTTTTGTAATATATTTTGCCTGCTATAGAGCCTGAATGTGTTCCTCCACTGCCACTTGCCAACACAATATGAGTAAAAGAATTGTCTTTATCGTCTTCAATAATTTCTCTCATGCATTCAATATATCCAAGTTCACCAATATGATTACTGCCACCAACAGGAATGTAATAAGGATTAGCGCCATTATTTTTTCTTTCTGCCATTATTTCTTCAGCGTATTCTTTGACATCTTTTCCACTAGGACATAGCACGACTTCAGCGCCAAAAATCTTATCTAAGAAAACATTTCCTGACGTCATGTAAGCATTTGGAGCATCTTTTAATCTTTGCTCTAAAACGATTAGACATTTCAAACCAAGTTTTGCACATGCAGCAGCAGTTTGACGAGTATGGTTGGACTGAACGGCACCCACAGTCACAACAAGATCAGCCTGGTTTTTAATGGCATCAGGCATTAGAAATTCCAATTTTCTTGTTTTATTTCCGCCTGTGGCTAAACCAGTACAATCATCTCTTTTTATATATATTTGAGGACCGTTTAAATGTTCGCTAATATTATTTAAATATTCTATAGGAGTTGGGAAATGGCCTAATTTAATTCTTTYAAACTTATCAATCATAATAGTATTCTGAGACTAGATTTATCTCGCTCATAAAAGGAAATTAATAATTTTAACATCAATAATATCTGGCTTGGATATTTAACTTCGAATAGATATTTTCTGATTCAGTTATAAGTTTTAATTAGCGATTATTTTTCTTTTCCTGCACCTAGCTCTTTCCATCGAATATAGCTATTAACACCAATCCACATCAACGGTTTTGGGAGAAGTTTTTTTGGCGCTTCTTCTGTTTTAAAATTAGGAACAAGGCTTTCTTTTGTGCCGCTCGCTTTTTCAGCAGAGATAATTCCAATGGCCGTACCTTTGGCCGTACCAAGGCCATTCTGACAGCATGCAGAATATACGCCTTCTGCAACCTCACCTTCTGCAAAGACGTTATTTAAACTTAAACATAAGCGGCCTCCCCAACAATACTCCATTGATACTTTGTCTAGCATTGGAAATCGAGCATTGAAAGCCGATATATGGCTACTGGATACTGCAGCCATTCGTGATTGTGAGACTTCCATGCTGGGATCATAGGTAAAACGATTGCGAACTACGATGCGATCACCACCTATTCCAGACAAGCGCCTAATGGATGAACCCATCGGGTCTGCTGAGGTAAATGCCCATTCAGATTGACCCCCTAAACTCTCAACTTCCTCGGAGCTAAGTTGTCTAGTCATAGAGGCATAAGTAAAAATATGCATCAGTCTATTTTGAAAATATCCAAATTTTTCAATCAAACCGTTGACAGCCAAAATGACCTTAGGGCTGGTGACTGACCCTAGACTTGTTTTCGCTTGCCAAAGTGTCTGACCATCGTGCTTACCTCCATCAATCAAATCAATGACCGGTGAGTTTTCATAGAGATGTAAATTTGAATATTGCGCAACACCATCAGCCAAGCCTTGGATATAGAGGGCGGGTTGTAAGAGCGCGGCACCGGGTGTCCATAATCCCCCTTGATAATAGTCAATACCAGTAAGGTCATGCATTTGATTGGCATCTAATAGTCGATAATCCTCGCCTGTTTTAGTTAAATGTTTTGCATAGTCGGCGTTGAAAGCCATGCCTTTGGGGGTTGCAGCTGCATTAGTTTTACCAACTTGTTGTAGTGCTTCTGAAGGCATTTGGTACTCTTCGGATGCACTTTTTGCAAATTCAATTGCAGAGCGATTAATAAGTGTTTGCTCAATATCTTTTTCAACGCTGCCTAAATAATCGTCAGATGATAAGTCATGAGGTAGGTCAATCATAAAACCTGAATTGCGACCAGCTGGACCTTCACTCACCTCACAAGCTTCCAATACTACAATCTTTGCATCGGGCTGTAATTGATTAAGGCGACGTGCCGCAGAGAGTCCTGCAAAACCTGCACCAATTACAAGATAATCAGCATTCAGATTTTCATCCAATTGCTTATTTGCCTGCCTAGGAGATAAGATCCCACTCCAGCCTGAGATGCCAGGGTTGATAGGGAGATGAATCATACTAGCCACTTACTATCAGGTAAGGCTAGTCGACAGACTCTTCAGGAGTACGGTCGGAAAGATCTATCCAGATCGTTTTTAATTCTGTGTATTGATCATGTGCATGAATAGAGTTGTCTCTTCCGCCAAAGCCTGACTGCTTATAGCCACCGAATGGTGTGCTCATATCACCCTCGCCGTAGCAGTTCACTGTTACTGTACCAGCCTTAATTGATCTTGCAGCCCTGATTGCTTTTTTGCCATTGGCTGTAAACACACTTGCAGCAAGACCATAATCGGTATTGTTTGCAACAGCGATGGCCTCATCAAATGATTTCACAGTTATGACAGAAAGTATCGGACCAAAAACTTCTTCTTGGGCTAATTTAGAGTTAGGATCAACCTTATCAACTATCGTAGGAAGGACGTAACAAGGACTCTCAGTGACACCGCCAGTAATGATGTTGTCGTTATCCAAATAACTGCAAACTTTTTTGAAATGTTCCACATCAACTAAAGAGCCAAGGTAGTTGGAAGGGTCAAGCGGATCACCTGTTTTCCAATCACGAAGATGAGCAAGCATTTTATCTAACAAGGCTTCTTTGATGTTTTCTTGAACGATTAATCTGGAGTTGGCTGAGCAATTCTCGCCCATATTCCAAAAAGAGGCATTGATCAAGTGTTCAGCAACTAAATCCAATTCTTCGGCATCATCTAAAACAATTGCCGGATTCTTTCCACCACACTCAAGGACGATTTTCTTCAGATTAGAGTCGGCTGAATAACGCAGAAATCGACGACCAGTTTCTGTTGAGCCTGTGAATGACACCATATCAACATCTGGATGCAAACCTAAAGGCTGACCTACATCTGGACCCATTCCTGTTAGTACATTGAATACACCTCTTGGAATGCCTGCCTCTATTGATAGTTCAGCTATCCTAAGAGCTGTTAGGCTAGTTTGTTCTGCAGGTTTAACAATAACTGAATTACCAGCAGCGAGTGCAGGAGCAATTTTCCAAGCCAGCATCAATAACGGAAAGTTCCATGGCAAAACACAGCCTACAACGCCTATTGGTTCACGAACTATAACTGCCAGAGCATCTTCACCTGCAGGGGCGGTTTGATCATAAATCTTATCAACTGCCTCTGCATGCCAAAGTAGACAATCAATTGTCTCTGGAAGATCAATTGTCACACAGTCACGAATCGGTTTACCCGAATCAATACTTTCCATTACAGCGAGCTCTTGAATGTTTCGTTTAATGAGTTTTGAAAGTTTAATGAGTGCCTCTTTTCTCTCACTTGGATGTAGCTTAGACCAGTGTCCTTGGTCGAACGATTCTCGTGCCTTAGCAACGGCATGGTCAACATCATCAGCGTTGCAGGCTGCTATCTTTGCAATCACTTGACCTGTTGCTGGATTAATTGTTTCGAAAGTGTTGCCTGATTTTGAGGCCTGAAATTGTCCATTGATAAAAGCGTTAGTTGGAAAATCTAGTGATTTCTCAATCGCTTGGTATTCCTCGTGAGTTAGTAAATCTGGCATCTAGCTACCCTCCTTTGTAATTAGATTAATCGTCTGGTTCATGACACCGATGACCTGCTCGAGTTGGCGTTTATCATCTTTGTTGAGTGGTTGTAACGGCTTTCTTGGTGGGCCTACCGCTAGCCCTCTCATCGTTGATCCGTGTTTAACACATTGAATAAATTTGCCACCTTGTTCGAGTACTCTCATGAGTGGCATCATTGCAGACATTATGCGCCTACCCTTATCAAAGTTACCCTCAACTCGGCAAGCTTGATAGAGAGCAACGTGTGCTTCTGGGGCAAAGTTTGAGCCAGCGCAGACCCAGCAGTTTGAACCCCAAGCAAAAAATTCTAATGCCTGGTCATCCATGCCACAACATAGTTGAATGTGGGAGTAATCTCTTGCCAATAAGTGGAGTCGGTCAATATCACCGCTACTTTCTTTAATGGCGCAAAAATTAGCAGACCTTGCAACTCGATCCAGATATTCTGCGCCCATCATGGCACCAGTACGTCCAGGATAATTGTATAGCATGATCGGTAGATTTGCGGCTCGATCAATAGCCAGGGCGTGGAGTGCATTTTCTCTCTCTGTGGGTAGTGCATAAGGTGAAGTTGAAACTAAAATTGCATCAGCTCCGACCTTAGCCGCCTCTTCAGCAAAAAAAACWGAATCTTCAGTTCGAATAGCACCTGTGCCGACAACGAAGGGGAGTCGATTTCCAATAACCTCCTTACAAGTTTTCATTAACTGCAGGCGTTCATCTTTCTCTTGGGAGTAGTATTCACCAGTAGTGCCGGCAACAACTAAGCCGTGAACACCACTACTAATCAGATCATCAACAATGGCCTCAATTGCATCGTAATTGATGTCATGATTGTCATCATAGGGAGTGACAATGGGCGTGTATATTCCTTCAAATTTCATTTTTCCCTTAAGTGTTTGGTAGGCTAAGTTTTGCCATACGTCCACCATCAACGGTGTAAATCTGACCGGTAACAAAGCTTGACTCAGCTGAGGCAAGCCATGCCACTAGAGATGCAATTTCTTCGGCCTTTCCAGTTCTTTTGAGTGGATGAACCTTACCAATATTATCTCTAAAATGATTGGGATTTGGCATTGACTCAATAAAATTCTCATTAATTGTTGTATCTATCCAACCTGGTGCGACAGCATTGCAACGTACTCCATCTGCACCGTGATCAATAGCGACGGCTCGGGTTAGTCCATGAAGACCCGCCTTACTGGCACAATATGCTGCATGTTTTGGATTTGCCCCTAATCCTTCAATGGATCCTATATTGACAATAGAGCCCACCGATTTGATTAAATGTGGCATTGCATATTTGCTCATTAAAAATGGTGCTGTTAGATTGAGTGATATAGTTTGGTTCCAACTATCAAGGGTCATATCTTCTATTAAGGCCTCCTCTATCATCCCTGCATTGTTTACCAAGACGTCTATACGATGATGTTTATTAACAATCATTTCAATGCTTTTCAAGCATTCCTTTTCCTTGCTTAAGTCAAATTCATAGGATTCAAAATTTTCGGACTTGCTGCGTTGGACAGCACAAACTGTTGCACCTTCATCTTGAAAGCGTTTTGCACAAGCTAAGCCGATGCCTTGAGAGCCACCAGTAACAATAACGACTTTATTAGTAAACCGCTTTTCCACCATTGACCTCCACTAAAGATCCACAGATATATCCAGCATCATCAGAAGTTAAAAATGCAATAACATTTGCTATTTCTTCTGGTTCAGCGATATGACCTAATGGAACTGATTTATTTAATTCATTAATTGCAGCATCTGGATTCAGTCCGCGTATTTCAAAGCCGGTTCTAAGCATAGATGTGTTGACTTCGTTGGGACAAACAGCGTTAATGCGGATATTTTGATGTGCATGGTCTCGTCCTAAGCATTGCGTCATCGCTGCTAATGCTGCTTTGGTTGTACAGTAAATTAGATGATTTGGACCTGGATTGATGCCCCAGCAAGAAGAGGTATTAACAATTGCGCCACCCCCAGCTTCTGCCATTAAGGGTATTGCAGCTCTAACGATTCGAAAAGGTGCTTCAACATTTACAGACATTGATAAATTATAGTCTTTATCAGATGTATCAGTTATAGCTCCACGACGCATCAAGCCTGCATTATTTACAATTATATCAATTCTGCCAAATTCTTGTTTAACGACATTAGGTAAATTGTCACAATAGCTTTTTTTAGTCAAGTCTCCTGAAAAAGCTTTAGCGGTTCCACCCTTACTTACGACCTCATCCACAAGTATTGTAACTTCGTTTAAAGATTTATCAGCAATTGCAAGTGAAATACCTTGACTGGCATATTTATAAACGAGCGCCCTGCCGATTCCACCACAGGCTCCTGTGATTAACGCCACTTTTGTCATTTCATCACCCATAAGTTAATATTCCTGATTAAGCGCTTCCATTGTGGGAATTGTAGTTTCTCTTCTAACAATAAAATCAAGAAGTTCTTCATCCTTATCTTCATCCAATTTAGGTTCTTGGTAATCAGCTAGTAATTTCTTAGCACCCTCGATCCCTCTCTGTATTGTATCCTTACTTCCATCAGCTTCCCATTGTTCGATAGAATTATTGTCAAATAATTTGGGCATAAAAAATGCCCTTTGGAAATTGTCCATTGTATGTTGATGTCCGAGATAGTGGCCACCAGGACCTACATCTCTAATGGCAGCTAAACCTTCATCAAAATCATCCCAGCGAATACCTTCTGCCATTCTATAACCCATTTCACATTGTTCAGCATCGACTACAAACTTTGGCATTGAGCAGTGCATTCCAGCTTCATTCCAACCGGCAGAGTGCCAAATATAGTTAGCGCCCGACAGAAGAACGGCCATCATAGTCGAGGCGCTTTCATAGCCTGATTGTGCATCAAATAGTTTTGAACCGCCTAGTGTGTTTGAGCTGCGCCAGGGAACTTTGTAATAACGCGCCATTTGTCCAATCATAAAATTCATTAAAGAGATCTCAGGTGTCCCCGCCATTGGTGCTCCTGATTGCATTGATACTGTAGCAAGATAGTGACCATAGATGGCCGGCGCTCCTTTGCGGATAACTTGCGTATAAGCGAGTGCCGATAGAGCTTCTGCATTTAGTTGAGCAACAGTCGGGGCGACACTTGCTGGCGTATTGGCACCACCTAGAACAAATGGTGAGCAAAGTACAGGTTGGTTGTGGGCAGAAAAAACGCGTAGCGCTGAGAGCATGGTTTGGTCCCATACTAGTGGTGAATTTCCGTTTACATTACCAGTGACTACCGGATGACTATCAATATATTTTGCACCAAAGAGTATCTTGCACATTTCCATCACATCTTCAGCATTTTTGCCACTGGTTGTCATACCCATAAAGGTTTTATCTGAGTGTTTCATTGATGAATAGGTGATTCTAAGGTGACGATGAGAAATCGGATGATCCATTGGCTCAACAATATGGTGAGCACTCGAATGGAGAGCGGGAAGCATATGTGAAAGTTTGTGAAAATTAGCCAAATCCTCCAGAGTTGGAAGACGCCTTTTGTTTTCAAGATCAGAGATAAATGGGGCGCCAGTCATAGGCACAAAGATTGAATTATTGCCTCCAATTTCAAGTGATTTTTCAGGGTCACGCGCCTCCATGGTAAGATTTTCAGGAATGGTCGAAATTAATTCACGAATAAGGCCTCTATCAAAGTGTACGCGCTCTCCCTTGACATCAGCACCTGCATCAGTCCAATGTTGAAGGGCAATGGGGTCGTGAAACTCAACACCTACTTCTTCAAGGATTGATAAAGAGGCGTTGTCCATTTGCAGAATCTGCTCTTCGCTCATCGGTTCCGTTAAGGGAATGTTGCGCTTTAATGTCGGGAGCATTTCGATTTTAGTTTTTAATCGATCAGCTCTCCTTACGTTCCGACCAAGACGCTCTGTGTTACTACTCATGATAAATTAAGATAAATGAATACAAAAGATTATTATGCATTGTTATTTAAAAGTCAATAATATTTGAAGCCAGCATAATAATAGTCTTGATTTAGTTAAAAAGTGTATTATTTGGCTAATAAAAGCCTTAATCCATTGAATAATCAAAAACACAGAGTAAAATTCAGTTCTTTCAAATCTTCAAAATATTACATGTCAAATCTATCAAATAATTATATTGCTGGAGACTGGATTGCAGGTCCTAGCAACATATCAAACATTAATCCCTCCGATACCCATGATGTTATTGGTGAATATACACAAGCAAGCAAGTCGCAACTTGAAGACGCACTAAATGCCGCTCAAATTGCTCAAAAGCAATGGTCGGCTACAGGCTTAGAGCAGAGACAGGCTGTTCTAATGAAGATCGGTGAAGAGATGATGGCTCGTAGTGCTGAGTTAGGTGAGTTGTTGTCTCGTGAAGAGGGAAAGCCATTGGCTGAAGGTAAAGGAGAAGTTTATAGGGCTGGTCAATTTTTTACTTATTACGCTGCTGAGGTGCTTCGTCAAAGTGGTGACACGGCAGACTCCGTTAGGCCGGGCATAGAGGTTGACGTTCGTCGTGAACCTATGGGCACGGTTGCAATTATTTCCCCTTGGAATTTTCCTACAGCGACTGCGAGTTGGAAAATTGCCCCAGCACTTGCGTTTGGTAATGCCGTTATTTGGAAGCCTGCAAACCTAACCCCTGCTAGTGCGGTTGCATTAACTGAGATTATCTCTAAACAGGATATTCCAAAAGGTTTATTTAACCTAGTTATGGGTTCTGGTTCTTCTATTGGTCAAGCACTAGTAGAAAGTCCTATGGTCCATGCCATCAGTTTTACAGGTTCTTATGATGTTGGTCTTCAGATTGCGGGCGCTGCAGCAAAAAATTTAACTAAATTCCAATTAGAATTAGGTTCAAAGAATCCTTTGGTAGTAATGGATGATGCTGATATTGAAGTTGCTGTTGCAGCAGCAACAGGTGGGGCGTTTGGGAGTACCGGTCAAAAGTGTACAGCCTCTTCTCGATTAGTTGTTCACGAGTCAATCCATGACGAATTTATCGATCGTATGCAAAAATCAACTTCTGCGCTTAAAGTGGGACATGCACTTGAAGAGGGCACTCAAATTGGTCCTGCATCAAGCGAGGAGCAATTAGCTTCAAACCTTAAATATATGGATTTAGCTAGAGAGGAAGGTTGTGAAGTAGTTTGTGGTGGAGAGCAGCTTGAATTAAAGACCCCTGGTTTCTATATGCAACCAGCTTTATTGATAGGAGGCAATAACTCAATGAGAGTTAATCGTGAAGAGTTATTTGCGCCGATGGCCAACTTTAACTGCTTCATCTAGATCATGAGTGATAAAGACTGTTGTTTTTTTAATTTTTTGATAGCTTAATAAACTCTATTTGAAGCTGTCTTCTGATTAATGGATCTAGGGCACTAAAAGGTTCATCCATTAATAATATCTCAGGATCAGCCGCCAAAGC